>NZ_JBMDJC010000002.1:0-479769 GCF_057808995.1 Acidovorax sp. FG60
CGCCAGTGCTAGCTTTGCGTACCGTCACTTATTGCACTGAAAACGAGGAGACCCCGTTCATCAGCACCGAGCATGCTCCTGCCACTTCTGGGTGAAGAATGGCTTGATCGAGTGGTGCAGGTAGGAAGCGCCGAGTGCTGTTCAGTCGCAGCGGCGCTTGTTGTCGGGGCCTGTCGGGCTTAGGTGCATCGGTATAGGCGGGCGAGTACACGTATTTCAGGCCGCCGACGAGCTCGCCAGAGGGATGGCAAGTTCCCGGTGGCCGCCAGGCCCTGATACAAAACCTTTGACATTTGCAGGCGATGCCCAAGGTCTTGTATCGATGGATCGGGTACCAGTCGTCGCGACCCGTCACGAGATCTTTGGTCGTGTCCAGGGCCGAAATGATCGCGGTCAGGGCTGCGGGCCGGGCGCACATGCCCCCCACTGCGGCCTCCGTCGATGACATCCTGCTAAAAACCGAAGGTGAATCCCGAGTGCAGGCCGCGCTGCGCCGATGCCAATCAGCGTGCGGCACCTCGTCACATTTCCGCTCGGCAAGGAGTCAGACCAGTTCGCGACGCCGAAGTCTGGCGGCGTCCGCATCTAGCAGCAGGAAGGGCGAGAAGCCGAGAGACGCCGCGCCGTACCCGGCATTTCTAGTCTCAGGTCCGATGCTGGCACCTGCAAAATCGTACACGCGGCGCGGCTTACATCCATGGCGTTGCTGCCGCCAGGACCGCGTCGATGACCTCGGCGACACCTGCCGCCGCTCGCCCCTCCAGCACGACGCCCATTTCCATCGAATGTTCAAGGGAGGCCGCTGTCACGTTGGACGAGCCGAGGTAGGCTGTGCTCCGGTCGCAAAGCACCGCCTTTGCGTGGAAGGTTTCCCGCCCGCCGTCCATGCGCGGAATCGAATAGTTGAAGACCCGCACGCCCTCCACCTTGAGCCACTGCGAGATGGCGTCGAATCCGAACGGGTAGTCCTTCCGCGTGGTGTCTTCCAGGCTGCGAAGAATCAGGATGCGCTCGACCCCCGGGGAAACGTTCGACAGCAGCTCCGTCAGCCAGGTTGCGCCGGTGCTGTCAAAGAACGGCGTCATGACGACCATGCGCCGTTTCGCCGCCCGCACCATACCGTGGAAGGCGTGCTCAGTGGCCTCCAGTTCTGTGGTTCGCCAACCCAGCGCCGATAGCTGTTGCTCCAGCATGCTCGGCCGAGGAGGCTTGGTGAGCACAACCTGCGCCACGGTTGCATCGCGGTGTACGGACGACCGATAGTGCTCAACGGCATGAAGGGCGAAGGCCAGGCGCGGGAAGCGTTCGTGCGCACCAATGCGCGGTTTGTATCCCGCCGGCGTCAACTCAATGAGCCCCAGGCTCGTTGAGCGCTCGAGTAGGCCCTGCGTCGCGCCTTCTTCGGTTACACCCAATTGTGCCGCATCGATGAGCGAGCGGGCTGACTGCACCGAACCGGCGGGCAGGTCTGCCCACGCCTCCAGCACCGCTGCGGCGAGTCCGGCTTTCTCAGCCAGGCCGGCCAAGACGGTTTGCTCGAACGCGGTCAGCTTCTGGGTTGGCATTGCAGACCTACGGTTTGATCATGTCTAGGTAGCCGCGAATCGGCGTGGCCCGCTTGTCGAGACGAGGCCTGCCCCCGATGGACCGCAGAACCGACCGTGAGAGCAGCTTGTTGCCGGCAATGCACGACGTCTCCGGCATCATCACGCAGTCAGGGCAGGCGCCGCCGCGCTCCGTGCACAGTGAGCCGGTCCCGCATTGCGTCGCCTTGGCGCCGAGCATTGCGGTCAGCATCGCCGGGCCGGCATTACGCCAGAGCGCAGACAGGTTGCCCAGGTCCATCGTCGTGCCGTTGCGGTAGACCACGAAGGCCAGGTCAGCCGGAAAGATGTACTCGCCCAATGAACCCAGGTCCAGGCCGGAGTACTCCGACACGTGTTTCATCAGCAAGTGCGAGTAGCTGTGGAGCAGGGTGTACAGGTAGAAGTAGACCGGCGGCGTCGTGGTCTCAGGCAAGTTGTCCAGGAACGGACTCATCGACTGTGCCGCGCCCAGCAGGCCTGCGCCAATCTTCTCTCCCGCGTTCAAGGTGAACATGTCCGGGCAGTTCAGGTCGCGGAGCCATTCGAGAACGAGTTCTTCCTTGAGGCGTACATACAAGGCCTCGTTACCCTGTTGCACGACGTAGACGGGATACCGCGTGCTGTCGTTCTGCTTCACCGGTGGGAACAGGTTTAGGCGAACGGGCATGTCCATGCCCCGCTTGTCCCGCAGGATGGGCGTCGACTCCATGCGCGAGTAGCCGAAGCTGAAGCGACACAGGTCGAATTCCCGGATAAGGCCCATGTCCTCGAGCCCCAGTTTGTCGAGCAACGCGCGCGTCGCGGCCTGCACCTGGTCCGTCTTGTCCTTGTCTTCTGGTGCCAGGTCCTCATCCAGCCGAGTAAAGGAGACATACGGCTTCTTCCCGTTGGTCCGCGTCTCCACATCCAGGCGCGTGTTCTTGAGGGCCGCGTGCTCGACGGCCAGGCGGAAAGGGTCGAACTTGGATGCGAACGTCGATTGCCTGTTCTGAAGGTTCGAGACAACCGACACCGGAAGGTCCAGCTTCGGCAGCAGAATCTGTCGTCGGCGAAGGTCATCCAGAATGCGCTGGCGACTCGTGTATGCCATTTCGATGGCGCCTTTCAGCGTAGTCCGCATCGGCTCCGCAAATCCCTCTAGCGTGCGAATCTGCTCCACGGCAGCAAGGTAGTCCGCCAGGTCCTTGGCGCATTCCGGCTTGCCCTCGCAGGCCTTTTGCACGTCCTCATCCGTGATGGGCTGCGCGGCAAAACCATACTGCCTCGCCACGAAGTCCTTGAGCTCTGCTTCCCGTCCAGGACGTAGTCGGGTCAGCAACTGCTGGCTGCCGTCCTTGAAGTCGATGAACAGGTCGGACATGACGTAATACGCACTCGACGCGCGGTAGGGCGTCGCCTGCATCCGTACCTCGGTCAGACGGTCCGGCCCCATTGCCGGTCCGAGAATGCGCAAGGTGTCTCGGTCGTTCTGCAACCACTTCGGTGACAGCGGCTTGTCGCAGGCGGCGCACTCGAAGAACCAATCGCCGATGCCGGCAGAGCGCCGATTCAGCTTGAACAGGAAGCTCCCGCAGACGCAGTTGTCGCGGCGCTTGATGACTTTGGCATCCCGGTCGCTCCAGTGCCACTGGCCCGGAAAGGCTGCCTCCCAGTGACCGGACCAGTGCACGAAGACGACATCGAGCTGCTCCCAGTCGCACTGGCCCTTCTTCTTGGGGTTGGGGCAGCGGTCGGGTGTTAAGTTCTCTAGGTTCTTGTCGAGCTCTGAGAGAGTCTCGTAGTCCTGGAACATTCCACAGGTTCGGCACACAAACGTCAGCGGCGCCGGCGTGTACTCCATGTGCGAGGGCCGGCACAGATAGAAGCGATCCTGGCCCGGCAGTTGGAACTCCGATCTGGTCGGGTCAAGCAGGGCCTGGTCGACGCACTGCGCCGGCAGGATGCGCGGCTTCGTTGGGTCGCCGTCGCGTGCAGACGAGGCGGTGTTGAACCAGGCCCGACCCAGCTCGTTCATCCGCTCGAACACCAAGTCCATCGTCGACTCCGTGAGCTGAATGGACTCGCCGGCCGAAGAGCGGGCAATGCAGGCCCCCATACCGCCTTCGAAGGTAAAGAAGCTCTCTGGGGCGTAGGCCGTTGCGAGCTGGTTGCGCGACCGGTTCATTGTTTTGGCTTTTGCCATCTTGTTTCTCCCTCAGCTCCGCGCTTCTGTTGCGCTATCGGTCGAATCGATGTCTGCGCCGGAGCCTCGCCGAATGAAGGTCATCGCCCGCGCCGTCATTCCGTCTGCCACGCGCTTGTACGACGCATCGGCACCCGACTCGTGAATGAGGCCGGGCTGGTCCACGTCGCGCAGCGAAGTCATCGGCCGCAGCAGGCTGTTGCGCGCAGCGAAGAACTGGACCAGACGAGTACTGTTCACCAGTCGGTCCACACCCAGGTCCTGCTGGTAGTGGATGAGCTGGCCCTTGAGCAGCGAGCGGTAGTAGTTCTTCCCTTCAGGCGATGGCGAGAATGACAGCCCGAGCGCCTTCTCCATGAACGCCTCAGTGGCCTTCATGTTGGCCGGAACGGCCAGGAAGTCGCGCACGTCGGGCGCCATGGCAAAGGTGGTGCTGTTGCGCTTCTTGTCGTCGTCAGCCGTGCACAGGCGCTCGATGGCGTTCATACCGCACACATACTCTTGGAAGAAGCTCGGCATTACCCGCACCAGCGCCTTCTCGGCCCAGCGGTCAACCGCTGCCGGCAGAATCATTCGCTCCAGGAACCGGTGGAAAATGTCGTGAATCTCTAGCACAAACCGGTCGCGATACCGCTGCGGCACGGGCACCAGCAGCGAGAAGCCCACGTGTGTGCGGCCCACGCGTGACGACGCCTGGATGTACTCTGCGATGTCCGACGGGATGCCCGCGAAGAACATCGCGTTGAACTCTTCCACGTCGACGCCGTGCGAAATGGCGGAGGTGGCAATAACCGACCGAAGGGTGTCGTTCAGCTCCGGGAACGGCTTGTTGATACCAACACGGGTCTCGGCCCGCCGGACGATGTCCTGGATGTCGGCGGCGGACACCGCTCCCGAGATGAGTTCCGAGCTCAGGGCTTGGTCAGCGTAACCCTCGGCCTGGTGAAGCTTCTCGAACTGAACCTTTTCGGTATCGATAACCTGGTCGCCACCTTTCTTGTTCGTGACGTAGGTCAGGGCGATGCGGTGCAAGTCCACCAGTGTCAGCAATGTGGCGGCATCCGCGCCCGCTAGGAGCCGGACAAACTGAGCCCGCAGCGGGCCGGGAGACACCCACCGAATCAGCTCGTCGCGGGCGGCCTTCTCCTTGGTCGGGTCCTCGCTGCGCAGGCGCTCGTACAGGCCGGTGAGCATCACGTGGTAGTGGCCGAGCACCGAGGCCATGGCCACGGTATGGCGGTGCCCATTGGTCAGGACCGAGGCGTAGACGCGCGCCCAGTGGCTGCGCAGCTCCACGTCGCCTGCAGGAAGGGCCGCGCGCTCGGTGTCGTCAGATGTAGCGTCTGGCTGGAGGGGCGTCGCGTAGAACGAGTCGTAGAGCGTGGGGCCCGGATAAGGGAACTGGACCGTGTTATCGCGCTGGTAGAGGTTGCGCATCTGGCGCTGCGGCTCGCTGACCGTGGCCGACGCGGCAATGACCTTGATTTTTCGACGGACCGTGGACTCGGGCTCGTATGAGAGATGACCCTTCAGCAGCGGCGAGAGTTGGTCGAGCGCTGCCTCCAGCGCTGATTCGAACAGACCCGAGAACGTCCCCAGGGACTCGTCCAGCAGGTGGGCCTCGTCCTGAATCAGCAGGGCCGGAAACGGGTCGAAGAACTTCTTTTCACCTGCGGCGAAAGAGGGGAACAGGGCGCGCATGCTGGTGCCAGGGTGACCATCCCAGTCCTTGGGTTTCATCGGCACGTACAGGCGCTCGCTGCCGGTCTCGACAAGCGGCGCAAAGCCGAACATCCCAAAGAACTTGCGAATGGTGCCCTGCGACTGGCCAATGGCAGCGAGCTTGTCGACCGTGCCCAGGAGGACGGACGGAGCCAAGTCGTAGATGTCCTCGTCGACGATGTAGAAGGGTAGCGGCGTGGGCTTGGCGAACCGGGCGTTCCAGGAGCACTTGTCCTTCGGGGCCGTGCAGTAGTGCCCCATCGCGTTTGCACCGGTACCCGATTGACGGCGCAGCGCTAAGAGGCTCCCGTCCCTGTTGCCACAGAACGGGCACGAGGACAGCTTCAGCCAGCGCTCACGGGCGCTCTTGTAGGGCTGGACGTCCTTGTGCTCGGCCTCCGCACTCGGGGCGAGTTCATCATCGCTGGGGACTTCTGTGTAGCCGTCCTCGGAATGCCAGTTTGGAGTGTTGCTGCCGCCCACCCAGAATCCGAGCGAGAACGGCTCGCCGGGATGCCCGCGCGCGTGTCGGACTTCCTCGGCCGCGCCCATCGTCGCGAAGGTGCGGCGCGCTTGTTGCAAGGTGAGCAGGCGCAAGGGGTAGCGCATAAGGGCCGAGACACCTCGCTGCTTGGCCCGCAGGCGGTCGAGAAAGAGAACGAAGGCCAACAGGCCCAAGAACGCCTCGGACTTGCCGCCGCCGGTGGAGAAGTACAGCAGCGTCACGGCATTGGCGTGCTTTGCAACGTCGGGCGTGTAGTAGCTGTGGAACTCTGGAATGCGCGTCGCGAAAGCCGGAATGGACGCCAGGATGAAGGCGAGCTGGAACAGGCGCCACTCGTCATAGCCCTTCGACTTCGCCACTTTGGCCATCGCGGTGTTCATCGAGACCCAGGCTTCGAACGGAATGCCGAGCGGCGACTTCTGCACGCCAGGCCCGCTCCAGCTTGCGCGGGACTTCTCGAGGATATCCAAGCCGCAGCGGATAGCGCCCAGCTCACGGCGCCAGGCGGCGACGTCCAGGTGCAGTTTTTCCTTCTCGGCCGCCAGTTGCTCGGCGGTATTCGGCCCGTCCAGGCCCCGGTCCACCGGATGCTTCTCGACCTTGGTCAGCCATTGTTCGTAGGCCGTGATGAGTGGCCTCAGGTCGGCTAGGCAGTCGGGTTGCGACAGCTTCTCGATGTTTCGCTCAACGGCGCCATCGGTTGGAATGATGCGAGGCAGCACGTAGCGCGGGGCCCACGTCGTGGTCAGGCGGTGCAGCGCGCCGTCGACCGTCAGAGTGATACCGCCATTGAACCCCAACGCCGGGTACTTGAGGTACTGGTTGTACCGGTAGGACGGCTTGACGCGGTCCAGGCGTAGGAACTGGTGGTCGGCCGCCGGCACCGCAGTGGTCACCGAGACATGGAAGAGTGAGGGTTCCAGCTCCTTGAAGTTCGCCTTCGTGAGCGGAGCGGTCCAGTTTTCCAGCGCCACGTGGACGGTCATGCGAGTCGTATCGACCGGGTCCGGCACCGCTTGGACAACCCAACGCAGTTCAATCTGGGGCACGCTGACCGCCAGGCCCGAGGCGCGCACCCGTTCCAGGAAGCCCTTCCAGCCACGCACGTCAGACGGCCGCACTCGTGTGCGCCGGTATCCCCACAACTTGCCACCTGCTTCGGGGTCGGAGCTGGTGGCCCAGTCGCCGAGCTGCTTGGCGATGGCTTCATTCAGGGCATCGGTCGCCTTCTTCGCATCGGCCTCGGCTGTTCCCGGGGTGAACTCGAAGGAGGGCAGGGCGAGCTCGAGCCGGAACCACTTCGGCGGGGGAGGAATGTCGTCAGCCAGGCCGTCAGGAGTGGTCAGGCCGGCGGCGACCTCTTGAACTGGCCGAGCCTCGCCTTCCTCGCCGCCTTCGCCATTCTCACCTTCGGTGCCCCCGGCTTCGCCATCTTCCTCTGCTGGTGCACGGTCCAGTCGGTTGTCGAACGGCAGGCCCATCGACTCGTAGACGGCCTTGCGAGCGTCGTAGCTCTTCGCGGCCCACTCCGGGTGCGTCTTGCCGCCTGGCAGTGCGGCAACGAGCTTGCCTAGTGCGTCCTTGACCTTGCTCCGAATATCGGCGCGGGCCTCCCGCGTCAGGGGGAACGTTGCCTCCAGTCGTCCGCCGGGCTTCACTTCGTCCTCGGTCGGCAAAATGCGGACGTATACGGCGCCAGTTAGCGACACACCCAGCGTGGTGCTCACAGCAGCCGAGCGAATCTGGAAGTCCATGCCGTGCGCGCTGATGCGGATGGGATCCGCCTCCTCGTCGCCGCCGCGCTCCTCTGGCGGCATCGGCACGATGAACTCCGACATCAACGCGGCGCTCGGTTTGGCCCCGTAAATGACCTTGTAAAAGTCGCCTCGGCCGGCGAGTCGCGCAGACAGTCCGTTGAGCAGGCTGTCGACAACCGCCTCTTTGTAGGCCGGATGGATGTTGCGGGGATTCTTACTGAGAATGGGCACGTGTCTCTCCCTTTGTGATCGTTGTCTCGCGCGCAAGTGGCGGCACAACCTGTTCGACTCGATAGACGCAGCGCAACGCCTCCTGCTGCAGTTGCCGTATGACGTCTTCGGACACCTTCCGGTAAGTCGCGGCGCTCTCGGGCTGGAACAGAATCTCGGCGTACCGGGCGACCAGCTCCCGTCCCAGGTACTGGTTCAGACGCCGCGCATTGCGCACGAAGCCCCAGTGCTGCTCTGCAGCCTCCTCGCTGATACCCAAGGCCTTGCAGAAGACCTTGAAGTACTTGGAGTCCTTGGAGGCGTGGGGCCGTGTATCGTCCTTCGCTTGTAGGGCCAGCCAGTAGTACACACGACCCGGCCGGCAGTCCGCGGCCTTCGGGTCCAGTTCAACCATCTTGGCGTGAATCTCGCGAGCCAGTGCTGACCGCTTGGTGGACTTGAACATCAGCGCGCAGCGCCGCTGAACATCGTCGTGGTAAAGCTTGAGCAACATGCGCACCGGGTCCACCACGGAGCTCACGCCCTCGCCGTTCAGCTGCAGTGACGACTCCAGGTTGGCGCGCAGCTCGTCGTTCATGTCGAAGATGAAGTCATCAGGCTGGATAGCGCTAGCGGCCGCGCGGCGAAACGGAGGGTCTTCATCGGGTACGTGGCGATAGACCCAGCCAGAAGCATATGCCCGGCCACCACCTTCAAGCTCGAACTTGTAGTACGCCTGCTCGCCGCTCTGGCCGTTGTGACCGTTGTCGTCGAACTTAAACGTGAGGGGCATCTCACGCAGCTTGTTGATGACCAGTGGGTTCGGCACCTCCGCTAGACGTCGCTCCAGTTCCTGGGCCAGCAGACCGATGCGACCGCGGTAGGCTTTGAACGCATCCACCTCCTTCATGCTGATGAGCGTTGTGAGCGTGGACTCGGCCTGACGATAGGCCACCAGCGCCACGGTGCCGTGCGGCACTTCCGGATGCGTCAACAGGATGCGGAGCACGTCGGGGTTGATGCCGATGAAGGTGAAGTGCTTGCCTTTGCGGTCGCCCGTGAGCGTCTTACCCACGGCAGAGAGCGTGTGCCAATCGATACGACCTTCAGCGGCGGCCCAATCCGCGCCCAGCTTGCGCTGCAAGAAGCGATGCGCCATTCGCACGTACCGGTTGCTCGGCAGCACCAGGGAGATGCCTTGCCGGCCAGCAACGGCGTGCTTGCGGACTTCCGAGAGCATGCGGGACGCCATTGGCGTAGCGTCATTCCAGTCGTCGAGGAGCTTCTCAGCACGCTCGATGGCGCGTTCAACGGCGTTGCGTACCGAGTTCAACGTGCCGGAGTCGAGCGCCGAGGCCAGCCGGAGCTTCACGGGCGTCCAGGCGTTCTGCTGGCTGCAGTAGTCGCCTCCGCCGGTCTCCGCCGAAGCCGCTGTCAGGTCGGTGTATCCCGCCGGCATGTTTGACAGCCGCAGAACGTACATGCAGGCTTCAAGAAGTGCTTGATAGGCCGGACTCTCATCTTTGCCTGCCGACGCGGTCAGACGTTGGAATGCCAGTGCAAGCTGAGATGCGTCGCGGTCAACGATGCTCACGCTGAAGTTGGAGTTGCTACGCTGAGCGGGTTGCCAGTCGATAGCGACCGGGTGCGCCGAGAGCAGTACTTCTTCAGATTCGGCGGCCCACACCCGCGTCTTAAGCGTGCTCACGGTATTACGAAGTTGCGCCCGCAAGATGAAGAAGGTCTTGGGGTCGTCGGTCACGACCACGGCACCTGTATCGGAAAGACTACTTTCTTGTGCAATCGATAGAAAATCGGGAATCCGATCAACGGCAGCGTAGTTCGTACGTCGAGCCGCCTCCGTGGCGTCTAGCAGCAAGATTTCTGGGCGTCCGGGGCCCTTCAAAGCTTGGGCAGCCAATGCTGCGCGCCACGACTCCTTCTTCGCGGTATGGTGCATTACCATGAGAGCGCCGGGTGCCTTCTCGGGGATGTCCCATTCCTGGCTGACCCTCTCGCGGAGATCACGCCGGAGCGCCAGACGTCCGACTTTGGCGAGGGTGCGTTCCAGAGGGTTGGAAGCTGTCGTGGCCCAGGCCCGCTTGGTTGGGTCGAAGACGAACGTCGGAACGAGCTCCGCGAGGGATGGATTCGGGGCGCCGGGCGTGTGCTGGGTCAAGTCGTTCAGCGCCCACAAAGCGCCGAGAAACGCCGGTGAGGTCGTGTACGACTCCGCCTCGAGTGTGCCGTTCGGTTGTTCCACCCATAAGCTGCGATAGAAGGTGCTCAATGCCTTGCGGTCGGCGAGCACACTATGGAGTGGCGCACGGCAGGCATGCGTGCCCGGATAGAGCAAGGTGCGCATGCCGCGCAGGTCCTTGGCAAAAACGCGCTCGACGCTTGCTAGCAAGTGCAATAGAGGCAGCGCCGTTACCTTTGCCGGCCAGACCAGGCACAGTGTCACCCCGCCCTGATCGGCTACCTCAAGCACTGTGCTTACGAGCTCCTTGGTCCAAGGCTGCGCTGCCACGGTCTCCCCGGCAGTCCGTGATTGGTAGGTCAGGCGGGCATTGCCGGCGCGGACCTGCGCCCAAGGCCGTTGTGGACGGACAGGGGCTGGCAGCTGCGGAGGGGGAAGCGGTACCACACGGGGTTTGACCGGTGAGTGCTTCCCTCCCACGGGCTTGGTGGCGTACTTGCGTGCCCGTTCGGCTTGTTTCTCGCGAGCCTTTGCTTGGTCTGCCTGGCGGTCGGCCAGTGATTTGAATTGAGGCATTACAAAGTCCGAACAGTTCTTGCCGTGTAGTCATCCCTCGGAAACGAGTCCGAAAGCCAGGTGCACTGCTTCCTCCATGGACCTGCCATCGGCTAGGGCCTCTCGAAGTGCCTGCGGGTCGGGAAGCGCAAGTTGATTGAGCTCAAACGCTGAGACGTTGATGGCACCCGAGATGCACCGGAAGTAGCGGTCGACCGCATGCGCGCTCAGCAGCTTGGCGAGCTTAGTGGGCGGCAACGCTGGCTTGTCGCAGACCGCTTCGATGATGACGACGTGGTTCTCACCGATGAAGCCGCCGTACGTGTCGAAGACGCCCGGTGACACTGCAGCCGCCACAAGGCGCCGCGGCTGGTCGTTCGACGTCACTCGCTGCATGACCACGCATGGCGACGTGACTACGGACGTATGCCCCTTGTCGCCCAGGTCGACGAATCGATGCTCGCCGTCGTAGGCTGAGGTGTCCTCCAGCCGAACGATGCGGCCCGGGACGATGTCCCGCGACCACATGAGCGGCATCGCTGTGTGCGCCTTGGCCTTCCGGGCGTCCTGAAGCGAATCGAACTTGGGCCGTTTGTCGCGGTTCCACACGTACGCCCCGATGCGCACCCGGTAGCCGTAGTCGGACAGGCGGAACCGGGATAGGGCGGCCGCCTTAAGCAGGGTCACGTCGTCGACGGAACGCGGGATGGGCCACACGGCGCCGGAGTTGGAGAGGGTGCATTCACCGACGCTCGTGTATTGGGCCGCCCCCGAGACGACGGAGACGTTGGCGCGCACCTGCGTGTGGTCTTCTTCGGCGCGGCGCCGTAGAACCGTCAAGGCGGTCTCTTGCTCGACGTCAATGAATACACCCTGGCGGTCGCTGACCATGCCAATGTGCTCGACGTCGGTGTTGCGCATAAGGAATTTGCGCAGTCGACCGAAGTACTGCCCGGAAAGGAAACTGGTCGGAGTGACCAGTGCGGCATGTCCGCCGATCCGAAGCAAGCGGACGCAGAGGGCGATGAAGAGGCAGTACAGGTTCGGCTGGGCCTCGATTACGTCTGAGTACGTGTCGCGCAAGGGCTCCAACTCCTCGGCGGTCATCTTCCGGTAGGGCGGATTGCAGACGACGACATCCGCCGTACCGAGACAGGCGGCTAGGGTAGTCAGGGAGTTGGCCGTGTGGACGTTGAAGGATGGGACGTAGTTCGTTTTCTGGATTTCCGCGTGCAGCGCCATGCATAGGAAATGCTTGGACAACTCACACAGTGTCTTGTCCAGATCGCAGCCGCTGAGGTGCCTCTCGATGTGCTTGAGCACCTTCAGCGCCGTGAATCCCTGCGCAACCAGCGCGGTTCGCATTCGCAAGGCAATCGGTGCCAAAAAGGCCGCGCCTCCGCAGGCAGGGTCCATGAAGGACTGACTCCCAAAGTCGACGCCCTGAGCGGCAAGGTCTTCGAGTAGGCCCTCGGTCAGCGACGCCGGCGTAAAGAACATTGCCAGGCTCTTGCGGTAGCCCTCGTCGGCCAGTACGGCGTAGGCGGAACTCAGCCAGTACGTCGCCTCAAGGTAGCTCAGCTGACCCAGCAGTGCCACGAAAGCCGCAATCTGGGGCTCCGCAGCGAGCACCTTCGAATAAGGTAGGGAGGGCTGTGGGAGTGCCGGGAACGCGGTCTTGCACCAAAGGCGAAGCACTGTCCCGACAAGCGTTGTCGCGTCGGATTCGCAACGCTCAGTGACTTGGCCAAGGGCGCGGATGCGCCGGGTAATGGACAGCTTCGACGGGGGCGTCATTAGAACCGGCCCCATCCTCCGTCTGCTCTTGTTGGCCTATCCCTTTGTGACTGTATGACCATGCTTTTTCTCCCTGGGCACGTCGTTGCATATAGGTTCTTCGGCGAGGCAGGCGAGCGAGTAAGTGCGACAGTAGTCGAGTACCAGCTTCTCCAACATATTGGTCTGCGACCGCTGTTCGCGCGCTGCTGCTTCTTCCAGGCAGCGCTTCACCAGTGGCGACACCCGGAAGCTGATTGACACCGACTTCGTGGCTCGCTCCATCGAGGCCTCCTTAGGTCCGTATAGTAAGTCGCAATACGAATTGCCGAAACAGGTGGTAACCCCGCGGGGGGGCGACTAGGCGGGATGGAGGCCACCAAGCCGATGGAGCGGAAGTTGGTCGCCATGGCTGCATGCCGTCACCGGATAAACAAAAGCCCGCTTGTGCGGGCTTTTGTTGCTCATCTGCTACGCGCTGCGCAGCGGATCGGTGTTTTTGGCTTCCGATTGGCGTCCATCGTCGTAAGTTGTTGATGTTGTTTGTATTAATTCGATCTTGTAGCCATCCGGGTCGGTCACAAACGCGATCACCGTCGTGCCGCCTTTGACCGGGCCCGCTTCGCGCGTCACGTTGCCGCCCGAGGCCTTGATCTTCTCGCACGCCGCGTAAGCATCCGGAACACCCAGGGCGATGTGGCCATAGGCGGTGCCCATCTCGTAGCTTTCCACGCCCCAGTTGTAGGTCAGCTCTATCTCGGCCTGGGCGGGGTTGCCGCCTTCGAAACCGAGGAAGGCCAGCGAGTATTTGTACTCGGGGTTCTCGGACTGGCGCAGCAGCTGCATGCCCAGGACGTTGGTGTAGAAATCAATCGAGCGTTGAAGGTTGCCAACGCGCAGCATCGTGTGGAGGAATTTCATCCCTTCGATTGTGCAGGCAAGTCGAAAACCAGGCAGGTGGTGGTGGCGTGGGCGTACAGCGTGCCGTCCGGCCCCACGAGGCGCGCTTCGGCCGTGGCCAACTGGCGCCCGCTGTGGATCACCCGGCCTTCGGCGCGCACACGCTGCACCTTGGGCGTGATGGCCTTGACTAGGTTGATGCCCAGCTCGGCCGTGGTGTAGCCGCGCCCGGGTTCCATGCGCGTATGGATGGAGCAGCCCAGGGCCGAGTCGAGCAGGGTGGCAAACCAGCCGCCGTGCACGGTGCCCATGGGGTTGAGGTGCTCAGCGCGGGGCGTTCCCTGGAAGATGGCCGTGCCTTCGCCCACTTCCACGATCAAGAAGTCCAGCGTCTTGGCGATGGCGGCGTAGGGCAGTTCGCCGCGCAGCATGGCCTGCATCTGCTGCAGGCCGTTCAGGTGGGCGATCTGCTCGCGCCGTGCCACGCCAGGGCCGGAGCCTGCGTCCAGGGTGGCGAGGATGTCGCGCTCTTGTGCAAGCCAATGTTCCAGTTGGTTGTGCTGTGTCATGGGGGTGTCCGGGTTGTTGGCGGGGTTTACATGCATGAGTTGCATATGCAATTATTGCAGATACAATTAAATCCATGCAAGCCGAACCAACCACCCTAGCCCCCGTACTGCCACGGGGCTGCACCAACTTCAAGCTGCGCCAGCTGATGCGCCGCATAGCCGCGCACTACGACGCCGAAATGGCGAAGTGCGGGCTCAAGACCACGCAGTATTCGCTGCTGTCGCATGTGCTCACGCTGGGGCCTATCCGCCCGGGCGACCTGGCGGTGGCCATGAAGATGGATGCGTCCACGCTGACGCGTAACCTGCGCCCTCTGGTGGATGCAGGATGGGTCACGTTGGAGGCGGGCGCCGATGCTCGCAGCCGCCTGGCCCACATCACCGACGCAGGTCGCGAAAAACGTGCCGAGGCGCAGCGCCACTGGAAGGCTGCGCAACTCGCGCTGAATGAAACGCTGGGCGTGGAACGCGTGATGGCGCTGCATGCGCTGGTGGACGACTCTCTCGATTTGCTGGCAGCACTGCCAGTGCAGGAGGCTGGGCATGACGAATAACGACACCCCTCCGGTCGTCGCAGCCAAGTCCGCCGCGCCACTGGCACTGTGGCTCGTGCTGCTGGCCGCCGCTGGCGCCTTTGCGCTCACCATGGGCACGCGCCAGACCATGGGCCTGTTCCTGTCGGCGCTCAACACCTCCACGGCATTGGGCATTGGCAGCATCAGCCTGGCCTTTGCGTTTGGCCAGCTGTGGTGGGGGCTGACGCAGCCGTTTGCGGGGGCTGTGGCCGACCGCATTGGCACGGGCCGTGTGATCCTTCTGGGCGTGGCGCTGGTGGCCCTGGGCACTTTCATCACGCCGTACATGACGACCACGGCAGGGCTGATTTTTGCGATTGGCGTGCTGGCCGCAGGCGGCGCGGGCATGGCCGGGCCGTCGGTGCTGATGGCGGCCACGGCGCGGCTGGTGCCCGCCAGCAAGCGCGGGCTGGCCAGTGGCATCGTGAACGCGGGGGGATCGTTCGGGCAGTTTGTGATGGCGCCCATTGCCATCAGCCTGACCGCTGCCGTGGGCTGGGCCAGTGCCATGCAGTGGCTGGGCGTGCTGGTGCTGCTGGCGCTGCCTGCGGTGTGGGTGCTCAAGGGCAATTCCAATGCGCTGGCGGCGCAGGCTGCCGCTGCATCGGGCCAGAAGGCACTGACCGCGCGCGAGGCGATTGCCCAGGCGCTGGCAACGCCCAGCTACCGGTACCTTGCGGTGGGCTTCTTGGTATGCGGGTTTCACGTCGCCTTCCTGGCCACGCACCTGCCAGGGGTGATTGCGGCGTGTGGATTGGCGCCCGAGGTGGGCGGCTGGGCGCTGGCTGTCATCGGGCTGTTCAACATTGTCGGCAGCCTGGCCATGGGCTGGGCGGTAGGGCGCTGGCGCATGAAGTCGCTGTTGGCACTGCTGTACGCCACGCGCGGCCTGGCGGTGCTGGTCTTCTTGTTCGCACCCAAGACACCCATGGTGGTGCTGATCTTCGCCGCCGTGATGGGTGTGACGTTCCTCTCCACCGTGCCACCCACTGCCGGGCTGGTGGCCAAGATGTTCGGCACGGCCAACATGGCCATGCTGTTCGGCATCGTGATGCTGTCGCACCAGGTTGGCGGCTTTTTTGGCGCCTACCTGGGCGGCAGCGTATTCCAGGCCACGGGCAGCTATGACTGGGTCTGGTACATCGACATCGTGCTGGCCGTGGGCGCGGCACTGATCAATCTGCCCATCCGCGAGGCGCGATTGGCGCGCCGGGCCGCCTCCGCCGCCTGAGCCCACAAGGCATCCATCCCCTTGAATGAAAGCCAATGACATGACGGACACCCACGCCCGCAGCGCCTCCATGGCAGGAAAATCTCCGATCTATCTGGACGACCTGGCCGTGGGCGACCAGTTCAAAAGTGGCGAACACGCCATGGATGAAGCGCAGATCACCAGCTTTGCCGCCCAGTTCGACCCGCAGCCGTTTCATCTGGATGACGCCGCCGCGCGTGACACGCTGTTTGGCGGCTTGGCCGCCAGCGGCTGGCACACGGCGGCCGTGACCATGCGCCTGCAGGTGACCAGCGGACTGCCCATTGCGGGCGGCATCATCGGGGCGGGGGGCGAGCTGAGCTGGCCCCGGCCCACGCGCGCCACCGATGTGCTGCATGTGGTGAGCGAAGTGGTGCAGATACAGCCCTCCAAGTCCAAGCCCGATCGCGGCATGGTCACGGTGCGCAGTGAGACCCGCAACCAGCATGGCGATGTGCTGCAGCTGTCTACCGTGCGCATTGTGGTGCCGCGCAGGCCTGCGGCCGACGGGGCAGGGGCTTGATGTGACCGATGCACTGAACCCCCGCACCCGCATGCTGCTGGAGGCACCCATCGCCCCCACGCTGCTGCGCCTGGCCGCACCCAATGTGCTGGTGATGCTGGCGCAAGCGGGCGTCGGGCTCATCGAGACCTACTTTGTCGGCAAGCTGGGCACCGATGCGTTGGCGGGCATGGCGCTGGTGTTCCCGGTCGTCATGTTGATGCAGATGACTTCCGCAGGTGCCATGGGCGGCGGCATTGCGTCGGCCATTGCGCGTGCCTTGGGCGCTCGGCGCCGGGACGATGCCGACGCCCTGGTGCTGCACTCCTTGGTCATCGCGGCGGTGTTCTCGCTGATCTTTACAGTCGGCGTGGTGGGAGGAGGGCGCTGGCTTTACACCCGCATGGGCGGCACCGGCGGCGCGCTAACTGCGGCGCTGGTCTATTCCAACTGGGTGTTTGCGGGCGCGTTTCTGGTGTGGCTGTTCAACACGCTTTCGGCCGTCATTCGGGGCACGGGCAACATGGCCGTGCCAGCCTATGTCACGGTGCTGGGCGCCTTCGTGCTGGTGCCGCTGTCACCGTTGTTGATCTTTGGCTGGGGCCCCGTGCCCGGCCTGGGCATTGCCGGCGGGGCCATTGCGCTGATGGCGTACTACCTGATCGGCAGCGTGGTGCTGGCCGCCTATCTGTGGTCGCCGCGCAGCCTGCTGCGGCCATCCTTGGCGCACATCCGGTTTCGCTGGGTGCTGTTCAAGGACATCCTGCGGGTCGGGTTGGTGGGCACCGTGTCGACCGTGGCCACCAATGTAGCGATTGGGGTGACCACCGCGCTGGTCGGCGGTTTTGGCACGGCGGCCATTGCCGGGTATGGAACCGCATCGCGGCTTGAGTACCTGCTGGTGCCCCTGGTATTTGGCCTGGGCGCGCCGCTGGTGGCCATGGTCGGCACCTGCATCGGCGCGGGCCAGCGTGAGCGCGCCCTGCGCGCCACCTGGATCGGCGCGGCCATGGCGTTTGTAATGGCCGAGGCGATTGGTCTGTGGGCGGCGGCCTTTCCCCATGCGTGGCTGTCGCTTTTCAACAGCGACCCCGCCATGCTGGAGGCGGGCGCGCTGTATCTGCGTACCGTCGGGCCGGTGTATGGCTTTTTCGGCCTGGGCCTGGTGCTGTACTTTGCCTCGCAAGGGGCAGGGCGCCTGCTCTGGCCCGTCATCGGCAACATCACGCGCCTGGCGGTGGCCGTGACTGGCGGCTGGCTGGCGCTGCGCTGGGGTGGTGGTTTGGCGGCGGTGTTTGCCGCACAAGCCGTGGCGCTGGTGCTGTACGGCGTGGTCAACGCCTGGGCGATTGCAGGTGGCGCCTGGTTCGGTCCGGTCGGTTGGCCACGCAGCATGGCGGGCCTGCTGCGGCGCATGCCACAGGCGTAGAAATATAGCCAGAATTTCTGCTAGCGCTTACCCATCAAGCGCTAGCAGCTATCAATTTGATAGTATTTCATTGAATCAGGCTGGAACGGTGTAGTTCAGCGTCATGCGGCCACCATCCACGGTCACGATCTCGCCGGTCACATAGCTGGCGGCGTCGCTGGCCAGCCAGGCCACCACGTCGGCAATCTCCGACGGCTCGCCCAGCCGCTTCATGGGTGTGCGGCTCATGATCTTGTTCTTGGCCTCATCGCTGGTCAGCACAGCCTTGGCGGCCAGCTCGGTGGCGATGGTGCCGGGCGCCACGGCGTTCACGCGGATGTTCCTGTCGGCCAGCGCCAGCGCCATCACGCGCGTGAGCTGGTTCACGCCACCTTTGCTCACGTTGTAGCTCGCGATATCGGGGATGGTCAGCACACCGTTGACCGAGCTCATGTTGACAATGGAGCCGCCACCCGATGCGACCATGGCCCGGGCCACGGCCTGGCCGACGAGGAACGAGCCCTTGAGGTTGACCCGCAGCACGGCATCAAAGTCGGCCTCGGTCACTTCCAGAAAATCCGCCGCGCGGAAGATGCCCGCGTTGTTCACCAGCACGTCGATGCGCCCGTGGGCGGCCAGCACCTGGGCGACCAGCGCATCCACCTGCGCCTTGTCGCCTACGTCGCAGCGCACATACAGCGCGCCCAGTTCCGCAGCCAGGGCCTGGCCGCGTGCATCGTCCACATCCACGATCACCGGTTTGGCGCCTTCAACTGCAAACCGGCGGACGCAGGCTTCACCAATGCCTTGCGCGCCACCGGTAACGATGCAGACGCGACCTGTGTGGCCAAAGTGGATGGAAGACCGGAGGGATGGCGCGGGGCTTGTAGGATTCATGGGCGTGGATGGTAGCGGGTGGGGGAGGAGGGTGGAGCCGGAAACCTGCATTAGCTTCGAGTTACCGCCAGTGCGCGGGCCCAAGGGCGATCAATGCCTGTTCTCGCTTTCTGCGGGGTTTGCAAGGAAGCGCCGCAGACCGTCAGCGCACCGGCTGCGGGGCACCGACCCACTCCGGCGGCGGCTGCCACGCCCGGATCCAGCGGATCAGATCCGGCAGCGGCATCGGCCTGGCAATGCCATAGCCCTGCAGGCCATCGCACCCCAGATCGCGCAGTGCCCCGGCATGGGCCGTGGTCTCCACACCTTCCGCCACCACGGTGCGGTTGAACGCATGGGCCAGACTCACGATGCCGCGCACCAGGGCACGATCGCGCTCGTTGTCGAGCATCTCGCGCACGAAGGACTGGTCGATCTTCACGATCTGTGCGGGCAGGCGTTGCAGATAGGTGAGCGATGAGTAGCCAGTGCCGAAGTCGTCGATGGAGCATTGCACACCCAGCTCGTCCAGCCCCTGGATGACATAGGCCACGGCCGAGAGGTCGTTGAAAGTTTCGGTTTCCAGCAACTCGACCTCCAGAAAGGGCTGGGGCAAGGATGGGTGCCGCTTGAGCAGTCGCGCGACTTCCTGCTGAAACCGGCTGTCGATCAGTGTGGGCACTGCGATGTTGATGCTCAAGGGCAGGGGGCAGCCCTGGGTGACGAGCGTGTGCCCGGCTTTGAATGCAGCGTCCAGCACCCAATAGTCCAGTTTGCCGGAAGCAGGGGTGCCCACAATGTCGTCCATAAACGCACCCGGCGCCAGCAGCCCTCGCTCGGGATGGTGCCACCGGATCAAGGATTCGGCACCAATCACCTGCCCATCCGAGATTCTGACCTTGGGCTGAAAAAACAGCTCCATCTCGCCTTGCAGCAGGGCGTCCTCGACCAGCTTGGCCGTGTGCCTGCGCGCTTGCAGCCGCTGGCCCTGCTGGACGTCGAACACCGCGATCCGGTCCTTGCCTTGTTCCTTGGCCGCATACAGCGCCAGGTCTGCATGGCGCAGCAGGCCGTCAGCGTCCCCCAGATCATCGGGATAGAACGTGACCCCGGCGCTGCAGGTCAGGCGCAGTTGCACATTGTCCAGCACGGCCGTCCGCGCCAGCGACTGGCGCAGGCCCTCGAGCCGCTGCAGGGCGGCTTCGGTGTGTGCGCAGTCTTTCAGTGCCACGGCGAATTCATCGCCGCCAATGCGGCCAATGAGGTTGTCTGGCTCTGCCTCGGCCCGCAGGCGCTGCGCAAATACCCGAAGGAACTGGTCCGCCAGGGGCTGACCCCATTGCTCGTTGAGGTCCTTGAACTGGTCGATGTCCAGCAAACACAGGGCCAGGATGCCATTGGTTTCGATGCGTTTCTGGAGGGTCGCATTCAGCTCTTTGGCAAAAAGGCGGCGGCTGGACAGGCCGGTGAGGGCGTCGTAGTTGCCAAACTGCTGCAGGGCCTGCTCCAGGCGGCGTTGCTCGGTCACATCCTTACCCACAGAGACCCATTTGCGCACGACGCCGTCCGCGTCCTTGATGCCTTCGATGGTGACCTCCGAGACAAAGGCTTCGCCATTTTTGCGGCGCCTGACCAGTTCGCCATGCCATCGGCCGTCTCGCTCGATGGCCTGTGCGACGCGGCGCAGGAATGTGGATTCGCCCCCTTCATCAAGGCGCAGGACGGCAGATGACTTGCCAATCAGCTCCTCGCGCGAGTAGCCCAGCACGTTGCTGTAGGTCGGGTTGACATCCAGCACGGTGCCGTCTGGTTGCACGATGGCAATCGTGTCCTTGCTGTTGACGAAAACGCTGGCGGCCTGCCGCGCTTCGGCCAGCATGGTCTTCAAGGTCTCGGCTGTCTGCTCCAGGGTCTCTTCGCGCTGGTTGAGTTTTTGCGTGTTGTCCAGTAGGAACCCGAGCAGCACCGTGCCGATGGGGTAGATCACCACCACAGCCATCCAGGAGCGCGTCGTGACTGCTCGCGCAATCTCTGGCGGCAAGGTCTGTATCGCCAGCATGCCGCCGGCCGCCAGGCTCAAGCCGAGTCCGATTAGCCAGACCCCATCGGAAAAGGCTCCAAAACGCTGTGGAGAAAAGTAAGGCCTGTGGCGCTGCCAGAGCCACCCGATACCCGTGGTCAAAACAATACCGACCATGGCCGGGCCGCTGCCGATGCCGCCCAGGCTGAGCCGGTAGGCGCCGAGCACCACAGCGCACAGCACAGCACCCAGCGGCGACAGATAGGCGCCGGCCAGGCCCGCCATCACCAACCTGGCGTCAACGATCACGCCTTCGGCCAGCCGCAAAGGCACGAGCATGGTCAGGATGCCGATGACTCCAAACATGAGCCCTGTGATCCAGGGCAACCATCGTTGCCGCGTCTTCCTGATGCCCAGGTCGGGATGGCGCAGGCCACTCAGGACGATGCTGTACAGCGCGGCCAGAAAACACAGCAGGCCCGCGTTCATTCCCATGTCCCGAATCAAAGACGTGGTGTCGATGTTCATGGCGCCTTCTCGTGCGATTGGTGGGCCATCATAAGGAATGGCACGGTCCGATGTGACGCTATCTTTAAAATAAATACGATGTATATTATGTTAAATAGCAAACATTCTATCCACGGTCTTTTGGCAGACTTCCCGGTTCTGCAATCCAGCGTCCTGGCACCACGACGCTGCCCAGCACAAAAGGCGTAACGCTAGTTCTCGGGGCCCAAAACCTCTCCATTGGGGCCCCACGTCACCTGCGTCAATCCGGGTTCCATGGCTTCCAATCGACGGCGCTCCAACTCCGTCGCACTGAGTTGCCCCAATTCATGCCGCCCCACGTCGGCAAGTTCACTTTCATGGCGCAGTTGATCCGCTCTCTCCAGGGCTGAGCGGACGTGACCAAGCAGGTCTTTTTCATCCCAGGGTTTCAACAGATAACGAAAGACTTCTGCGTCATTGACGGCTCGCATCAGGTTCTCCGAATCGGACGACGCGCTTAAAACCATCCGGACTGCCTTGGGCTGAATGGTTCGCACCAGACCCAGAAACTCCACGCCAGTCATGAGCGGCATCCTAAAGTCCGAGATCACCACGTCAAAGGCGGTCTCTCTCAGTCTGGCCAAGGCAACTTCCGGATCCACGGTCTCTTCAATGCGGAGCTCAGAACCGAGTCCCGCCCGCAGACTGCGCTTGATTGCAGCCAAGACGTGGTGTTCATCATCGAGCAAGAGAATTCTCTGCATGGCTGGCTCCCTCTCCGTTACGGTTTTATGGGCAAGATCATTTCCACATCGTCCCGCCCTTCGCGCAATCGCAGCCTCTTGATCAATTCGGCGGTGAGCACGTGATCGGCGGCAAGCAACACGGCGCCTTCGCTGGACAAAAGATCGCGCGCCAGAATCATGCCGGGTCGAAGTTGTGCCGTTCGCAGCATGCGCGGCGGAGCGTCTGCAACGGGCGCAGCCTTCAGGAGCATCTGCAGGAACACATCCACCACTTCTGGATGAAACTGGGTTCCCCTGCCCCTGGCAATCATTGATCGTGCGTCTGCAGCACTCAGGGGGGTGGAGCTGAGATGGCCGATCTGCAGATCATCGTAGGTATCTGCCACAGCGAGGATGCAGGCCCCCATTGGAATCATCTCCCCGACCAGGCCATCAGGATATCCGAGCCCATCGTGCCGCTCGTGGTGGCTGCGGATGATGTTGGACACCGTCTGCATGTCATCCAGCGCCATCAGTGCCTGCTCTCCCAGAACGGCATGCCGTCGGTATTGCGCAGTTTCTTCATCGGAAAGCTTGGGAACGGGTTTGGCCAGCAAGGTGTCAGGCAAGGCAATCTGCCCAATGTCATGCATGAGCCCTGCGATGAACGCGTCCTGTTGATCCGCTTCCGCCATGTTCATGGCCCGTGCGGTGCGACGGGCCAGATCCGCCACACGGCGCGAGTGGCCGGAGAGTTGCCCACCTCGCCACTCCATGAGGTTGGAAAACACCTTGATGGAGGTAAGGTAGTTTTTCTTGATTTTTTGACTGAGCTGGAGCAACTCGCTGGTGCGCGCCGCAACCTTTTCCTCCAGGGTTTCATTCAATTCCATCAAGGCCTGGTTTTTGGCCCTGAGCAGTTCTTCCAACCGGGTTTTTTCGTCTTCCAGGGCATGCCGCTCAAAAATCTGGTGAGCCGTGGCAAGCACCTCACCGTCATCCCACGGCTTGGTGATGTACCGATAGACTTCCCCGCTGTTGATGGCCGCGATGGTTGACCCAATGTCAGCGTAGCCTGTGAGCAGTACGCGTGTCGTTTTGGGCCACCGCTCCCGTATCTGCTCCAGCAACTGCGCCCCGCTCATGCCGGGCATTCTCATGTCGGAGAAGACCAGATCCACAGGCTCTTGCTCCAGGTGCGCAATGGCTTGGGCACCACTCGTGGCCGTTGTCACCTGGTATCCGCTGCCACGAAACAGCCGCCTGAGCGAGGCCACAATGTTGGGCTCGTCGTCCACGCACAGAATGCGCCAGACGCGCTGACCACCGCCCTGCAGACTGGCGCCCTCCTCTTGCAAAGCCGCCCCTGACAAGGCGGTGACGTCGATAGGGGAATTCACACCTCAAGCCTCCTGCGGGTGCTGAATCGGCAGCGTGACACGAAAACGAGTCCCAACCCCCTGCTCGCTGAACACGTCAATGCTGCCAAAGTGCTTCTTGACGATGCCATAGGAAAGAGACAGTCCAAGCCCGGTCCCTTTGCCCACCGCTTTGGTGGTAAAGAACGGGTCGAAGATTCTTCCCAGATTCTCTTTGGCAATGCCTTCGCCGGTATCCTGTATTTCCACCCATACCCGGCTGTCGTCAGCGCCGGTGCTAATGGTGATGACGCCCCTGTCTGCCTGGATGGCGTGCGCAGCGTTGACCAGAAGGTTCATGAAAACCTGATTGAGTTCAGAGGGAAGGCACTCGATATCCGGGAGTTCACCGTACGCCTTGACGACCTCCGCCTTGTATTTGATTTCGTTGTTGACGATGTTCAGTGTGGAATCAATGCCATGGTGCAAATCGGCCAGGACCCACTTTTGCGAGGTGTCCACCCGGGAGAAGTCCTTCAGGTTCTGGACAATATTGCGCACCCGCGTGATGCCGTCCTTCGACTCTGCCATCAACGAGGGGATGTCCTCCTTCAGAAAGTCCAGTTCTATCTTTTCGCGCAGAGCCCTCAGACGGGCTGCTGCCGGAGTGCCTGCCAATGCGGACTCGGCCTCTTCATAGGCAGCGAGCATCTGAAAAAGATCACCCAGATAGCGTTCGAGAGTCCCGAAATTAGAGAATATGAATCCAATCGGATTGTTGATTTCGTGGGCCACTCCGGCAGCCAGTTGACCGATAGAGGCCATTTTTTCCGACTGCATGAGCTTGTCCTGTGCATCCGAAAGTTTGGCATTCAGTTGCATCAGCTCCTCATTGGAGCGCAGCAGTTCCTTGACCCGGTCTGCCGTGACATCGGCGGCAGTGAGCGGCGAGGATGTCGTGTTTGCGGCCTCAGCCAACTGCGGATCGTGAGAACTCATGTCAACCCTCCTTCAGGCCAGCAACGCGTGACAGACGACGTCGTGTTGTTCAGCAACGGTGTCAAAAACTTCCCTGTAGTCCTTCTCACCCAGCGCGAGCCTGCCCCAGGCATCCAGTGACAGCAGCGGCACCATGTCATCTTCCTGGTGCGAAAGATCGAGGCCATGGGCAATGTTGTCAGCAACATGGACGAGATCCATGAGCCCTTTGCCAGCATGGGACCGAGGCCTGTGATGGCATGCGATGGCTGCGACGATCTCTGGGGCAAAGTGCCAATGCTCAGCGATGAGGCCGCCGACCTCTGCGTGGTCAACACCAAATTGATGCTGTTCTGCAACATGCATGAAACAGTCATGTTCTGCCCGATATGCAATGGCCTGGGCATATTCCTCCTCATAGGAGCTGACCAGAACCAAGCGCCCAATGTCATGCAACAGCCCCAACGTAAACGCGGCGTCTTCATCCAATCGGGTGCGCTGCGCCAGGGCCCGGCAGGTAAGCGCCGTACCGATGGAATGGCACCAGAACGCATCGAAATCGAAGCCTTGGCAGCGCGACTTGGCAAACCCGCTGACAAGGCCTGCGGCCGTTGCCACGCCGCGCAATGTGCGCAGCCCCAGGATTGCCGTAGCCTCAGTGATAGAAGTGACCTGACGCGGCAACCCGTAGAAGGAAGAATTCGCAAGTCGAAGGGTTTTCGCGGCAATGGCCTGGTCGTGCGATATCTTTATGGCCAGTTGCTCCGCCGAAACATCGCTGTCGCCAAAGGACTGGATCAACTCCAGCACGACTGCTGGCAAGGCAGGCAATCCGTGCACGCTGTGCAAGATTGCATCCGCAGTGAGTTGCTTCATGGCCTCTCCTCAAGCCGGTGCCTCAAAATCATGTGCAGCAATGGGTTGAGTTGCCCTGCCCGCAGGGCAGGCCTGAACAAGTGCAACAAACGCTGTTCCGTTAGTGCCCGTTGCTCAACCGGATCCACTTTTCCATTGCGCTGTGCTAACTCCTCGGGGGCATTCACAAAAATCGTGTCGATACCTCGATGCTGCAAGTTGTTGAGAATTTCGCGCGTGACAGGCGTCCCCTCTGGCAACAGAAGTTGCGCATGGGCATCCAGTACGGGCTGCGCTAAAAGTAGTCCCTCCGGAACCCGTTCAGTGGTGGTAGCAAGAGCTTGCATGGGCGCGCATAGAGTTCAAGCCGCACTGCCTGGCACCAAGACCAGCAATCGACCTCGTGAATGATTTTCTCCTCCGATGGAGCGGCATACAACGCGAAACGTCTCTCCCGCGAGTTGCACATCGTGGTAGCTCTGATCGGCGGCACGCCATACATGGCGCAGATCTGCCGGTAGCACGTCGTCCGCATCCTGTCCCAACAACGCGGTGGTCCTTCCAAACAGTGCTTCGGCATCTGCATTCACAAATGCCACCATGCCCTCCAGGTCCACCCCGATGACCGCGGCAGGAATATGATCCAAGACCTCCCGTGCGACGCTCAGGCTACTCTCTTCGCGGTGAATCTGCTCACGTTGATTCGTTAGCAACTGTTGCAAACGGTCATTCACTGCAGTGAGTTCATCGTTGGCTCGCAGAACTGCGCTCGCCAGCCGCCGATTCTCATCGGCCATTCCCTTTTGAGAGAACGCTTCCGCCACATGCCCGCGAAGCCGCTCGTCATCCCATGGTTTCGTGAGGAACTTGTAGATAGCGCCTTCATTGATCGCATCGGTGATGGACTGAAGCTCCGTGTAGCCAGACAGCACCATTCGTACGGTGTCTGGATACAGCTCCTTGGCCCGGCGCAGGAACTCCACCCCCGTCATACCGGGCATCCGCTGGTCCGAGACAATCACATCCACCGAGTTTTCGGCCAGCCTTTGCAAACCTTGCGCCCCGCTGTTGGCCGTCACGATGTGATAGCCATCCCGACGCAGCAATCTGCGCAACGCAGAAACGATGCTGTCTTCGTCGTCAACGAGCAACAAGGTACGTTGTTGGGCGCGGCGCAATAACAAGTGCTCAGGCAAGGCCTTGCTTTCACGCAACAGGGAACCCATGGCGTCGGCCGATAGCAGTCCGCTGAAATAGTGCCCTTGCATCTGGTCACAGCCGTTGGCGATGAGCAACGCCAGTTGCCCCTCGGTCTCAACACCTTCTGCCAACACTCTCATCTGCAGGCTGTGCGCCATGTTGATGATCGCGCGCGTGATGGACACATCTTGAGAAGCTGCCGTGACGTCGTGGACAAACGAGCGGTCTACCTTCACCACGTCAATGGGCAGTGTGCGCAGGTAGCTCAGGCTGGAATAGCCGGTGCCAAAATCATCCAGCGAAATCTCGATGCCCAGGGTCTTGAGGTCACCCAAAATCCGCGCGATGCGAGTGCTTTCCCCCATGAGCGCACCCTCGGTGATCTCCAGCCCCAGCAGCCTTGGATCAAGGCCGGTTTCGATGAGGATCTTTTCTATCTTCTGAGCCAGATCGGGTTGTTGAAGCTGGCGAGCCGACAGGTTGACGGCAACCCGGCACATGGGATGACCAGCGCGCTGCCATTCCAGCGCCTGGAGACAGGCGGTGCGCAGAACCCATTCACCGATCGGCACGATCAGGCCGGTTTCTTCAGCGGCCCGGATATAGCTGGACCGGGAAATTAATGCGCCATCGGGGGATTTCCATTCAAGGAATGCCTCGGCACCAATGATGGACCCGCTGACCAATTCGAGTTTGGGCTGAAAATGCAGTTCAAACTCGTTGCGCTCCAAAGCTCGACGCAATCCCGACTCCATGACAAGCCTGGAGATCGCCTTGGAATGCATGCCCGAACTGAAAACGCAGATTTGGTTCTTGCCCAGCTCATGGGCGCGATACATCGCCGCTTGCGCTTGCTGGAGCAGTTTTTCAGGATCATCCCCGTGCACAGGGTAAAGGGATATTCCGATATCGCAGGTCACCTTGATCTCGTTGTCGCCAATGGCAACTGGAAGGGACAGCGCATCTACCAATGAGGCGGCGGTGCCCCGTGCCATGGCTTCATCCACAGACTCTTCCCGAACCAGCACCAAGGAAAACTCGCCGCTTCCAAAGTGCGCCAGCAGATCGTCCTGGGAAACCTGGGGCTGGAGCCGTCTGCCGACCTCCATGAGCAACTGGTCCCCAGCTGCGTGACCCAGTGATTCACTGACAAGCTTGAGTCTGTCAATCTCAACGCTCAGGACCGCAATGTGCCGCCCTCCCCGCGCGGCCTCGCGCATTTTGGTATCAAGGTATTCCGTCAGCGCGTTGCGGTTCGGCAGCCCGGTGATTTCGTCGGTATTCGCGAGCTTGTCCAGTTTCTGTTCAGCCGCCCGCTGCAGGGTGATGTCCTGCAGGAGTGTGACCGTCCTGATCACCTTTCCGCCTTCATCGGCCTCGGCAAGGACCCGGTGCAGCACCGTGCGCAAGCTGCCGTCGGTGTGAACAATACGGTGCTGGAACTCACAGACGTCGTCGGGGGAAACTCCCTCGCTGATGGCCTGAACATAGGGGCGCTCTACCGGAGGTACGCGCGCCAGCAGCCAGTCTGTGCCGGGGGGCGTCTCGGTGAGCGGGATTCCCAAGATGGCATGCATGCCTGACGACAGGGTGACCGTGCCGGACACCAAGTCCACCTCCGCAGAACCAATGCGTGCAAGCTCTTCAGCATTGCGAAACAGCTGAACACGCTGCTGCGCGTACCGCGTGGCCGCCTGGATTGCACTGACGTCATGCAACGTGACCAGGTCCGCTGCTTGCGCCGACAGAAAAATGCGCACGCCCCAGACCTGGGCGCTGAACCGCTCGCCGTTCTTGCGCAGGCATTCGACCTCATAGGCTTTGCCTGGGACCCCCGCTACCCGGGCGTTCGTCTGCTCCCGCACCATGTCCCGGTGCTCGGGCACGCACAGCAGCATGGGATCCATGCCTCTGAGCATCTCTTCCCTGGAGTATCCGAAAAGCTCCAGGAGCTTGGGATTCACAAAAAGGAACCGCCCCTTCTGAATCACAAAGACGGCCGCCTGCACCTGATCTACCAACAGCCGGTAGTCGGGTTCAGAAAGTGCCATTTCCTGTTCAAACGGCCGGTCTTCAGTATCGAAACTACCCATGGTGAGATGCCTTGCCAACACGGAAATGATGCGACCACGTTATGCGATGCAGGGCTGTGCGGCGCATTGAGGACCTCTGTGGCCTCACTACCGACGGCGCTGCATTGCGCGACAGGGGGCCAACGCTTGCAGAGCTTTCGTGAGCCCATGCACCTCCCTCCCGAATGATTGGCGCAGGCTACAAACCTGCTTTGGAATATCGGACCTGCTACCCACTGTACTTATCCCCTTTGAGCTTGTCACGGCCTTGCAGCGAGTGCACAGGCAGGGTATGTCCTGCTATGCCGTGTGAGCGCAGCCCTGGTATGGGTACTCATCTGCGTCGCTGGTGCATCACAAGACCCATGCTGCTAGAAAACGATTTACATTTTGGGCAACTGTCTGCAAGACTGTTGCAAAAGGGGGAGCGTTATGCATACGAGTCTTTCAGGGGCACGCGTTGCCTTGTGGCTGGGAATCGCAGTTATCGCGGTCGCTGCGGCGACACTGCCCGAGGCCCGAGCTTTAGACAAACCCACCGGCACGGTCGTTCTGACCATCGACGGCGCGATCAGCCAGACCAACAACGGCTCGCAAGCCCAGTTCGACATGGCCATGCTGGAGAAGCTGCCCCAGCACAGCTTCTCCACCCAGACCCCCTGGTACCCCAGCGCCGTCACTTTCACTGGCCCCCTGCTGCGCGATGTGCTGGCGGCCGTGGGCGCCAAGGGCAAGAACATCACGGCGGTGGCGCTCAACGACTACAAGACGGAAATCCCCATCGACGATGCCACGCGCCACGATGTGATCGTTGCCCGGCTCATGAACAACCGCCCCATGCGTGTGCGCGAAAAGGGGCCGCTTTTCATTGTCTATCCGTTTGACACCAAGGCAGAGCTGCGCAGCGAGCTGTACTACAACCGCGCCGCCTGGCAGCTCCATATCCTGCGAATTCGCTAGTCCACCCCCTCCTCCCAACTTCCCAGGAACCACACCATGATCCGGGGCAAGCACTTTCTGCGGCTGATCATCGCGGGCCTGGTGGTGGCGTATGTGGCCATTGCCGGGGTGCAGTACCACCAATACCGCAGCGTCGAGGCGGTCATGCGCCGGGGCGACGTCAATGCCCTGTGGTCATTCCTGCAGCTCAATGTGGAGTACGAAAAACTCGACCACGCCCTGCACCAGTTCGAGCTGGACCCGCCGAGCCTGCCCATGGACCGGCTGGAGCTGCGCTATGACCTGTTCCTGAGCCGCTTCAGCGCGCTGGAGAGCGGCACCGCCCGCACGCTGATGCAGGAGGAACCGATCTACGCCACAGCCCTGGAAGCACTGCAGAAGTTTGTCGCCGCAGGGGACAACCATTTCGGGCAGAGTGTGGACGCGGCATCGAGCCAGACAAATATGCGTCTGTTGCGGGCCGAGCTGAACAAGCTGCGCGACATCGTTCAAGAGCTGTCGCTGCAGGCATCGCGCATCTCCGCCTTGCTGGGCGACCGGCGCAACGAAGAGGTCAAGCACCAGACCCTGCTGACCACCGGGCTGACCGCGTTCCAGGCCATCCTGACCTTTTTGCTGGCCATTGCCATGGCGCGCCAGTTCCTCCAGCGTGAAAAGGCCACTTCTCAGGCCCTGGAGGCCCAGGCCGAGCTGGTGGAAGCCCTCAAGCGCAACGAGGAAGCCCTGGAGGCCCGGGTAGCCCAGCGCACCACGGAGCTGCAGCGAGCCAACGCCGCGCTGCAGGAACATGAGGATGAACTGGAGGTGGCCCGCGCCAAGGCAGAGGACGCATCGCGCATGAAATCAGACTTCCTGGCCAACATGAGCCACGAGATCCGCACGCCCATGAACGCCGTGATTGGCATGAGCCACCTGGCGCTGGCCACCGAGCTGACCGCGCACCAGCGCGACTACGTCGAAAAGATACAGCGGTCGGGACAGCACCTGCTGGGCCTGATCAATGACATCCTGGATTTCAGCAAGATCGAGGCGGGCAAGCTCGAAGTCGAGGTGGTGGATTTCGACCTGCATGCCGTGCTCGACAACGTGGCCAACCTGCTGGGCGAGAAATGCGCCAGCAAAGGCCTGGAGCTGATGTTCGACGTGGACTCCCACCTGCCCGCCGACTTGCGTGGAGACCCCCTGCGGCTGGGGCAGATCCTGGTGAACTACGCCAACAATGCTGTCAAGTTCACGGACGAGGGCGAGATCATCGTGCGGGTACGCGAAGCAGCGCGGGATATCCAGGGCGTGCTGCTGCGCTTTGAAGTGCAGGACACGGGCATCGGCCTGACCGAAGAACAGCAGGCGCGCCTGTTTCGCTCGTTCGAGCAGGCCGACACCTCGACCACGCGCAAGTACGGAGGCACCGGCCTGGGCCTGGCGATTTCCAAGAAACTTGCCAGCCTGATGGGCGGCGAGGTGGGCGTGCACAGCGCGCCAGGCAAGGGCAGCACCTTCTGGTTCACAGCGCGACTGGGTTTGGGCGCGGCCGTGCAGCGGCCACTGCTGCCGGAACCCGACCTGCGTGGCCGCCGCGTGCTGGTGGTGGACGACAGCGAACAGGCCCGGCAGATCCTGGCCGAGCTGCTGTCCAGCATGAGTTTTTCGGTCACGCTGGCCAGTTCGGGGGCGCAGGCCGTGGACCTGGCACGCGCCGCGGACCTGGCAGGCAGGCCCTGCGAAATCGCCTTTCTGGACTGGAAGATGCCTGGTATGGACGGTTTTGAAACCGCCCGCCAGCTGGCCCAACTGCCCCACCCTCCGCGCCCGGTCATCGTCACCGCGCATGGGCGTGACGACGTTCTGGCCGAACTCACACGCACCGGCATCGGGCTGATGCTGACCAAGCCCGTCAACCCATCTCAGCTTTTTGATGCCGCCATGCGGGCATTGGGGGGCGCGCAGCGGGTGGACGACGGGCGGCGCCTGCCAGCCTCAGCGGCACGGGGCGCCAACCTGGCATCGATCCAGGGGGCGCGCGTGCTGCTGGTGGACGACAACGACCTGAACCAGCAGGTGGGCAGCGAACTGCTGGCCAGCGCCGGGCTGGTAGTGGATGTGGCCGACAACGGCCAGGCCGCACTCGACATGCTGGCCCGAGGCACCTATGACATCGTGCTCATGGACATGCAGATGCCGGTGATGGACGGCCTCACCGCCACGCGCCAATTGCGCCAGAACCCCGCCTGGGCGCGCCTGCCGGTGCTGGCGATGACCGCGAACGCGATGAGCGGCGACCGCGAGCAGTGCCTGGAAGCGGGCATGAACGGCCACATAGCCAAGCCCATTGACCCCGACGCGCTGTTCGCCGCCCTGCTGCAATGGATTGCACTGCCGCACACTGGGGGCGCCAGCGGTAAGACTGTTGCCCTGCAACCTGCGGTGCCTGGCGCTCCTTCCTTGGCGCCAGCGGACACCCCCGACCCGCTGACACACATCGAAGGCCTGGACACCGCCGCCGGGCTGCGGCGTGTACTCGGCAAACGTACGGCCTATGAGAGCCTGCTGCGCAAATTCGTGGCCGGACAAGGCAGCGCGGTGAAAGAAGCGCGCGCGCACCTCGCGGCCGCCCAGCCAGAGGCGGCGCAGCGCGCCATGCACACGCTCAAAGGTACCGCTGCCACCATAGGCGCGGTGGGCCTGGCCGAACTGGCAGGCGCGGCGGAGCAAGCCATTGCACACAACGCGACCGCCGACGTCCTCGAAGCCCTGCTCCCGCCCGTAGACACCGCCTGCCAGACCCTGGTGGCTGCGCTGCAGAGCGCCCTGCCCCCTGAGGCAGACACGCCCGGCACGGCGAGCGCTGCCAGAACCCCGTTGGATGGCGCGCAGGCCCGCGCATTGGTGGAACGCCTTGGCGCCCTGCTGGAAGACAGTGATTCCGACGCCATCGAATTGTTCAAGGACTCCGGCCCCAGTCTTCAGGCCCTGCTGGGCCCCGCCTACGCCGACATGAAGCGGCTGCTCGACAACTACCTCTTTGCCGATGCGCTCGACGTGCTGCGCAAGGCGGGGAACGATATGCAACACAAGGAGGATCCAGTTCATGAATAGCCCATTGGAATTGAGCGGCAAATGCACGGTGCTGGTGGTGGATGACACCCCGGGCAATCTGTCGCTGATGAGCGACCTCCTGCGCCCCGACTACAAGGTCAAGCTGGCACCCACCGGCGAACGCGCGCTGCAGATCGTGGCGGCCGAAAAGCCCGACCTGATCCTGCTCGACATCATGATGCCGGACATGGATGGCTACGAGGTGCTGCGGCGCCTGCAATTCAACCCCGAGACCGAAGACATTCCGGTGATTTTCCTCACCGCCATGAGCGCCACCGACGACGAAACGGTGGGGCTGGAGCTGGGCGCAGTGGACTACATCACCAAGCCCGTCAACCCCGCCATCACCATGGCGCGCGTGCGCAACCACCTGCAGCTCAAGCGAGCGCGGGATTTGCTCGCCCACCACAACCACTTTCTGGAGCAGGAGGTGGCCAACCGCACGCGCGCCCTGGCGGAGCTACAGGACGCCACCATCCGCGCCATGGCATCGCTGGCCGAAACGCGGGACAACGAGACCGGCAACCACATCCGCCGCACGCAGCACTATGTTGAAGCGCTGGCCCGCAAGCTGCAGGACCATCCGCGCTTTCGCGACGAACTCACGGAAGACGCCATCCAGGTGATCTTCAAGTCCGCCCCCCTGCACGACATTGGCAAGGTTGGCATCCCCGACCGCATCCTGCTCAAGCCGGGCAAGCTGACGCCTGAAGAGTTCGAGATCATGAAGACCCACACCACGCTGGGCCGGGACGCCATCGTGGCGGCAGAAACCGAAACCACACAGAACAACCCGTTTTTTCGCTACGCCAAGGAAATCGCCTACAGCCACCAGGAAAAGTGGGACGGCTCAGGCTACCCCGAAGGGCTGGTGGGCAACACCATCCCCCTGTCGGCACGGCTCATGGCGGTGGCCGATGTGTACGACGCGCTGATCTCCGAGCGCGTGTACAAGGCCGCCTTCTCCCATGAGACGGCGGTAGAAATCATCCGCGACGGCCGAGGTAGCCACTTCGACCCCGACATGGTGGACGCCTTCCTCTCGCTCTCCGAAGAGTTCCGGCGCATTGCGCAGCAGTTTGCCGACAGCGAACATGCGCTGCAGGCGCAACGCGACCGCATTGCCCAGGACCTCTCTACCGAGGGTGTGGGCATCGGCGAAGGCAGCGTCAGCAGCAGCGGCGGCTAACCACCACGCTCTCAGCAGCAGGCGCCTGCGGCGCTTTCCTCTGCCCCACTTTCAGAGGAAGTGGTGGTGCGGTGTCCGTTGAGGCCCAGCTTGGCCAGCAGTTGCACGTCAGCCTCGACATCGGGGTTGCCGGTCACCAGCAGCTTGTCGCCATAAAAGATGGAGTTGGCGCCCGCCATGAAACACAGCGCCTGCACGGCTTCGCCCATCTGCTGGCGCCCCGCGGACAGGCGCACCCGGGCCTTGGGCATGGTGATGCGGGCCACGGCGATCATGCGCACAAAATCGAACGGGTCGATGGGCTCGCTGTCAGCCAGGGGCGTGCCGGGCACGCGCACCAGGCTGTTGATGGGCACCGACTCGGGGTACGGCTGCAGGTTGGCCAGCTGGGCGATCAGGCCAGCGCGGTGCACGGGCGCCTCGCCCATGCCCACAATCCCGCCGCAGCACACGCTGATTCCCGCGCTGCGCACATGCGCCAGTGTGTCCAGCCGGTCCTGGTAGGCGCGGGTGCTCACCACATCGGTGTAGTACTCAGGGGCGGTGTCCAGGTTGTGGTTGTAATAGTCCAGCCCCGCATCCTTGAGGGCCTGCGCCTGGTGCGATTCGAGCATGCCCAGGGTGACGCAGGTCTGCAGGCCCAGGCCCTTCACGGCACCGATCAGGGCGCTGACTTTTTCGATGTCGCGGTCCTTGGGCGCGCGCCAGGCGGCGCCCATGCAAAACCGCGTGGCCCCCGCATCCTTGGCGGCCTGGGCAGCGCGCACCACTTCGTCCACCTCCATCAGCTTGTCGGCTTTCACGCCCGTATCGAACTCGGCCGCCTGCGGGCAGTAGCCACAGTTTTCGGGGCAGCCGCCGGTTTTGACGGACAGCAGCGTGGCCAGCTCGATGTCGCCTGCGGGCCAGTGCTGGCGGTGCACGGTCTGTGCTTCAAATAGCAAATCCATTAGCGGTTTGTCCAGCAGCGCCTGGATGGCTTCCACGGTCCACGGGCCTTGTGGGTTGGCAGTGGCTGGGCGCCGGTGCACCTGGACGTTTTGTACGGTGGGTGCCGGCGGCACAGGCTGGGCGGCGGGCATGGCAAGGGTCGTGGAGGACATGGCGATCAATTCCCTTCAAGGCATTTGCCCCACCGTGGCACGGAGCCACCCGAGGCTTAAGAAGTTGTTTAGCGACACCGCGCGCACGGCACACCACGGATGATTTGGCATGGCGCGCTGCGAGGTGGGCGGATTCTGGACGAGAAAACGGCACAAAAGCACGCCACAGGGTCACAAAAGATGCCAAGAAAAACGAGGCATCAACAACCGTCAAATTGTGAACTTTTTAGGAGCAGAAGACCGCAGATTGATCGAACTTGCCGGGGCTTTGGGGCAGCCAATTTCTTGGCGCCTTCAACAGCCCCGTTGTGGTGGTTATCTGCTCCCATCTGGCACTCTGTGCAGCCGAGCAGCGCCGGGAGATGGCCGACGTTGGTGCGCTTTGGAGAACGATTTTTCGCAACTATGAACCCAGTGCAGCAATCACGTCGGCCGGGGCCTGCACCAGTTCGATCAAGACGCCCTCGCCCGCAATCGGAAACTCGTCATTGCTCTTGGGGTGCAAAAACGTGATGTCGTAGCCCGCCGCGCCCTTGCGGATACCGCCGGGCGCAAAACGCACGCCCTGGGCCGTGAGCCATTCCACGGCCTTGGGCAAATCGTCGATCCACAGCCCAATGTGGTTGAGCGGCGTGGTGTGCACGGCGGGTTTTTTGTCGATGTCGAGCGGCTGCATGATGTCCACCTCGACCTTGTAGGCACCCTGCCCCATGGCCAGGATGTCTTCGTCCACGTTTTCGCGCTCGCTCTGGAAGGTGCCGGTTTGGGTGAGGCCCAGCATGTCCACCCACAGGGTTTTCATGCGCTGCTTGTCGGTGCCGCCAATGGCGACCTGCTGGATGCCCAGGACTTTGAACGGGCGACGAAGGGATGTGGTCATTGAATCTGCTCCTTAATTGATAGCTGCCTGCACTTATGAATAAAGCGCTAGAAGCCAATTTGATCTAAAAACACCTTACTCCGGACTACCCTTCACTCAGCACCCAACTGCTCAGCGTGGCGAAATATTCGCGCAGCCAGGCGTTGTAGCGCGTGGCCAGGGGCGTGGGTGCCGCTACCGGCACCATGTGGGTAAAGCCATGGCGCTGGGCAATGCGCAGAGCACGAGGCAGGTGGAAGTCGCTGGTCACCAGCGCGAGCGGGACCGTGGCGGCAACACCGCGCGCCTCCAGCAAGGGGCGACTTAACGCCAGATTCAGCTCGGTGCTGGTGCTGTCCTTCTCCAGCACCAGGCGTTCCGGCGCGATACCGTGGCGTTCTTGCAGATAGCGCGCCATCACCTCCGCCTCGGTATCTGTAGTGCCCCAAACTTGCCCACCACACACAGCGATCAGCGCCTCAGGCTGCAAGCGGGCCAGCGCGGCCGCTGTGTCCAGCCGCGCCGCAAGTGCCGGGCGGGGCTGTCCGTTCTGAATGCCCGCTCCCAGCACCACAATGGCCTGCACAGGCGGAGCCTCTGGCGGAGAAACGCCAGCACCCCGCAAGAAGAAAACCCAGAAAACCACAACGCTGAGCATCCACGCCGCCAAACCCCACCAGCCCACGCGCCACCACTGCTGACGCCGCCGGTCATGGTGCCGCCAGCGCGTGAGGGGTGCCCACCACACCGCGATGGCCAGAAACAACGCCCCCAGCGCAACGGGCAACATGGTGCCCAGGTTGAAGTGCCCCAGAACTATCAACACCGCGCCGTCCAGAAACAGCGCGCCGCCAGCCAGCGCCAGCAGCGTGCGCACAGCCACCGCTGTCATCGCAGGCTGCAGGATGGAGCGCGAGGCATAGGCAGCATCAGACGAATTCCAGAATGATCTGGTCCACCGCCAGCGAATCGCCCTTGCCCGCCGTGATCTTGCCGACCACGCCATCCTGCGCGGCAAAGAGGATGTTCTCCATCTTCATGGCCTCGATCACGGCCAGCTTCTCGCCCGCCTGCACCTTCTGCCCCGGCTGCACCGCCACGTCGACCAACAGGCCGGGCATGGGCGAGAGCAGGAACTTGGACAAGTCCGGCGGTGCCTTGAAGGGCATGAGCTTGTGCAGGCGCGCGCCCAGCGGCGACAGCACCAGCGCATCGATCTGCGTACCGTTGTGCGCAATGCGCAGCGCCAGCGGGTTCTTGCCCACGCCGCGCTCCACCTGGGCCGTAAAGCCCTGGCCGTTGCAGGCGCCCTGCACGCGAATCTGGCCCAGCGTGGCGTTGCTACTGATCTGATAGCTGGTACCGCCCACCAATACTGCGCTGGAGCCCGATTTGTCTTCAAAGTCGGACACCGTCACCTCATGGTGCTGGTTCTGCCCTTCGGCGCCCAGCGTGACCACCACAAACTGCTCGCCCACCTTCACCTCGTGCCCGGCCAGCTGGCCACTGATGCCCGAGGCGCGGGCGCGGTAGCGGCGGTGCATGAACGCGGCCAGTGCCACCAGGAACAGCGGGTCAGCGTGCGGCACGTCTTCGGCGTGGAAGCCCTTGCCGTAGTTCTCGGCGATGAAGCCGGTGTTGAAGTCGCCCGTCACGAATTTGGGGTGCGCCAGCAGCGCGGCCTGGAAGGGGATGTTGCTGCTGATGCCGCGAATCACAAAGCCGTTCAGCGCCGCGCGCATCTTGGCAATCGCATCATTGCGGTCCGTGCCGTGCACGATGAGCTTGGCAATCATCGAGTCGTAGTACATGGGGATCTCGCCGCCCTCATACACGCCCGTGTCCACCCGCACGCCCAGTTTTTTGGTCGTATCGGACTGGAACATCGACTCCTCCGGCGGCTGAAAGCGCACCAGGCGGCCGGTGGACGGCAGGAAGTTGCGGAACGGGTCTTCGGCGTTGATGCGGCACTCAATGGCCCAGCCGTCGCGCTTCACATCGGCTTGGCTCAAAGGCAGCTTCTCGCCCGCCGCCACGCGGATCATCAGCTCTACCAAGTCCAGGCCGGTGATGCATTCCGTCACCGGGTGCTCCACCTGCAGGCGGGTGTTCATTTCGAGGAAGTAGAAGTCCTGGTCCTTGCCGACCACGAACTCCACCGTGCCCGCGCTCTGGTACTTGACGGCCTTGGCCAGCTGCACGGCCTGCTCGCCCATGGCCTTGCGGGTGGCGTCGCTGATGAAAGGCGATGGCGCCTCTTCGATCACCTTCTGGTGGCGGCGCTGGATGGAGCACTCGCGCTCGTTCAGATAAATCACGTTGCCGTGGCTGTCGCCCAGCACCTGGATCTCGATGTGGCGCGGCTCCTGCACAAACTTCTCGATGAAGATGCGGTCGTCGCCAAAGCTGTTGCGGGCCTCATTCTGGCAGCTGGCAAAGCCTTCAAACGCTTCCTTGTCGTTGAACGCCACGCGCAAGCCCTTGCCACCGCCCCCGGCCGAGGCCTTGATCATCACGGGGTAGCCAATGCCCTTGGCAATCTCCACCGCCTGCTCAGGGCCAGCGATGGCGTCGTTGTAGCCCGGGATGGTGTTGACCTTGGCCTCGTTGGCCAGCTTCTTGGACGCGATCTTGTCTCCCATGGCCGCAATCGAATGCGCCTTGGGGCCGATGAAGGCAATGCCCTCGTCTTCGCAGCGCTTGGCAAAGGCCTCGTTTTCGGAGAGGAAGCCATAGCCCGGATGCACGGCCTGCGCGCCAGTCTGCTTGCAGGCAGCGATGATTTTGTCGGCCAGCAGGTACGACTCGCGCGAGGGCGCGGCGCCAATGTGCACGGCCTCGTCGGCCAGCTTGACGTGCCGGGCTTCCTTGTCGGCGTCGGAATAGACGGCGACGGTGGCGATGCCCATTTTCTTGGCCGTTGCAATCACTCGGCAGGCGATTTCGCCACGGTTGGCGATCAGGATTTTGGTGAACATAACAAGTTCCTCAAAAGGAAATTTCAAAAACCAGTAACTAAGACGGAAGGACAGCGCTGGCGCAAAGCGTCAATGAAGCGCTGCTTCTCACGCGGCGATACCAAAATGCTTCGGTCTGCCCCATAGCGAATGCTCAAGCGGTCGAGCGACAGCGCAGGCGACGAAATCCAACTGTGCGATGGCGAGACCTCGCGTACATCGCCCAGCACAATGCGCCAGCGAAACGGACCACTGCGAATCAGCAGATCGTCCGCCGTGAGTGTGTAGTTGGTGTCCAGTACCAACCACAGCGGCAGCAGCAGCAGCGTAAGGGCCACGATGACCGCCAACAGCGCAAGCATCGGTGGCGTGCTACCAGAGTTCAGCACGAACGGCCCCGCAAGCCCTGCTACTGCGGTTGCTGCCGTCAATGCCGCGAGCGGGCCGATGGCAACAAGCCATGAGTCCACTCTGGATGGGAAGAACGCGCGGATCTGTGCCATTGCCTGCTGCCAATGCCCTGCTTACAGCGGAATGTTCCCGTGCTTGCGCCAGGGGTTTTCCAGCTTCTTGTCGCGCAGCATGACCAAGCTGCGGCAGATGCGCTTGCGCGTCTCATGCGGCAGGATCACGTCGTCGATAAAGCCGCGAGCACCGGCCACAAACGGGTTGGCAAATCGCTGCTTGTATTCGGCCTCCCGGGCGGCCAGCTTCACGGGGTCGTTCTTGTCTTCGCGGAAGATGATCTCCACCGCGCCCTTGGCGCCCATCACCGCAATCTCGGCGTTGGGCCAGGCCAGGTTCACGTCGCCGCGCAAGTGCTTGGAGCTCATCACGTCGTACGCGCCGCCGTAGGCCTTGCGGGTGATGACGGTGATCTTGGGTACCGTGCACTCGGCATAGGCGTACAGCAGCTTGGCGCCGTGCTTGATGATGCCGCCGTACTCCTGGCTGGTGCCGGGCATGAAGCCGGGCACGTCCACAAACGTGACGACCGGGATGTTGAACGCATCGCAGAAGCGCACAAAACGCGCGGCCTTGATGGAACTCTTGATGTCCAGGCAGCCCGCCAGCACCAGCGGCTGGTTGGCCACGATGCCCACGGTCTGGCCTTCCATGCGGGCAAAGCCGATGAGGATGTTCTTGGCGTACTCGGGCTGTAGCTCGAAGAAGTCCCCGTCGTCCACGGTCTTGAGGATCAGCTCCTTCATGTCGTAGGGCTTGTTGGGGTTCTCGGGCACCAGGGTGTCCAGGCTCCGGTCCATGCGGTCGGCCGGGTCGTTGCTGGGGCGCACCGGGGCCTTTTCGCGGTTGTTGAGCGGCAGGTAGTTGTACAGGCGGCGCAGCATCATCAGCGCCTCCACATCGTTCTCAAACGCCATGTCGGCCACACCGCTCTTGGTGGTGTGCGTCACGGCACCGCCCAGTTCCTCGGCCGTCACTTCCTCGTGCGTCACGGTCTTCACCACTTCGGGGCCGGTCACGAACATGTACGAGCTGTCCTTCACCATGAAGATGAAGTCCGTCATGGCGGGCGAGTACACGGCGCCACCGGCGCTCGGGCCCATGATCATGCTGATCTGCGGAATCACGCCGCTGGCCAGCACGTTTTTCTGGAACACGTCGGCATAGCCACCGAGGGACGCGACGCCTTCCTGGATGCGCGCGCCGCCCGAGTCGTTGAGGCCGATGACGGGTGCGCCAACCTTCATGGCCTGGTCCATCACCTTGCAGATCTTCTCGGCGTGGGTTTCGCTGAGTGCACCGCCGAACACGGTGAAGTCCTGGCTGAAAACGAACACCAGGCGGCCATTGATCATGCCGTAGCCCGTCACCACACCGTCGCCGGGGATCTTGTTGTCCTCCATGCCAAAGTCGGTGCAGCGGTGCTCGACAAACATGTCCCATTCTTCGAACGTGCCGTCGTCCAGCAGCAGCTCGATGCGCTCGCGCGCCGTGAGCTTGCCCTTGGCGTGCTGCGCATCGATGCGCTTTTGCCCGCCGCCCAGGCGTGCCAGCGCACGCTTTTTCTCCAGTTGATCCAGGATGTCTTGCATGGTCGTCCTTTGATGAATTCGGTGGTTGGTCTACTACTTATTTGATAGCTGCTTGCGCTTGATGGGTGTGCGCCAGCAGCAGATTTCTTGCTGCAGTCGATGCCGCGATGCGCCCGGCTGCCACATCGGCCTGCATCTGGGGCAGCAGCTCCTTGACCTGTGGATGCTGGCGAAACGCGAGCTTGAGGCCCGCGTCGATGCGCTCCCACATCCACGCCAGTGCCTGCTTCTCGCGCCGCGTGGCCAGGCGGCCGTTGGCGGTTTGCAGCTGGCGGAACTGCGTGACGGCAGCCCAGAAGCTGTCCACGCCCTGCCCCAGCAGCGCGCTGATCTGCACGACTTTTGGGTGCCACAGGGTTTCGTCGTGGTGTGCGTTCTCGGGGTTGCCGTGTTGGCTCAAGAGGCGCAGGCTCGATGTGATCTGCGCCTCGGCCCTCGTGGCAGCGTTCTTGTCGATGTCGGCCTTGTTGATGACCACCAGGTCGGCAATCTCCATCACGCCCTTCTTGATGGCCTGCAGATCGTCGCCCGCGTTGGGCAGCTGCATGAGCACAAACATGTCCGTCATGCCTGCCACCGCAATCTCGCTCTGGCCCACGCCCACGGTCTCGACGATGACCACGTCGTAACCCGCCGCCTCGCAGACCAGCATGGCTTCGCGGGTCTTCTCTGCGACTCCGCCCAGGGTGCCGCTCGACGGGCTGGGGCGGATGTAGGCCTTTTCGTGCACCGACAGGTGTTCCATGCGCGTCTTGTCGCCCAGGATGGATCCGCCCGAGACGGTGCTGGAGGGGTCGATGGTGAGCACGGCCACGCGGTGGCCCTGGCCGATCAGGTACAGGCCCAGGGCTTCGATGAAGGTGGACTTGCCCACGCCGGGTACACCGCTGATGCCGAGGCGGAAGGACTTTCCGGTGTGGGGGAGCAGTTGGGTGAGCAGCTCATCGGCCTGCGCGCGATGGTCTGCGCGTGTCGATTCGAGCAGGGTGATGGCTTTGGACATGGCGCGGCGTTGAAGGGGGCCGGGTTGGCCCACGACTCCTTGGTAGAGGTTCATGGTGCAACCTCCGCCGTGCGTGCATCGAACTCCGGGCTCCACCGGTACTCCAGGTCGAACTCCTGCTCTTCCACCAGCCGGAAGCCATGGCGCAGGTAAAAGCGGTTGGCGTCGCTGCCGCGCAGCGCACCCAGCGTGATGTCCTGACCCGCAGCCCGACCCTGTGCCTTGACCCATTCCAGCGCCCAGGCCCCCACACCGCGCCCCTGAGAAGCCGGGTGGATGTAGAGGTGATGCAAGCGCAGGCTGTTTGATCCTGCGTGCGGAATGAGCGTGAGGTAGCCCACACGCTCGCCGTTGGTGAGGATGTGCCGCATGCACGCAGGCTCGAACGCGCTGCGCAGGCGCTCCCGCACGCGCACCGGGTCAAAACGGCCCAGGCGCTCCAGGCTTTCGCGCAGGGCTTCGGCGCGAAGATCGGCCATGGGCTCGAAGTCCCCGGCGGCGACGCTGCCCAAGCTCAACATGGACGACTCCACCAAACTCACGCAGCCACAGCCTTGCGAATCTGTTCCAGCACATCCTTGGCGCTGGCCGGAATCGGTGTTCCAGGGCCGTAGATGCCCTTCACGCCCGCTTCGTACAGGTGCTCATAGTCCTGCGCCGGGATCACCCCGCCCACAAACACGATGATGTCGTCCGCACCCTGGTCCTTGAGCGACTGGATGATGGCGGGCACCAGCGTCTTGTGGCCTGCGGCCAGCGTGCTCACGCCCACGGCGTGCACGTCGTTTTCAATCGCCTGGCGCGCGCACTCCTCGGGGGTCTGGAACAGCGGGCCCATGTCCACGTCAAAGCCCAGGTCGGCAAACGCGGTGGCCACCACCTTGGCGCCCCGGTCGTGCCCATCCTGGCCCAGCTTGGCAATCATCACCCGCGGGCGGCGGCCCTGTTCTTCGGCAAAGGCGTTGATTTCGGTCTTGAGTTTGTCCCAGCCTTCGGCCGAGTCATAGGCTGCTGCGTACACACCGGTCACCTTTTGTGTATCGGCGCGATGGCGCCCAAAAACCTTCTCCAGAGCGTCCGACACCTCGCCCACCGTGGCGCGCAGGCGCACGGCTTTGATCGACAGGTCCAGCAGGTTGCCTTCGCCGCTTTCTGCTGCAGAAGTGAGAGCATCCAAGGCTTGCTGGACGAGCGCAGAGTCGCGTTTTTCTCGAATATTCTTGAGGCGCTCAATCTGGCCGTCGCGCACCTTCACGTTGTCGATCTGCAGGATATCGACCGGGTCTTCCTTGGCCAGTTTGTATTTGTTGACGCCGACGATCACATCCTTGCCGCTGTCGATGCGCGCCTGCTTTTCAGCCGCGGCGGCCTCGATCTTGAGCTTGGCCCAGCCGCTGTCCACGGCCTGGGTCATGCCGCCCATGGCCTCGACCTCTTCGATGATCTTCCAGGCCGCGTCGGCCATGTCCTGGGTCAGCTTTTCCATCATGTAGCTGCCAGCCCAGGGGTCGATCACGTTGGTGATGTGGGTCTCTTCCTGAATGATGAGCTGCGTGTTGCGCGCAATGCGGGCGCTGAACTCGGTGGGCAACGCAATGGCTTCGTCAAAGCTGTTGGTGTGCAGGCTCTGCGTGCCACCAAACACTGCGGCCATGGCTTCGATGGTGGTGCGCACCACGTTGTTGTAGGGGTCCTGTTCGGTCAGGCTCCAGCCCGACGTCTGGCAGTGCGTGCGCAGCATCAGGCTCTTGGGGTTCTTGGCGCCCGTGGCTTTCATGATGCGGCACCACAGCAGGCGCGCGGCGCGCATCTTGGCGACTTCGAGGTAAAAGTTCATGCCAATCGCCCAGAAGAAGCTCAGGCGCCCGGCGAATTCGTCCACGTCCATGCCCTTGGCGATGGCGGTCTTCACATACTCCTTGCCGTCGGCCAGGGTGAAGGCCAGTTCCAGCGCCTGGTTGGCCCCGGCTTCCTGCATGTGGTAGCCGCTGATCGAGATCGAGTTGAACTTCGGCATGTTCTTGGCCGTGTACTCGATGATGTCGCCAATGATCTTCATCGACGGCTTGGGCGGGTAGATGTAGGTGTTGCGCACCATGAACTCTTTCAGAATGTCGTTCTGAATGGTTCCGGAGAGCTTGTCTTGCGAGACGCCCTGCTCTTCTGCCGCCACCACATAGCCCGCCAGCACGGGCAGCACCGCGCCGTTCATGGTCATCGACACGGACACCTTGTCGAGCGGGATCTGGTCGAACAGGATCTTCATGTCCTCGACCGAGTCGATCGCCACCCCGGCCTTGCCCACATCGCCCGTCACGCGGGGGTGGTCGCTGTCGTAACCCCGGTGGGTGGCCAGGTCGAACGCCACACTCACGCCCTGCCCGCCTGCGGCCAGCGCCTTGCGGTAGAAGGCGTTGGATTCTTCGGCGGTAGAGAAACCAGCGTACTGGCGGATCGTCCAGGGCCGCACGGCATACATGGTGGCCTGGGGGCCGCGCAGGTAGGGCTCAAAACCCGGAAGCGTATTGGCGTACGGCAGGCTGGCCGTGTCTTCGGCGGTGTACAGCGGCTTGACGGTGATGCCATCGGGCGTGACCCAGTTGAGGGCGCTGACATCGCCCCCCGGCGCCGACTTGGCTGCGGCCTTGGCCCAGGCTTCCAGCGAAGACGCGGCGAACTCTGGGGCGTTGTTGGTGGGGTTGTCACTCATGGCAAAAGCTACTCCGAAGATGGCGTTGGGGCGTCCAACACAGCGCACAGGCGGCGACCGCACAGGTGCAGTGGTGTGGCGGCGAGTTTACATCATTCATAATTATTGATTCAAAATATTCCGCCCAGCTTACAATCCACCCCATGTCTGCCCTCACCCTCACTCCCCGTGCGCTCTACGAAGAAGTGGCCGAGCAATTGCGCCAGCGCATCTTCCGGCGCGAATTGGAGCCGGGCAGCTGGATTGACGAACTTAAGATTGCCGAGGAATTCGGCATCAGCCGCACGCCCCTGCGCGAGGCGTTGAAGGTACTGGCCGCTGAAGGCCTGGTCACGATGAAGGTGCGCCGTGGCGCCTATGTGACCGAAATGAGCGAAAAAGACCTGCGCGACGTGTACCACCTGCTCAGCCTGCTGGAGAGCGATGCGGCAGGCGTGGTGGCCACCACCGCCACGCCGGCTCAGCTGCAAACATTGCAAGACCTGCATGCCGAGCTGGAGGCAGCCGCCAATGAGCGTGAGCGCTTTTTTGCAGTCAACGAGCGCTTTCACATGTTGCTGCTGGAGCTGGCCGACAACCGATGGCGCAGCCAGATGGTGGCCGACTTGCGCAAGGTGATGAAGCTCAACCGCCACAACTCGCTGCTCAAGCAGGGGCGGATTGAGGATTCGCTGAAAGAGCACCGCGCCATCCTCGGCGCGATGATGGCGCGCGATGCCAAGGCGACGGTGAAGGCGATGCAGGCGCATTTTGCGCAGGGGCTGGAAGCGGCGACCTAAGAGACGACCTGCGGCAATACGGCCTGCGAGCGATTCACCAGCGAGTGCATCTGGTCTGTTCGGGCTTTCGCCGCGCTATTGCAGCGCATCATCATTTCGTAAATCGGAATGCACCATTTGCAACACAACAGCGTGTTGCAGCGCCAGATCCCGCTGGTTCGCTCGCTATCATTCCCCGGGTTTACACCAAGGCCACGGCGCATCCCGCGCCTGACGACTTCCCCGCAGAGCCTGCATGACCCCCTCCCCCGCCGATATCGCCAGCGTCTGCACGCTGCCCCAGCTTCTCGCCTACCGCGCTGCGCGCACCCCCAACTCCGAGGCGTACCGAGCCTTCGACACCAGCTCCCAAGCCTGGACGAGCTTGACCTGGGCTGAGACAGCCCAACGCGTGGGCACATGGGCCCAGGCCCTGGCGGCCATGCAACTGCCCGCAGCGGCGCGCATCGCCATCCTGCTGCCCAACGGCCTGAACGCGATGTGCGCGGACCAGGCAACCTTGGCCACCGGCTCCGTTCCCGTGCCGCTGCATGCCATCGACAACCCCGGCAGCATTGCCTACATCCTGGCCGACTGCGAGGCGTCGATGCTCGTTGTGAGCCACGTGGAGCAGTGGGAAAAAATTCAGGCCGTCGGCACGCCATTTCCGGCCCTGCGTGCAGTGGTCATCACAGATGACGGCGCCTCGCTCACCGCAATACCAGCGTCTGGGGACGGCCCTGCGGTCGGTTCACTGGTGCAATGGCTGGCCGGTGCAGCACATGCGGGCAGCGCAACCGTTCCCAAAGCCCCGGAGGCAGACGACCTGGCGGCCATCGTCTACACCTCTGGCACCACCGGCAAGCCTAAGGGCGTGATGCTGACGCACCACAACGTGGTCAGCGACGTGAAGGCGGTGCTGGAGCGCATTGCGCCCACGGTGGAGGACGTATTCCTGTCGTTCCTGCCGCTGTCGCACACCTTCGAGCGCACGGGCGGGTACTACCTGCCGATTGCGGCGGGCAGCTGCGTGGCCTATGCGCGCTCGGTGCCCCAACTGGCCGAAGACCTGAAGACGGTACGCCCCACGGTGCTGGTGTCGGTGCCGCGCATCTACGAGCGCATCCACGCCAAGCTGCTCGAAAAGTTGTCACCCACGCCCTGGAAGATGCAGCTGTATGAAGCCGCGCAGAACAAGGGCTGGGCGCGGTTTTGCGCCGCCCAAGGCTTGCCCACGCCGACTCCCGACGCCAGCAGCCAGGCCGCAGGCTGGATGGCTGTCCTGCCCTGGCCGGTGCTGGAGGCCCTGGTGGCCAAGCCGCTACTGGCCCAATTTGGCGGCCGCGTGCGCGTGGCGGTAAGCGGCGGCGCACCGCTGTCGCCCACCATTGCGAAGTGTTTTCTGGGCCTGGGGCTGCCGCTGATCCAGGGCTACGGCATGACCGAGACCGCACCGGTGGTGTCGGTCAACGCACTGGACGACAACGACCCCGCCTGCGTAGGCAAGGCATTACCCGGTGTGGAAGTGCGCATTGGCGAGAACCGCGAGCTGCAAGTGCGCGGCCCCATCGTGATGAAGGGCTATTGGAAGCGCCCGGAAGACACGGCCAAGATCCTGGGCGCAGACGGCTGGCTGGGCACGGGCGACCAGGCCGAGATCGTGAACGACCGCATCTATATAAAAGGCCGCATCAAGGAAATCATCGTCACCTCCACCGGCGAAAAGATCCCGCCGGGCGACCTGGAGCTGGCCTTGCTGGCCGACCCTTTGTTGGAGCAGGCCTTTGTAGTGGGCGAAAACCGCCCCTTCATCGCCTGCGTGGCCGTGCTCAAGCGCGATGAATGGCAGCGGCTGGCGGGCGATCTGGGTCTTTCGGCCCAAGACGCCGACAGCCTGAACCACCCCAGCGTGCACCGCGCCGTGCTGGCCCGCATCGAAAAGAACACCGCCAGCTTTGCCCGATACGCCGTGCCGCGTGCGGTGCACCTGACGCTGAAGCCCTGGACCATTGAAAACACCTTCATGACGCCCACGCTCAAGCTCAAGCGCAACAACCTGATGGCGCACTTTGCCGAGGCGATTGAGGGGATGTACCAGAAGCCTGGCGGACGCTAACCCCTCGGAAGTTCACAGTCAGGACACCAGCATTCCTTGGTCGAGCAGACCTCGAACGATGTCGGCCTGGCGGCGGTCCCGGTTGCGCTTGAGTGGTTCACGCGCGGGGGCTTTTTCTGCCATCCAACGCTTGAATTTCACGAAGGTTGCCGGAGCGATGGTGCGCATCATCGCCATGTGTCCGGTGGCCGATGCCACAACGTGCTCGAAGCGCGGCGCGGTGGTCAGTACCGAAGCGCGGACGGCCTGCACAGGCCACAGATCATCCTCGTCGGAAGAGAAGCGGAAGGGGTGCGGATCGTCGCCCTCGGCCATCCTGCGCAGGAAGTCCACCTCAAAGCCTTTGGCGTTGATGGCAGTCTCGTTTTGACCTTCCTTGCGCTGGAAGGTGGAGTCTGCGCGTTGCAGCACCTGAAGCATCGACACGTCCGAACGCTCCATCTCGGTGATGAACCGCACCCTGCGGCGGGCATCCCACAGCAGATCCACATCCTGCGTAGCCAATGCGCCTTGCACGATGCGCACACCCGCTGCGCTTTCGTACGCATACAGCGAATGCGTCCCAACCACGGTGAAGTGCTCCGCTAGGCCCGCGTCTTCGAGCGCCTGCAGAATGTCGATCACCATCGCAGGGGTACGGCCGACTTTCAAGGCCTTGTTCAGCCGCTGAGCGTCAGTGAGCGCAGCGCGCAGAGTCTTGAGGCGGTCCTCCACGGCTGTCTTGCAACTTGTGAACTCTTTGTAGACCCACTCCGTTTGTTCATTGCGCGGTCCGATGCGCTCCTGGCTGTTGTCGCGCTGGGTCTTTACAAGATATTCGTAGGGGCCTTGTGCCTTCCAGTACATGCCGCCCGCATATTGCGATGCCTGTTTGCGGGTGCGCTGGTACTCCTCGAAGATGGTGATCGAGTCGATGAACTGCCGCGCAGCACTGTCCGGAAGGGGAAGATAGTCCATTGGCCGTATAAATTTCAATTTTCCATTTTATACGGCTAAATCTACTTTCAGGCGCTCCCCCGCATATGCCACCCCAAACCGGTTAGCCAGAAAATCCCCCAGCCCCACCGCTTCCTGACCTATAAAACCCCGCTGAGGCAACCGGCCTTGGGCCACCAGGTCCAGTGCTGTGCAGATGCCCGCCGCCGTGGTGAGCTGGATAGCGCTAATTGTGAGCCCCCCCACCTGGGTGCCCACGATGCGGGCGGAGTACGAGTCCTGCACCAGCCGGCCGCCCTTCAGGCCGGATGCGGTGGCAAACACCACGATCACATCCTGGTCGGTGGTCGGAATGGCCGTCTCCAGAATGTCCTTGAGCAGATCGCGCCGGTCACGCAGGCGCAGGTCGTTGAGCAGCAGCTTCAGGATGGCGTTGTGGCCGGGGTAGCGGATGGACTGGTAGTCCACCTGGCGCGCCTTGCCTGCCAGCGTTTCCGTCAAAGTGCCCAGCCCGCCGGAGGTGTTGAACGCCTCGTATTCCACACCGTCGAGCGCAAAGGTTTCCAACCCTTCCAGCGCGGGCACTATGGTGCGCACTCCGTCCACAATGGCCTCGCAGGGGTTGCAGTATTCGTTGATGAGCCCTTCGGTGCTCCAGGTCAGGTTGTAGCGCAGGGCGCCCTGGGGGTAGCGCGGAAGCGCGCCCACGCGCATGCGCAGCGTGTGCAGGGTGTCAAAACGGCGCGCCAAATCGTTGCCCACGATGCCGATGAAACCCGGGGCCAGGCCACATTGGGGCATGAGCACGCTGCGGGCGTTGGCCGCCAGTGCCCGGATGGCCTGGGTGCTTGCCACGTCTTCGGTCAGATCAAAGTAGTGCACTCCGGCTGCGGCACAAAGCGTCGCCACCGGCACGGCGCGGTGAAACGGCAGCGCGTTCAGCACGGCAAAACGGCCGTCGATGGCGGTCTGCAGGCTTGCGTCGTCTGTCGCCAACTGGGTCGAGACGCCTAGCGCAGCCACCTCGGCCAGGCGCGCCGGGTCGCGGTCCACCACCAGGATGTCGTAGTCGCCGGCCTGCAGCAGCAGCAGCGCCATGGCAAAGCCGATGTGGCCCGCGCCCAGGATGGTGATGGCGCGGTGGGAGGCGGCGTGGGAGGCGGTGGAGGTGTTGGAAAGGGTGGTCATGGCGGCACTCCCGGTGGTGGTCACTGCGTGAAGCAGTGAGCGGTGTTGAAGATGCCTTGATGCTAGGCAAGGGTGCTGTCAATGTGTAGCGCTAATAACGTCGAAAAATGCTCCTTGTTTTGCAATAACGGCGAATATGATGGGCGTTATGACTTTTTGAGGACTAGCCGATGGCCCTGGACGACACCGACCGCCAGCTGCTGAGCCTGCTGCAGGCCAATGCCCGCGAGGGCACGGCCACGCTGGCACGTAAGCTGGGGCTGGCCCGCACCACCGTGGTGGCGCGCATCGCACGGCTGGAGCGCTCGGGGGTGGTCGCGGGTTATGGGGTGCGGCTGGGCACCCGGCTCGATGCCACCACCGTGCGGGCCTGGTGCAGCATCAGCGTGCTGCCCAAAACCGCGCCCACCGTGCTGCGCGCGCTGGAGGCCATGGCCGAGGTCGAAGAGGTATCCGCCGTGAGCGGGCCGTTTGACTATCTGGTGTTCTTGCGCTGCACCAGCCATGAGCAGCTCGATGCCCTGCTCGACAAGGTGGGGCAACTGGACGGCGTGCACCAAACGCAGACCAGCATCGTGCTAAGCCGCAAGATTGATCGCCGCAGCGTGGGGGCGTGAGCACCATTAACGCCCGCATTCACTTCATTTTTGATAGCTGCTTGCGCTTTATAGATAAGCGATAGAGCCAAATTTCACCAAAATTCAATGACCTGCATCAGGTCTCGAATTGCTTCGGGTTCTTCCCCTGGATCGGCGCATAAAACGCCTTGATACGCGCCATGTCGCTGTCCAGGTCACCCGTGGGCTCGAACACCGGGCCCAGGCCGCCCACCTTGCGACCATAGTCCACAAACGCGAGCACGATGGGCACGCCCGCCTGCTGAGCGATGAAGTAAAAGCCTGTCTTCCAGTGCCGCGTTTTGCCGCGTGTGCCCTCGGGCGGCACGATGAGCTGCATGGGGCCATCGGCCTCCCGCATCGCCTGGGCCGACGTGGCGACCAGGTTGCCGGACTGCTCCCGGTTCACCGGAATGCCGCCCAGCCAGCGCATCACGCCACCGAACGGCGCCTTGAACAGGCTGTGTTTGCCCATCCAGTACACCCGCAAGCGCAGCGAGAACGCCAGCATCAGCGTGTAAGGCAAGTCCCAGTTGCTGGTGTGGGGCGCGGCAATCAGCACACTTTTGGCGGCGTGGGTGGGCAAGGCGCCTTCAATCTTCCAGCCGGTAATGCGCAGCGTAAAGCGGGAAAAGGCGCGCAGGAGCGTGTTGACAACCGGGGTGTCAAAAATGGTGTGGTGCATGAGGGGGGAGGCAGAAAACAGGCAGCGGCGGTCGTGCCACCGTCAATCGCAAGCGCCGGGAGTATCGCCGATAGCCCCTATGCCCGGTTTTGAGGCAGGGCAACCTGCCCGCGGAGAATCTCCGTTGGCGGCATTGTCAACAATCTTCTCCCGGCCTCACTTTGGTCAAAAAGATCTGGCATTTCGAAGGCGCTTGACCAGAATGACTGGCATGGCTCTCCTTCCCCGGAGCCGCCCCACCACGCCACGCTACGCCCTGGACCATGCTGCAAGCCGCCCGCAACGACGACACCACCTACCGCGACCGCAAGCGGTATGCGTGGCTGTTGTCGCTGGTGGTTCCCTGCACCGTGGCCGTGGGCCCAGCGCTCATGCTCTGGACTGGCGAGGCGCTGACGCTGTGGACGCCGGTGGCGTTTTTCTACCTGGCGGCGCCGTTGCTGGACTGGCTGCTGGGCGTGGACCAGAGCAACCCACCCGAATCCGCCGTGCCGGCGCTGGAGCGAGACCGCTACTACCGCCGCATCACCTACCTGCTGGTGCCGGTGCTGTGGGCGGCTTTTATCTTCAGCACCTGGTTTGTGGCCACGCAGACGTTGCCCTGGCATGGTGTTCTGGCCATGGTGTTGACCACGGGCACGGTGGGCGGCTTCTGCATCAACCTGGGGCATGAGCTGGGCCATAAAAACTCCAAGCTCGAACGCTGGCTGGCCAAGTTGGTACTGGCACCCACGGCCTACGGGCACTTCTTCATCGAACACAACCGGGGCCACCACCGCGACGTGGCGACCCCGGCCGACCCGGCGTCGTCGCGCATGGGCGAGTCGATCTACCGCTTCGCGCTGCGCGAAATGCCCGGAGCCCTGCGCCGGGCCTGGGCGCTGGAGAAAGACCGGCTGGCGCGCCAGCAACAACCGCAGTTTTCCTGGCACAACGAAATCCTGCAGCCCGCGCTGATTACCCTGCTGCTATGGACCGCCCTGGCCCTGTGGCTGGGCCCGTTCGTGCTGCCGTTTCTGGTGGTGGCCTCGTTCTGGGCCAACTTTCAGCTCACCTCGGCCAACTACGTAGAGCACTACGGCCTGCTGCGCACGCAAGACGCCAGCGGCCGCTACGAGCCCTGCCAGCCACACCACTCGTGGAACAGCAACCACCTGTTCTCCAACTGGGCGCTGTTTCACCTGCAACGGCATTCCGACCACCACGCGCATCCGCTGCGGCGCTACCAGTCGCTGCGGCATTTCGACCATGTGCCGCAGCTACCGATTGGCTACTTCGGCATGTTCACCCTGGCCTACGTGCCGCCCCTGTGGCGCCGCGTGATGGACCCACGCCTGCTGGCCATGGCGGGGCGCGATGCAACCCACATCAACATCGACCCGCGCCAGCGCGCCCAGGTGGTGCGCCGCTATGGGCTGCGCGACGGGGCGCAGCCGGTGGGTTAGCACTTCGAAGCGCGCAACCGCACAGCGCTTTGTTGCAAGCCATTCGAACGCTCTGTTTTTGATAGCTACCAGCGCTCGCTGGATAAGCGTTATCGCCCATTTCTATTCAAAACCACACGCTGGTGCTGGCCGCGAGGTCGGTGGGATAATCGCGGCTTTCCAGTTGCAGCCCTGCGGGCGCCTTCGTCCCCACAGGCGCACCCCACGCAACCCCCACCCTCCCCGCTTTTCTAGTTTGCCCGTGGAAACCACCCTGAGCCCCTGGCGCATGTCCGTCGCCCCGATGATGGACTGGACCGACCGCCACTGCCGTTACTTTCACCGGCTGCTGACCCGCCAGACCCTGCTGTACACCGAGATGGTGAACGCGGGCGCCATCATCCATGGCGGCACCGAGCGGCACCTGCGCTTCAACGCCGAAGAGCACCCTGTGGCCCTGCAATTGGGCGGCAACGAGCCCGACAAGCTGGCCGAGGCTGCGCGCCTGGGCGCGCAATGGGGCTACGGCGAAATCAATCTCAACTGCGGCTGCCCCAGCGACCGGGTGCAGCGCGGCGCGTTTGGCGCCAGTCTGATGAAATCGCCTCAGCTGGTGGCCGACTGCGTGAAGGCCATGAAGGACGTGGTCAGCGTGCCCGTCACCGTCAAGCACCGCATCGGCATCGACAAGGTGGAGGACTACGGTTTTGTGCGCGACTTCATCGGCACCGTGGCCGACGCCGGGTGTACCGTGTTCATCGTGCATGCGCGCAACGCCTGGCTGCAAGGCCTCTCCCCCAAGGAAAACCGCGATGTCCCGCCCCTGCGCTACGAGGTGGTGCACCGGCTCAAGGCAGAGTTTCCGCAGTTCACCATCGCCATCAACGGCGGCATCACCACCGATGCGGTGGTGCAAGAGCAGCTCACGCACCTGGACGGCGTGATGATCGGTCGCGAGGCCTACCACAACCCCTGGTGGCTGGCCCGCTGGGACCAGCTCTACTACGGCGAACAAGGTGGTATGCCCTGCCCCCTGACGCGCGAAGAGGTCGAAATCAAGATGGTCGAGTACATGGAGCGCGAGGCTGCCCAGTACGGCACCCCCTGGCCCCACATCGCCCGCCACATGCTGGGCCTGCGCCACAGCCTGCCCGGTGCCCGCATCTGGCGCCAGGTGTGGAGCAACCATCTGCTCAAGGACCGCCCTGCGCGCGAGGTGCATGCGCTGGCGATGCAGGCGTATGCCAACGCGCCTGAATCTTCTGCAGCCCCAGCAGCCCAGGCCCTGGCTGCCTGACGCCGCGCAGCGGGGTGATGGCTTGCGGGCAGAACCAAAGCGTGTGCAAGTGCGCGTAAAAACCCAAGCCACCGCGCCCGTCGCCTTGCGCGCACCCGTGGCAGCGGATGCAGAGCGCTTTGTCACTTTGGCCGAGCGCAGCCAGGCCCTGCATACACCCTGGACCTCGGCGCCATCGACCCCCGAGTCGTTTGCAGCCTATCTAGCGCAGCTGGACACGCCTGCGAACCAGGGTTTTCTGGTGTGCCGGCCGCCCAAAGCGGGCGAAGGCGAACAGATCGCGGGCGTCTTCAATCTCTCACAGATCGTGATGGGCAACTTTCGCAGCGCTTACCTGGGCTACTACGTCTTCGCCGGTTACGAGCGCCAGGGCCTGATGCGTGCGGGCATGCAACAGCTGCTGCGCCACGCCTTTGGGCCACTGAAGCTGCACCGGCTGGAGGCGAACATCCAGCCCGGCAACGCAGCGTCCATTGCGCTGGTGCGGGCCTGTGGCTTCCGGCAAGAAGGCTTTTCGCCCCGCTACCTCAAGATCAATGGCCGCTGGCGGGACCATGAACGCTGGGCGTTCGTGGCCCATTGAGCCACCTTCGGCTCCTGATCGGGCTGCGCAGCACTTTCCCCAAGCGCGCAGCGCATCATTGCGTTGAAGTCAGCCTACCCAGCCACGCCGCCAGCGGCTCCGGCCGCCCGAACAGGTAGCCCTGCAGGCAGTCACACTGGCTCGCCACCAGAAAATCTGCTTGTGCACGGGTTTCCACCCCCTCGGCCACCACGCGCAGGTTCAGGTGGCTGGCGACCGAGATGATGGACTGCACGATGGCGGTGTCGCTGGGGTCGTCAGGGGTGTCGTCCACAAAACTTTTGTCGATCTTGAGCTCATACAGCGGCAGCCGCTTGAGGTAGGCCAGGCTCGAATATCCGGTGCCGAAGTCGTCGATGGAAAAGCGCACGCCCAGGCCCACGATTTCGGTCATGCGGGCGATGGTGTCGTCCAGGTCTTCGATGAGCAGGCTCTCGGTCACTTCGAGGATCAGGTTGGCTGGATGGGCGCCGGTGTGGGCCAGCATGTGGCGCACGCGCTCGACAAAGTCGTCCTGGCGGAACTGCCGCTCGCTCACGTTGACCGACAGCGACAGCTCGCGCCCCGCAGCCTGCAGGCGCGCCAGGGTTTCGCAGGCCTGCTGGATCATCCAGTCGCCCATGCGCAGGATCAGGCCCGAGGCTTCGGCGATGGGGATGAAGCGGCCGGGCGGCACATTGCCGCGCGTGGGGTGGTCCCAGCGCATCAGCAACTCGCCGCCCACCACGGTGCCGGATGCGTCCACCTGGCTCTGCACGAATGCAGCCAGCTGGCCCAGAGCGTGGGCTTTCTTCAGGTCCTGCTCCAGCGCCAGGCGCTCCTGCACATCGGCCTGCATGGCCGCTTCATAAAAGCGGATGCGGTTGCGGCCCAGGTCCTTGGCGCGGTACATGGCGGTGTCGGCCTCGCGCAGCAAGTCTTCCACGCCTTCGCCACGCTTGGGGAACAGCGTAATGCCGATGCTGCCCGTGGTGCTGTAGAGGTGCGTGTCGATGGTGTATGGCGCCTCCAGGGCAGTGCGGATTTCTTCGGCCACCAGCAGGGCCTGGCGCCCGGCGGCCTCCATGTCGGTCGCCACGTTGTGCGCCAGCACCACAAACTCGTCCCCGCCCAGGCGGGCCACAGTGTCGCCGGGGCGCAGCTGCTGCGTGAGGCGCTGCGCCACCTGCATGAGCAGCGTGTCGCCCAGCGTGTGCCCCCGCGCGTCGTTGATCTGCTTGAAGTTGTCGAGGTCGATGTACAGCACGGCGCCCACCTGCGCCGTTTGCTGGGCGCTGCGCAAGGCGTGCTCCATACGGTCCAGGAGCATGCGCCGGTTGGGCAGGCCGGTGAGCGCGTCGAAATAGGCCAGCTGGTGCGTGCGCGCCTCGGCCTGCTTGCGCTCGGTGATGTCGCGCGAGAGCGCGATGAACCGGGGTTCATCGCCCGGCGCAGCGCTTTCCTTGCGGGCGATGGACAGCTCAAACCAGTGCGTAGCACCCTGGAGTTCCAGGCGGTACTGATGGCCCGCCGAATAGCCAGTTCGGTCCGCGGCCTCCAGCGCTGCATGGCAGCCTGCGGCGGCCTCGGGCGGGACCACGTCGCGCAGCAAGCGACCCAGAAACATCTCGGGCGGCACGGCCAGTGCTTCGGACCGCGCCGACCGGTAGTGGTAGATGCAGCCATCCAGCCCCACCTCGAACAACAGGTCGGGGATGGCGTTGAGCGTGCTCTCCAGGTCATCGCGCGTGGCGCGCAGCTCCGCCGTCATGTCGCGTGCCAGTGCCACGGCCCGCTCGCGCCCCGTGGCCAAGAGCCAGGTGAACCAAGCGAGCAACAGGCTCAGCACCGTGCCCATCAGGGCCACAGGGTGGTGCCCCTCATCCTGAAAACGCGCCGCAAACGCAGGCAGGGGCGACATTTGCAACACCCAGCGGCGGCCACCCAGTTCCAGCACACGCCGTGCCTGCAGACCCGACGGGACATCTCCTTGCACAGCGGCCTGGTGCACAACGTTGCTAAATAGCAGGGTTTGAGCACCTGCGCTGGTGTCGTCGGTGATCTGAAAGCCGATGTCGGCATCAAACTCGCGCGACATGCCGTGGATCACGTCTTCCAGGAGGAACGGCGCAGACACCCAGCCGGCAAGGCCTGCACGCCGACCATGCACTGCGCGTGTATCGACGCCCGCGCCATACAGCGGCATGTACATGACCAGCCCCGGGCCGCTGTTTTGCAGCAGCGTCAACTGGCCGGACAAGGCGAGCTCTCCGGTGTCACGGGCCCGGTCCAGTGCTTCCTTTGCTGGGGGAAGTGTCAGCACATCGAATCCCAGCGCCTTGAGGTTGTTGCCCTCCAAGGGCTCGATGTGGGTGATGGGCGCCAGCACCTCGCGCGCACCTTCGGGGCGCACGGTGTACTGGGCAAAACCGCGCTGGCGCATGTCATCCAGGTGTGCCGCCAGCGCCGAAGCGGGTAGCTGCATGACGAGCGAAACCCCCTGCAGGCCAGGGCGCGTTTCACGCAGCTGGAGCGCCCCCACATAGGCCTGAAACTCGGCCCGATCGATGCGCTCGGACCCTTCAAAATACCCCTTGACTCCGCGAAGCACCACCTCGTAGGTGGCCATCCGGTCCTTGAGGTTGTAGGCGATCTGGTCGGCCGCAACCTGAAAGTTCTGCTCCTGCTTGGCGCGGGCACCGCTCTCGGCGCTCTGCCAGTACAAGAACGTCAGCCCCAGGGTCAGCAGCCCCACCAGAGGTGGCAGCACGACGGGAACCCACCGGTGGCTGGTGGTCCCCTTCCCTCCTCCAGAGGAAGGCGCCAAGGGTGTGGACCCAGCGGCTGCATCGACGATCCCTGCCGGAGAATGTTGGGTCATTGCGTTCTGGGTGGTATACCCGCCACGGTCGGCAAAAGCCACCGCCGTGGCGATCTGCACCATTATGGGCATCTGTCCGGCACAAGAAAGCTGTATTTGCGCAAACACTTTGCACACAGGGCAACGCCGGGCGGGCATTGTTGGATATGCTTCCTGCGCACCCTCCTCAACACCGCACTAGGGGCCTGAGCACGCCCCCACCCACCACCCTCGCACACCAAAGAACCAGCATGCCATCGCTTGATTTCGACCTGGAGGAATCCCATTTCCGCGCGTTCTACGCAGAGCAATCCGCTGCGCTGGAAACCGCCTGCGCCGCCTTCACCGCCATGGTGGCCGCCGTGGTCACGCAGTCGGGTGGGGTAGAGATCGCCAAGGTGGAGGGCCGCGTCAAGGATGTGGATGAATGCATCCGCAAGTTCGTGCGCAAATACCGCCCGGCGCTGGAGGAAAACAACACGCCCTATGAGATCCAGCACTACATCACCGACCTGGTCGGCGTGCGTGTGGTGTGCCTGTACGAGGACGAGCTGGAGAAAATTGCGGCCATCGTGCGCGGGCACTTTGCCGTGATCGATGTCACCGACAAGGTGACGGCGGTGGAAAGCACCGAGGCCTCATTTGGCTACAAAGGCCTGCATCTGGACCTCAAGCTCAGCCATGCCGAACGCACGCAGCCTGAGCATGCAGCCTATGCCCACCTGCCGTTCGAGCTGCAGGTGCGCACCATCATCCAGGACTCCTGGAGCGTGCTGGACCACAGGATCAAGTACAAGAAATCGATCCCAGGCGAACTCAAGCGCCGCATCAATGTGCTGTCAGCCCTGTTCGAGCTGGCCGACCGCGAGTTCCGCCAGATCCGCGACGCCACGGCCGCCGAACTGCTGCAAGCCCCCGACGAAACCGCCGAGCCGCTGCCCGACCCTGCCAGCGCCGACAACACGCAGGCCCCTAGCAAGGCCCAAGCCCCCAGCAGCGAGCTCAACGCGTTCACCTTCCTCAAGATTGCAACGCACTTCTTCAAGGATTTTGAGTTCGAGCCTTCCAAGGTAGACGGTTTTGTGGACGACATTCAGGCGTGGTCCCGGGGCATGACGCGGGCCCGCTTCAATGCGCTGATGCGCGAGACCGTGGGCGTGGTCAAGCGCTACAAGCAGCACTTCGAAGAACAAAACCCTCAGGCCAGCTTCAATCCGTATACCGTGATCCGGCATTGCCTGTACCTGAGTAACAAGACCGCGTTCCGCCCCGCCCTGCGCAACTCGGCCCGGGAGTCGTTCGAGGCGTGGCTGCAGGAGCAGGCTGAGCCAAAGCCGCAATAATTTGAGAAAAATTGGGCCCTACCGCTCGTCCAGATTAAATTTACAGCTATCTATTCAATAGCAATTTGACTGGCATCGGCTTATTGGACAAGCTCTAAGTGAGACGCCCTAATCTGTCGCATAGGTGACTTGGCATTGGTGGTTTTCCTCCATGCGCTTGTTACGAAGTGCTGTTATATTGCACTGCAACATAACGGAGTTTCGCCCATGCTGTATCACATCTACGAAACCCAGCGCTCCCTGATGGAGCCCTTTACCGATTTCGCGCAGGCTGCTGCCAAGCTGTTCAGCAACCCCATGTCCCCCTTCAGCGAAAGCCCGCTGGCGCAGCGCATGTCTGCGGGCTACGAACTGCTGTATCGCCTGGGCAAGGACTACGAAAAGCCCGCTTTCGAGATCCATACGGTGGATGTGGACGGCGTCGGTGTGGCAGTGCACGAACGCATCGAGATGGACAAGCCGTTCTGCGAACTGCGCCGCTTCAAGCGTTTCTCGGACGACACCGCCACCTTGACCAAGCTCAAGGCCCAGCCTGTGGTGCTGATCGTGGCGCCCTTGTCGGGGCACTACGCCACTTTGCTGCGCGACACCGTGCGCACCATGCTCAAGGACCACAAGGTCTACATCACCGACTGGAAGAATGCCCGGCTGGTCCCCCTGGCCGAGGGCGAGTTCCACCTCGACGACTACGTGAATTACGTGCAGGAGTTCATCCGCCACCTGCAGGGCATCTACGGCAACTGCCATGTGATCAGCGTGTGCCAGCCCACCGTGCCCGTGCTGGCCGCCGTGTCCCTGATGGCCAGCCGTGGCGAAACCACGCCGCTGACGATGACCATGATGGGTGGCCCCATCGACGCCCGCAAATCCCCGACTTCGGTGAACAACCTGGCGACAAACCGTAGCTTTGAGTGGTTCGAGAACAACGTGATCTACCGCGTGCCCGAGAACTTCCCCGGCGCAGGGCGGCGCGTGTACCCAGGTTTTCTGCAGTACACCGGCTTTGTGGCCATGAACCCGGACCGCCACGCCAGCAGCCACTATGACTACTTCAAGGACCTGATCAAGGGCGACGACGCCAGCGCCGAGGCCCACCGCAAGTTCTACGACGAGTACAACGCCGTGCTCGACATGGACGCCGACTACTACCTGGAAACCATCCAGACCGTTTTCCAGGACTACAAACTGGTGCACGGCACCTGGGATGTGCGCTCCCCCGACGGCAAGATCGAGCGCGTGCGCCCGCAGGACATCACCACCACCGCCCTGTTCACGGTGGAAGGTGAGCTTGACGACATCTCCGGCTCGGGCCAGACCGAAGCCGCGCACGATCTGTGCAGCGGCATCGTGCGCAAGGAACAGCGCCATCTGGAGGCCAAGGGCGCGGGCCACTATGGCATTTTCAGCGGCCGGCGCTGGCGCGAAGTGGTCTACCCCCAGGTACGCGCTTTCATCCTGGAACACGAAAAGCCCCAGGCGAAAATCGCAGCTCCCGTCACGGAAACGCCGGACGACAACCCCCCCTACCGCGCAGCAGCAACAACAAAATCCGCAGCGCCCGCCCCCAAGGCAGCCGCCAAGCCACTCGTCAAAACCGTCGCCACAGCGGCTGTAAAAGCGCCCATCAAAGCAGCCGCCAAAACGCCAACCAAGCCCACGGCCAAGGCGCCTGCGGCGGTGGCCACCCGCTGGGTGGCACCAGCACCCGCAGCCGCCACCAGCAAGCCCACCGGCGCTGCCGCACCCGCTGATGTGGGCGTTGCCACGCTAGCGAAGACTACGGTGACCGCCGCGGCATCTGCCCGCACCCGCCGCAATGCGGCGCGCAAGGCTTGAGCCCCCCCCGGCCAGCTTCTGCATCAACTGCCGCCGTCCTCACGCTTGCGGCGCGGATTGACGCGGCCTTGCCCCAGACACAGTGCACACGCTGCGGCTATCCAGACTGCGCCACATACGCCCGGGCCATTGCCGAAGAGGGCGTGCCCATCAACCAGTGCCCCCCTGGGGGCTCTGAGGGCATCGCCCGCCTCGCAGCCATCACGGGGCAAGCACCGCTGCCGCTGAGTGCGGAGCATGGTGTGGAAGCCCCACGCACCGTGGCGTACATCGACGAAGCCTGGTGTATCGGCTGCATGCTGTGCATCAAGGCCTGCCCCACCGATGCCATCGTGGGCTCCCACAAGAAAATGCACACCGTTGTCGAGCCCTATTGCACCGGGTGCGAGCTGTGCATTCCGGTGTGCCCTGTGGATTGCATCCAGCTCGAAAACGCCAGCGGGAATGCCACCGGCTGGGCCGCATGGTCGGGTCCTTTGGCGCAACAGGCGCGCCTGCGCTACCAGGCACACCGTGAACGCCTGCCCTTGGAAGCAGTACCGGACGCGGATGATGAAACCCCTCCGTCCTCCGTTGACAACGGCCCTGTCCCTGCCTCCCTCGCAGATACCGCCACGGCGCAGGTTGCCCGCCAGGCCACCATTGCAGCAGCCCTGGAGCGAGCCCGCCAGCGGCGGTCACAAGCTCCGCGCTAGGTTGGGGGCTCTGAGCAAGAGCCCTCTTCATCCGCCCAGGTCGACAAGGACCGGGAAATCTTCAGGCCCAGCCCTCCGTGGCACTTTGAGGGAAGACAAAACCCGCAAAATCGAGCACATTGGAGCAAATTTCACGTTCAGACGGCGCATCGAACAGCCCCCCCGCTGCAGGGCAACCTTCAATGATTCAATAAGAGCGTCCCCACCCGCCCGCCTAGCACAGATCTTCTCGACAATGCACATCGCGCAATATTAGGCTGGGATTAATGACTATACCAACCAAATCAATACAGCCGCGATTTCAAATGGAATGTGCAATCCATGCAATCTAGCCTTCCCACCACATTGTGGCGGCACCGCAGTTTGGTCCTTGAACTCGTCAAGCGTGAATTTTCCAGCCAATATCGCGGCTCCTTTGGCGGAATATTTTGGTCGCTGGTGCAACCCCTCTTTTTACTGACCATTTACATTATCGCATTTGGAGTAATTCTCAAATCTCGCTGGAACAATGCAGGCAGCGCGGCTGACTATGCATTCATGTTATTCGCCGGGTTGATTATTTTCAATGCATTTTCAGAAGTCCTGAATAAATCACCTCTTCTGATAGCAAGGAACCCCAACTTCGTGAAGAAGGTGGTTTTCCCACTAGAGCTATTGCCCGTCGTTACAGTAGGAGTAGCCTACCTTCAGGCATTACTGGGTACAGCGATTTTACTGGCGGGATATATAGTTTTCATGGGGAAGCCTTCACCCACGGTGCTTCTTTTTCCCTTTATCCTGCTGTGCTTTTCACCCATGCTGCTGGGGTTGGCATGGCTTCTCTCCGCTGTGGGCGTTGCGGTGAAGGACATCGGCCAGCTGACAGGCATGCTCAGCCACTGCCTTCTCTTCCTAACCCCGATTTTCTACAGCATGGATTCCGCCCCTGAGTTGTTGAAGAATTTGCTGATGCTCAATCCTCTGACCTTTATTGTCGAGCAGTTTCGCCTCGTGCTTCTGACGGGGGGACTGCCCTCCTTCTTGGGGCTTGCGGTCTATACCGGCCTTGCCAGTGCTTTTTCGTGGGCCTCGTTGATACTGTTCAGACGGCTGCGCACAACGTTTGCGGACATGGTTTGAGCGATGTCGGACATTGTCATTTCCGTACAGGATGTCAGCAAGTGCTATCGGGTATTCGACAATCAGCGCTCACGCCTCCTGCATGCATTGTCTCCTAGGCACACTGAAGGAATGCAGGAAATATGGGCACTGAAAGACATCAACCTCGAGGTCAGGCGGGGTGAATCGCTGGGGGTCATCGGCCGCAACGGCAGTGGCAAAAGTACCTTGCTGGAAATAGTGACCCAGACCCTGACTCCGACGACCGGCAAGGTACAGGTGAATGGGCGAGTTGCCGCATTGCTGGAATTAGGCAGCGGGTTCAACCCGGAATACACAGGCCGGGAAAACGTCCTGCTGAATGGCTTGTTGATGGGATTGACGCGATCAGATGTAGAGCGCCAATTCGACGACATCGCCGCATTTGCTGATATTGGCGATGTGCTGGACCGGCAGGTCAAAACCTATTCGAGTGGCATGCTTGTTCGCCTGGCTTTTGCCGTACAGGTAGCATTGACACCAGATATATTGATTGTTGATGAAGCACTGAGCGTAGGAGATTATTTTTTCCAGCAGAAATGTTTTGGACGCCTTCGAAAAATGCGGGAAGACGGTTTGACCCTGCTTTTCGTCTCACACGACATGGGGACGGTACGTGATCTTTGCAAAACAGCCCTCTATTTGCGTCATGGCATGGCTCAATTCATGGGCGACAGCGGATCCGCGATACGGCACTATTTCAATGAGGATGCGCCGATACTGCCTGCACACACCACGAAAACACCCACCTCACACCTTGTTGCAGACACTGCGGATGCTCAAAATCCCATGATTTTCAACAATGCGTTCTGGACCAAACCTCAAAACCTTCGCAACAGGTTGATGGCAGTTAGCATCCAGGATCACAATGAGAACGAAATCGGGCATGCCAGAATGGGTTCTGATGTATATATAAAGGTACATTACCAAAGCCATCTGGATGATGTCGGCACGACAGTGGCATTGGCAATAAAAAACCGCTTTGACCAGGTTATTTTTGTCACCAATGCCCGGCGCTTGGGCGTGGAAGACTGCGAAACAGAAAAAGGGAGCAGCGCAGTTTTTGTATTCAAGGTGACGCTGGCCATGGAAGCGGGACTTTATTCCTTGAAAATTGGTATTCACCAACCAACCGGCATCAACAAGGGCAGAGAAATCGATAGTACTGGCTGGTTTGGGCCATTCAGGGTTGACTGGGACTATGAGACAGAATCAGCACCATTTCTCGGGATGTTCGGACTCCCGGCAAGTGGAGAATTTATGGCAATAACCTCTGTGCACAAGTGACACCTAACAACTTTCCGCTAATATACAGATATTGCCATAGCATTTCGCCGTACAGTTTCAGTGGAGATTGAATTGCAGGAATATAAAAAAAATCCAGAAAAATGGCTTGCAAAGTTCTTTGCAATCATCAAGAAGCCATACCAACCGCTTGGTACTTTCAGAATAATTTTGCATATCTATTTTTCAGCATTTCGCCCATTGCGTCCTATTCTTCGACATGTTGCAGCCCCCTTCAAGCCGCGGCTAGGCAATCTCAATCAGTATGCGCCAAGGCCCATGGTGCCGCCTGGAGTGATACCAAAGACGCAATTATCTACAATTTTCCCCAAAATTTCGCTGATCACACCTTCATTTAAGCAGGGTAATTTCATTGAAAATACAATAACAAGTGTTCTGGACCAAGAATATCCCAATCTGGAATATTTCATTCAGGATGGCGGCTCCCAGGACGAAACTATCTCCGTTCTGAAAAAATTCGAAGAAAAATTAACCGGATGGGTATCCGAAAAGGATACGGGGCAATCGCAAGCGATCAACCGGGGTTTCGCACGAACGACGGGTGAAATCATGGCGTGGCTCAATTCAGACGACCTGCTCTTGCCGGGCGCCTTGAGCACCGTCGCAGACTACTTTGCCCGCCATCCCGATGTTGACGTGGTCTATGGAGACCGCTTGCTCATCGATCGAAATGGAATGGAGATTGGTCGCTGGATCATGCCAGGGCATGACAACACCGTATTGTCTTGGGCAGACTATATTCCGCAGGAAACACTCTTCTGGCGGCGACGCATCTGGGACAAGACCGGTGCCCAAGTCGACGAATCATTCAGGTTTGCCATGGACTGGGATTTGCTGATCCGTTTCCGGGACGCCGGTGCAAACTTTTCCCACATCCCCCGCTTCCTGGGTGCATTCCGGGTTCATGAACACCAAAAGACTTCTGCCAATATCAATGACATTGGCCAGCAGGAAATGAGCCGGATACGCGAGAAAATCCTCGGCAGAGTCCCTGACTATAAAGAGATACGGAATGCCGTGCTTCCCTATCTCTCAAGGCACATGCTTCGCGATTTGGCATTCCGGATGCGGCAACCACTCAAGCGTGCACATTGAGCTGGGTGGAGCGTGCTCTTCAAGCTGGCTGCAGCCACTACATCGACCAATACGCCGCCAAAAGCAAACTGGCTGGATTCGAGACAAAGGAATTGGAAATGAGAAGAGCAGAAAATGGGAAGGCCGCCCGGTGGTACCGGCTTGGCGACGAGGTGTGGGGGCCGCGCCCATGACCGCGATCAATAACGGCTCAGCAGTCCGTGCACCGAGGGTTTATGTGGCCGGCCACAGCGGCATGGTCGGTTCGGCCATCGTGCGTGTGCTTGAGCAACAAGGTGGTGTCCAGATCATTGCACGCACCCATGCCGAACTCGATCTGACCTGCCAGGCGGATGTGCGTTCGTTTTTCAAGGATGAAGCTCCAACCCACGTCTACCTAGCCGCAGCCATGGTGGGGGGTATACACGCCAACAATACGTATCCCGCAGAGTTCATTTACCAAAATCTGATGATCGAGGCGAATGTCGTGCATGAAGCCTGGCGATCCGGTGTTCAGCGCCTGATGTTCCTGGGTTCCAGCTGCATCTACCCCAGACTCGCGCCACAGCCCATGGGTGAAGACGCACTGCTGACCGGCACCTTGGAGCCCACCAACGAGCCCTATGCCGTTGCCAAAATTGCGGGCATCAAGCTGTGCGAGTCTTACAACCGGCAATATGGCACCGACTATCGCAGCGTGATGCCCACCAACCTGTATGGCCCGGGCGACAACTATCACCCAGAAAACAGCCATGTCATTCCGGCACTGATACGGCGTTTCCACGAGGCAAAGCTCGCCCATGCGCCCAATGTCGTGATCTGGGGAACCGGTGCACCGCGCCGCGAATTTCTATATGTCGATGACATGGCGGCAGCCTGCGTCCATGTCATGAATCTCGAAAAATCAGTTTACAACGCCTGCACGCAGCCTCGGTTATCACATATCAATCTGGGGACTGGCGAAGACCTGTCCATTCGGGAGCTTGCACACTTGATCAGCGACGTGGTGGGATATCCCGGCCATATCGAGTTTGACGCCTCCAAGCCGGATGGTCCTCCACGAAAACTCCTGAATGTGAGTCGCCTGGAGGGACTGGGCTGGCGCGCCCAGACTGAACTCAGGCAGGGGCTGGCCGTGGTCTACGGGAATTACATGTCAACACTGCAGCAGCGTGCCAATGGATGATCCGCTGGACATGCCGTTGGTGACAGTGGCAGTGCCTTCCTATAACCAGGGGCGCTATCTGAATGCTGCACTCGAGTCCATATTTGCACAGGACATCCCCGTCGAAGTCTATGTCGCGGACGGTGGTTCCACCGACGGCACGATAGAGGTCATCCGCCGCTGGGAAGAACGGCTTGCAGGCTGGCGCAGTTCCAAAGACATGGGCCAATCGTCGGCCATCAACGAGGCGATAGCAAATGGACGTGCGCCTTTTGTCTGCTGGCTCAATAGCGACGATTGGTTGTTGCCAGGTGCGCTGAAAAGCCTGGTGGCAGCACTGCAGCACAATCCAGCAGCCCCCATGGCCTACGGACGGGTATGGAACTATGTGGAAAGCACAAAAAGAACCAATCCCGTCTTTGTCCGCCCTTTCAGCGAGTGGTGGATGGCGCAACTCTGCATCGTTTCTCAGCCCGGAACGCTGATTCGCCGCAATGCCTGGGAAGCCGTTGGAGGCGTGGACGAAACATTGCACATGACCATGGACTACGATCTTTGGTGGCGCCTTTACAAGGCTCTGGGACCTCTGGAATTTGTGGATACCTTTCTGGCAACCAACCGGGAGCACCCCGAAACGAAGACGAGCACCCGGCGCAAAGCGCATTATCAGGAGGCGATAGATGTGGTTCGCCGGCATTATGGCCGGGTGCCATTAAAGTGGTGGCTCGCCCAACCATACTCGGTTTGGTATCGTTCCATGATGAGGCATTGACCACCTATTACTTCTGACATCCACAAATGGCACCGCACCGAATTCTGGTCGATTCAGGAAACTATTTCTCCAACAACGACAATCTGGGAGACAGGGCGATTTACCAGGTCATTTTTCGCCGGTTACGGCACCTCTGGCCTGATTGTCAAATACATTGGATAACCCGCAATGCAGCCCTGCTCAGAAAGGATTGTCCCGAAGTCATTGCGCTTGAGCTCACCGAAGAACGCCTCCCCCTGCCGCTGATCGCCCTTGGTGCTGATACCCGGAACCTGATAACCCAAGCATCAGCAGACTGTGCGCGCATCGTGTCGGCGCTGATGGATTGCGATATGGTGATGGCGACCGGCGGCGGATATTTCAGCGACGATTTCTCTGGTCAATCGGAAGTCATCTTGCAGACGCTGGAAGCGGGTATCAGGCTCGGCAAACCGGCAATCATTCTGAGCTGTGGATTTGAACCTGTCAGCGTTCGCAGCCTTTCGCAGAAGATGCTGGGGGTATTTCCTCTTTTGAGCCTGGTGGTCTGCAGAGAATCGCAGCAAAGCCCGATGGTGGCGAGATCCTTTGGGGTGCCAGAACAACGCCTGGTCGTGGCAGCAGACGAGGCGATTGAACTGGCGTTTGACTTGCGCCCCACAGTTCTGGGCAAAAGCCTGGGCATCAACGTCCGCCAAGCGGACTACGCCGGCGTCGATGCCAACACCCTGTCGCGCCTGCGGGAAGGGTTGGGAAGTGCCATTTCACGGCTGGGTGCACCTCTTGTTGCCGGTGTGCCCATTTCGCTTGCCGGTCCTTCCGATCCGGACGCCATTGCCTCGCTGCTCCATGGCATCCCGGGCATCAGCTACACCTCCTACCCGGTTGCAACGCCACAGGACGTCGTGCAGCAGATCGGTACATGCCGTGTGGTCATCACCGGCAGCTACCACGCGGCAGTGTTCGCACTGTCGCAAGGGGTGTCGGTGATCGCCTTGGTGGCATCGCCCCACTACCGGTCGAAAATGCAAGGGCTTCAAGCCCAGTTTGGCGCCGCCTGCCACATCGTGTTTCTGGACCGTGAGGAAACGGCCACGCACTTGGCGACCGCCATACAGGATGCGTGGCATGCAGCAGGGACTGAACGGCAGCGGTTGCTGCAAGCGGCACGACAGCAGGTCAGCGTGGGCCGGGCTGCCTACGAGCGCCTGGCCGCGCTAGTGGAGGACGTTCCAGCCAACCCGCGTGACAGCGCAACCTCAGAATTGACAGGTATTTCTACGCAGGCACCCATGAACAAAGACACCTCCGAACTCCCCGTCTGTTTGTCTCCGGAGGAAATTGAGCAATTTCGGACACAGGGCTACGCAGGGCCATTCACGGCATTCTCGCCCCATGAAATGGAAAAATTCCGCACAACGGTATGTGAGCGGGTGCTGCCCACGCCTACGCCTTATTGCCCATTCGGCCTGCGCGTGCGGCACCTGGACAGCCAAGCGGTCCATGCGATGTGCTCGGCCCCGGCCATCGTGGAACGCATGGCTTCTCTCTATGGGCCGGATCTCGTTCTGTGGAACTCCAATCTTTTCAACAAACCGCCTGCCCGGCCTGAACAGCAAGAGGAATACCCCTGGCACCAAGATCATTACAACTGGAACATGGAACCCATCCTGAACATTTCAGCTTGGTTGGCGATTACGCCGGCAACGCTGGAAAATGGATGCGTGGAAATCATTCCAGGCTCGCACCGGCAAATCATCCCTCCGGCCATCGATACCGATCCAGCCAAGAGCCTTCGGTTCGGGGGCATCGCTTCAGACCCCGCCTACGTGGATGAAACCCGCAAGGTATCCATGGTGCTGGAGCCCGGCCAGTTCTTTCTCTTCAATGAACGGCTGCTGCATCACTCCAACCCCAACCGCACCACGCAGCACAGGCTGGGACTGGCCGTCCGAGTGACGGTCCCCATCGCAAAGGTCAGCGAACCTTTCCCCTGCGTCATGTTGCGGGGTGAAGACCGCATGGGCTTCAACCGGTACATTGAAGCGCCCTTGGACGAGCCCGATTCGCACTGGCTCGCCTCCCTGCCGCCTGGACACGACTACCTCTTTGACCGCCCCATCCCGGGACGGGGCTGGCATGTTCGGGAGACCGAAGGTCCACATCACTTTGCATGGACAGGCCTGGAGCCTGAGACATGGATCGACTTCCGCCCGGTAGGCGTTGGCGATCACCTGCTGCGGATGGAAGTCGTCCACCTGTTGACGATGGCAGCTGTCAGCGAGCTTCAAATGCAGGTGAATGGGCAAGCGATTGCGGTGCACCAGGAACAAGTGGGCGACACGCTCGTCCTGGAGGCCCGTGTTCCCGACGCGGTCTTGCGAAGCCGTGCGGACCGGGTCAGAGTGGTGCTCAAGGGCTCCCCCCTCGTTCGGCCCTGCGATCTGAATCCGGAGAGCACGGACAAGCGCTCTCTGGGATTGGGTATTCGCCGGATTGCGCTCTTGCCCACGGATGCCTCCGGAACTGAGGTCGAAGCTGAGGCGACCAACGCAAAAGCACCTGCACCACAACCACCCACTGCCTGGTACCGCCGGCTGCTGGGGTGAGCCCGCCGGTGGCCGAGGGCCGACAACTCAGCGGGCAGCGAGTGCCTTGTAAACCCCACACCCCACATACAGATCGCCCGCGCGGCTGACGTAAGACATTTTCGTCTGCACCGCACCCGTGGCAGGGTTGGTGATGTCGTACTCCACCCAGCCCGGCTCACGGTCCGCCTGGGAAACGATGTCGTTCACCAGCCGGTCGCCCGCAATGCCAGGAATGTCCTGCACCCGCGTGCCCACCTTGGGGGTGTTGCCTCCAAAGGCCAGGTAGGTGCCTGCGGAGTCGAGGACAAACACATACATGTCGCGGTCGTGGTAGGGCTGATTCTTGTCAGTGATGCTGCGCAGGAACTGGTCGCGCGAGGTACTCTTGTGCAGCGCCATGGCCTTGCCCACCAGCGCCACAGCCTCCTCGGCCGTGCCCTGCTGCAGGCGGAATGCAGAGACCGCACGCGACAGGGTGGATGCGCGGCTTTCCAGGGCCTCTGCCTGTTGCACGGCATGGCCCACCATCTGGGCGTTGTGCTGGGTGATCTGGTCCAGTTGCTGCACGGCGGCGCTCACCTCGCGCAGGCCGGTGCTTTGCTCGGCGCTCGATCCGGAGATTTCGCTCATGCTGGCTGCCACGCTGCGAATGCCCCCCGCCATGTCCGAGATCCCCTCCCCGGCCGACCGAATCAGGCCCGCACTGGTTTCGACCTGACTGACCGAGGCACCGATCAGTTCACGAATTTCGTGCGCAGCATCGCTGGACCGCTTGGCCAGCGTGCGCACCTCGGCTGCCACCACGGCAAACCCACGGCCCTGCTCTCCGGCGCGAGCAGCCTCAACGGCTGCGTTCAGGGCAAGGATATTGGTCTGAAATGCAATGCTGTCGATCACACCGATGATTTCGGTCATGCGCCGCGCACCTTGCTGGATGGCCTCGACCGACTGCACGGCACGTGCCATGGCCTGGGCGCCCACATCGGCTGCGTCACGCACCTGCGCCGCCCTGGCATCTGCACTGTGAGCGGTCTGGGCGTTGTTCTGCACCGCTGAAGACAGTTGCTCCACACTGGCGGCCGTCTGCTCCAGGTTGGCCGCCTGCTGCTCGGTGCGGTCGGCCAGGGAGCGATTGCCCTCGGCCAGGCTCTGCCCAGCATGGGCGACCAGCGCCGCATTGCTACGGATGTCTGCCACCATGGAGGAGAGCGTGATCACCATGCGGTCGAGCGACTGCGCCATCTCGGCCACCTCATCTTGTCCGTAGTCGCGACGGGGCTGGGCCCGGAGATCCCCGGCCTGGGTCAGCTCTATGGTTTGCGCCAGACCCGCAAGGTCGGTGGCCAGACTGAGGTAAAGCACGAGCAGAGCGTACAACACCACCGCTACGGCCAAGGCAAGCGCCCACCAAGGCGCCCCAAACGCAGCAATGGCAAGTGCCGCCCCCACCAGAAGACTCAGCGAGAGCAGCTTGCCAGGCAAATGCCACCTGCGCATCCACCAGAGCCCCGGACGCAGCGGTAGGAATCCTGACATCGTGTCTCCTCTATTGTTCTGATCAAACGGCCTGAATACTAGGTACACGCACTTACGGCGGATTGACAGACCACGGGCCCATCGACGCATTGAGGTCAGCTCCGGTCACGATCCGCTAAACCATGGCCGATCCAGCGCCGACTGATCTGAGGTGATCGCCCATAATGGCGCCCCATGAATCCCCTGCTTTCCCATCTCCAGCCCTACCCCTTCGAGCGGCTGCGGCAGCTCTTTGCGGGGGTGGTGCCCCCGGCAGCCTACAGCCCCATCAGCCTGGGCATGGGTGAGCCACGCCATCCTACACCGCAGTTCATCAAAGATGCACTCAGTAACAACCTCAGTGGCCTGGCGAGTTACCCCGCCACCGCTGGCGAGTTGGGCTTGCGCGAGGCCTTCACCCGCTGGCTGAATTTGCGCTATGCCATCACGCTGGATCCGGCCACCCAGGTCCTTCCCGTGAATGGTTCTCGGGAAGCACTTTTTTCGTTTGCCCAAACCATCATCGATCCTTCAAAAGGCCAGCCGCTGGTAGTCTGCCCCAATCCGTTCTACCAGATCTATGAAGGTGCAGCCCTGCTGGCGGGCGCGGCCCCTTATTACGCGGCCAGCGACCCGGCACGCAATTTCGCCGTGAATTGGGACGCGGTGCCGGACTCCGTGTGGCAGCGGACGCAGTTGCTTTTTGTTTGCTCCCCTGGCAACCCCACCGGCGCCGTCATGCCACTGACGGAGTGGAAGAAGTTGTTTGAACTGAGCGACCGGTATGGTTTTGTGATTGCCTCGGACGAGTGCTACAGCGAAATCTACTTCCGCGACGAGCCGCCGTTGGGCGGCCTGCAGGCGGCAGACAAGCTCGGCCGCAGCGACTACAAGAACCTGATCTCCTTCACCAGTCTCTCCAAGCGCAGCAACGTGCCCGGCATGCGCAGCGGTTTTGTGGCGGGTGATGCGGCCCTGATCAAGGCCTTCCTGCTGTACCGCACGTACCACGGCAGCGCCATGAGCCCCATCGTGCAGGCCGCCAGCATTGCGGCCTGGGGTGACGAGCAGCATGTGGTGGAAAACCGCACGCGCTACCGCAAGAAGTTCGCCCAGGTCACGCCGCTGCTGGCGGGTGTCATGGAAGTAGCCCTTCCCGATGCAGGTTTCTACCTCTGGGCCAAGGTCCCCGAGCAGCTTGCCATGGACGACGCCGAGTTCGCGCGGGCCCTTCTGGCTCAATACAATGTTACGGTGCTCCCTGGCAGCTACCTGGCCCGCGAGGCCCGGGGCAGCAACCCCGGTGCCCAGCGCGTGCGCATGGCCCTGGTGGCCGAAACCGAAGAGTGCGTGGAGGCTGCGTTGCGCATCGTGCAATTCATCCAGTCCCGCACTGCCTGATTCCTGATCCACAGACTGACAGACAACAACATGACCCAACAACTGCAAACCCTCATCGACAACGCCTGGGACAACCGTGCCAGCCTTTCGCCCTCCGCCGCCCCCAAGGAAATCCAGGACGCTGTCGAGCATGTGATCGCCGAGCTGAACAACGGCACGCTGCGCGTCGCCACGCGCGATGGGGTGGGCCAGTGGACCGTGCACCAGTGGATCAAGAAGGCGGTGCTGCTGTCGTTCCGGCTGAAGGACAACGAAGTCGTGAAGGCCGGTGACCTGGGTTTTTACGACAAGGTGCAGACCAAGTTTGCCCACTTGTCTGAAGAAGAAATGAAGGCCACCGGGGTGCGTGTGGTGCCACCCGCCGTCGCCCGCCGTGGCAGCTTCATCGCCAAGGGCGCGATCCTGATGCCGTCGTACGTGAACATTGGCGCCTATGTGGGCGAAGGCACCATGGTCGACACCTGGGCCACCGTGGGTTCGTGCGCACAGATCGGTGCCAACGTGCACCTTTCGGGTGGCGTGGGCATTGGTGGCGTGCTGGAGCCTCTGCAAGCCGGCCCCACCATCATCGAAGACAACTGCTTCATCGGTGCACGGTCCGAAGTGGTTGAAGGCGTTGTGGTCGAAGAGAACTCCGTGCTGGGCATGGGCGTGTACCTGGGCCAGAGCACCCCCATCTTCAACCGCGCCACTGGCGAGATCAGCTATGGCCGCGTGCCCTCGGGCTCGGTGGTGGTCAGCGGCAACCTGCCCAAGACAGCCGCCAACGGCGCGCTCTACAGCATGTACGCCGCCATCATCGTCAAGCAGGTGGACGCGCAGACGCGCTCCAAGACCAGCATCAACGACCTGCTGCGCGACTGATCGCATTCAAGCCCGGGGCAGGCCATCCCGCCTGCCCGCCGACAGACACCGACAACAAGAGGGAAACACCATGAGCACGATGGAGCGGATTCTTCGCCTGATGAGCGAAAAGAAGGCATCAGACGTCTACCTGTCGGCCAATGCCCCGGCGCTGATCAAGATCAACGGCGAATGCATCCCGATCAACAACCAGATCCTGCCACCCGATGCGCCGCGCAACCTGCTCTCCGAAGTGGTTCCTCCAGATCGCATCGAAGAACTGGAGGAAACCGGCGAGCTGAACATGGGCGTGCCGCTCAGCGGTGTGGGCCGCTTCCGTATCAGTGCCATGCGCCAGCGCGGCAGCTACGCGGTGGTGATCCGTTTCATCTCGCAGCAGATTCCCGAATTCGACTCGCTGGGCCTTCCACCCGTGATGCGCGAACTCATCATGGAAAAGCGGGGCCTGATCCTGATGGTCGGCGCCACGGGCTCGGGCAAGAGCACATCCCTGGCGTCGATGATCGACACCCGCAACGAAGCACTCACCGGCCACATCCTCACCATCGAAGACCCGGTCGAGTACCAGTTCAAGAACAAGAAATCCATCGTCAATCAGCGCGAGATCGGCAGTGATACCCAATCGCTGCAGACCGCCCTCAAGAACGCGCTGCGCCAGGCGCCGGATGTGATCCTGATCGGCGAAATCCGCGACCGCGAAACCATGTCGGCCGCCATTGCCTACGCCCAGTCCGGCCACTTGTGTCTGGCCACGCTGCACGGCAACAACAGCTACCACGCGCTCAATCGCATCTTGTCGTTCTATCCCGTCGAAGTGCGTCCCACCATGCTGGGCGACCTGGCATCCGCCCTGAAGGCCATCATCTCCCAACGCCTGGTGCGCACCATCGACGGCAGCCGTGCTCCGGCGGTGGAAGTCATGCTCAACACCAAGCTGGTGTCCGACCTGATCGAAAAAGGCGATTTCTCAGGCGTCAAAGAAGCGATGGAGAAGTCCATGGCCGAAGGTTCGCTGACCTTTGAGGAAGCCCTCGCCCGGTTGATCATGGACTCCAAAATCGACCGCAAGGAAGGCATGGCCTACGCTGACTCGCCTACCAACCTCATGTGGCGCTTGCAAAACGATTTCTCCCTGGCCGCCAATGCCGCCAAGGCGCAAAAGGAAGCGCGGGATGCACCCGACGACGCGCCTTCCTTCACCGAGATCGTGCTGGACGTCAAACCAGCGGCATGAAATGTCTCCGCCCTGAGTCGCCTACGGCGCCTTCCCCCTGGGGGACGACGCCCTCGCTGCGGGGCGGCCCTTGGCTTGCCGTCTCTCGCCTAGGCCGCGCTGATGCTTACGCTTCGCTCTCTAACTACAGCTGACTGCACGGCCCCATCCCACCGAATCCCCAATGTCCCGTACCCTGCACCTCGCCGAACAGCTCATTTCCCTGCCCTCCATCACCCCCGAGGATGCGGGCTGCCTGGACCTGCTGGCCGCGCGGCTGGCTCCGCTCGGGTTTGTGTGTGAGCGCCTGGACAGCGGCCCGGCGGACTTTCGTGTCAGCAATTTGTGGGCAAAAAGGCCTGTAGCGCTTGATGGAAAAGCGCAAGCAGCTATTAAAACCGTAGTATTTGCCGGCCACACCGATGTCGTACCCACAGGCCCGCTGGCACAGTGGAGCAGCGACCCGTTTGTGCCTACCCACAAGGACGGCAAGCTCTATGGCCGTGGTGCCAGCGATATGAAAACTTCCATCGCCGCCTTTGTCGTGGCGGTGGAAGAGTTCCTGGCCGCCACGCCCGATCCGCAGATCGCGCTGGCTTTTCTTCTGACCAGCGACGAGGAAGGCCCCTCGGTGGACGGCACCAAGGTCGTGGTCGAGCAACTCAAGGCGCGTGGTGACAAGCTCGATTACTGCATCGTGGGAGAACCCACCTCCGTCGAAAAAACGGGTGACATGATCAAGAACGGGCGGCGCGGCACGCTCAGTGGCAAGCTCTCGGTGCGCGGTATTCAGGGGCACATTGCCTACCCGCAACTGGCCCGCAACCCCATTCACCAGGCCCTGCCCGCACTCACGGAGCTGGCGGCCACGGTGTGGGACGAGGGCAACGCGTTTTTCCCGCCCACCAGCTGGCAGATCAGCAACATGCACGGCGGCACGGGTGCCACCAATGTGATTCCGGGAGAGGTCGTGATCGACTTCAACTTCCGCTTCTCGACTGAATCCACTGCCGAAGGCCTGCAGCAGCGTGTGCACGCCGTGCTGGACCGCCATGGCCTGGAATACGACCTGCGCTGGACGCTGGGCGGCCAGCCGTTTTTGACAACCCCCGGTGAACTGGTGGGCGCCGTGCAGCAGGCCATCACTGCAGAGACCGGGCTGACCACCGAACTCTCCACCACGGGCGGAACCAGCGACGGCCGTTTCATTGCCCAGGTGTGCCCCCAGGTGATTGAACTCGGCCCTCCCAACGCCAGCATCCACAAGATCGACGAGCACATCGTCGTGGCCGACATTGACCCCCTCAAGAACATCTACCGCCGCACGCTGGAAAACCTGCATGCGCAGGCCCTGGCCGCCAATGGAGTGCCAGCATGAACACTCCACAACAGCACCCCACCGTCGCGGGCGATACCGTGGGTGCCCTGGTCGAATCGGGTGCGCAGTGCCTTGCTGCAGCAGGCGTCTCCTTTGGCCACGGTACCACCAATGCCCACGACGAAGCCGCTTGGCTGGTGCTCTGGCGTCTAGGGCTGCCGCTGGACAGTGATCTGTCGGAAGCCCCCGATTCCATGAAGAATCAGCCCGTAGCGCCCGCCGATCAAGCGCTGGTAGCTACTCTTTTTGAAGAGCGCATCCGCACCCGCAAGCCCGCCGCCTATCTCACACAAGAGGCCTGGTTGCAGGGTGTACCGTTCTACGTGGACGAACGCGCCATCGTGCCGCGCAGCTTCATTGCCGAATTGCTGGTCGATGGGGGGGCTGACGAGTACCTGAGCGACCACACCCGCCAGGTGCTGGACCTGTGCACGGGTAACGGCAGCCTGGCCGTGCTGGCGGCCATGGCCTGGCCCGAGGTGCAAGTGACGGGCGCCGACATATCGCCCGACGCGCTGGCGGTAGCCCGCATCAACGTGGACAAACACGGCCTGCAGGACCGCATCCAGCTACAGCTGTCCGATGGCCTGGCAGCCCTGCCCGGCCCCTGGGACCTGATCCTGTGCAATCCGCCCTACGTGAATGCGGCCAGCATGGCCGCCTTGCCCGCCGAATACCGTGCCGAGCCCGAGCTGGCCCTGGCCGGAGGCAACGATGGCATGGACTTTGTGCGCCAGCTGTTTGCCGCTGCTCCCGCCTGCATGAGTGAGGATGCCGTGATCATTCTGGAGATTGGCAACGAACGCGCTTACTTCGAGGCCGCTTTCCCCCAACTGCCTGTTTTCTGGCTCGATACCAGTGCGGGTGAAGACCAGGTTTTGCTGGTGACTCGGCAGGCCTTGGCTGCCCAAAGCCGGCTCACGGCACAATAGAGGGTTGCGCGCCACCGCCTTGTTGCATCCCTTGGATGGTTTGCAACAGCCTTGGCCCCCTGCTTTTTCACGCCACCCGCCCAGTGCGGGTGCGCTTTTTTCTGAGTTCCGGATGATCACCCTCAAGAACGTTACCCTGCGACGCGGCGCCAAAGTCGTGCTCGACAGCGTTTCCGCCACCATCAACCCCGGCGAAAGCGTCGGCCTTGTGGGCCGCAATGGCGCGGGCAAGTCGAGCCTGTTTGCCTTGCTCAGCGGCAAACTGCACGAAGACGGGGGAGATTTCTACATCCCCACCAGCTGGCGCATGGCGGAGGTCGCGCAGAACATGCCCGAAACCGACCAGTCGGCCACTGACTTTGTGTTGGAGGGTGACACGCGTCTGGCCGAGGTCCAGCAACAGTTGCTGGATGCAGAGGCCAGCGACGACGGCATGGCCATCGCGCATGCCTATTCCGATTTGCACGACGCGGGAGCCCACGATGCCGTGGCACGCGCGCAGGCACTCATTCTGGGCCTGGGCTTTCGTGTGAGCGAGCTCGACCAACCCGTCAACAGCTTCTCGGGTGGCTGGCGCATGCGCCTGCAACTGGCCCGCGCACTGATGTGCCCCAGCGATTTGCTGCTGCTGGACGAGCCCACCAACCACTTGGACTTGGACGCCCTGGTCTGGCTCGAAGCCTGGCTCAAGCGCTACGCGGGCACCATGATCGTGATCAGCCATGACCGCGAGTTTCTGGACGCTATCACCAACGTCACCCTGCAAATCCAGCAAGGCGAGTTGAACCGTTACGGTGGCAACTACAGCAAGTTCGAAGAGCTGCGCGCCCAGCAGCTTGAACTGCAACAGGCCAGCTTCTCCAAACAGCAGGAGAAGATGGCCCACCTGCAGAAGTTCATCGACCGCTTCAAGGCCAAGGCCAGCAAGGCCAAGCAGGCGCAAAGCCGCGTCAAGCAGCTCGAACGCATGGAAAAGATTGGCCCCGTGCTGGCCGAGGCGGACTTCACCTTCGAGTTCAAGGAACCTGCCAATCTGCCAAACCCGATGCTGGCTATCAGCGATGCATCATTTGGCTATGTGGACGACGAGGGCACGCCCACCACCATCCTCACCGGCGTCAACCGCTCGGTGCTGGCGGGCCAGCGCATCGGCATCCTGGGTGCCAACGGCCAGGGCAAGTCCACGCTGGTCAAAACCATTGCCCGCACCATGAAGCCCCTGGGCGGCAGCGTGACCGAAGGCAAGGGCCTGAACATCGGCTACTTTGCCCAGCAGGAATTGGACGTGTTGCGCCCCAACGAGAACCCGCTGGAGCACATGATCCGCCTGGCCAAGGAACTGGGCCCCGACATCAAGCAACCCAGCCGCGAGCAAGACCTGCGCAGCTATCTGGGCACGTTCAACTTCACGGGCGACATGGTCAAGCAGGCCGTGGGCACCATGAGCGGTGGCGAAAAAGCCCGCCTCGTGCTGGCCATGATCGTCTGGCAGCGTCCCAACCTGCTGCTGCTCGACGAACCTACCAACCACCTCGACTTGGCGACCCGCGAGGCCCTGGCCATGGCGCTCAACGACTTCGACGGCACCGTCATGCTGGTCAGCCACGACCGTTCGCTGCTGCGCTCGGTCTGCGAGGACTTCTGGATGGTAGGCCGGGGCGTTGTGGGGCCCTTCGATGGCGATCTGGACGACTACCAGCGCTACCTGCTCGAAGAGTCCAAACGCCTTCGCGAAGAGGCACGCCTGGCCGAGCAGGCACAGGTCTCGGTGGCAAGCTCCACGGCCCCCAAGGCCACCGCACCTTCAGCGGCAGCAAATCCCGCTCCTGTCGCCGCCCTGGTGCCCACACCGGCCTCCGCTACAACACCTTCAAGGGACGGGCGAGAACAACGCAAGCTGGATGCCCAGGCGCGCCAGCAACAAGCCGAAAAAACCCGGCCGCTCAAAAAAGAGCTGGAGCAGATCGACAAGCGCCTGGCGACGCTGGCTGGCGAACGGGCTGCGCTCGAGCACAAGCTCACCCAGGCCCTACCCCCGGCCGAGATCGCCGAGTGTGGCCGCGCCCTGAAGGCAGGCAATGATGAGACGGCCCAACTGGAAGAACGCTGGCTGGAAATTTCTTCGGAACTGGAAGAAATCTCGGCAGCGGCATAGGCCAAAAATGTAAATTCATGTACTCACAAAGTGATCTTTTTCGACCCTTGCGCTTATCCAGCAATGATTTTTAGCTATTATTTTTGATAGCGGTGTAGAGATAAATCTGCGGGCACTTACGGTTGCATTTTTTGCGAGACGCTGTCAACGGACAGTAGATGGGCCGCGTTGTTGGTACATCACAGGAGTTTTCCAGCATGAATACCACCGCAATCTTGTCCGCTTGGCCCGAAGACGAACGCGATCGCAAGCGCGCTCCCGCCCGCTTCTGAAGGCGTGGCAGCCAGCTTCCCGCTTCAAGCGCCCATCCAATGCCAGCCGCAAAATCAAAGCACAAAGCGTACCAAGGTACCGGTTGTGTTTCCGCCAAACGGCCCATTTCATAGGCTCCTCGAAGCAAGATAACCGGCGACCCCTTCCCTCTTGCTCCTCCAACAAAAAACCCCGCATTGCGGGGTTTTTTGTTTTTCCAAGCCTTCGGGCATCAACCCATGTGCAGGCCACCGTTGACCGAAAAATCGGCACCGGTCGCGTAGCCACCTTCATCCGAAGCCAGCCACGCAATGATGGAAGCGATTTCGCTGGGTTCACCGAGGCGCTTGACGGGAACCGTGGCAACGATCTTTTCAAGCACATCGGGGCGGATCGCCTTGACCATGTCAGTGCCGATGTAGCCGGGGCTCACCGTATTGACCGTCACGCCCTTGGTCGCCAGCTCCTGCGCCAGCGCCATCGAAAAGCCATGCATGCCCGCCTTAGCGGCCGAGTAGTTGGTCTGGCCCGCCTGGCCCTTTTCACCGTTCACCGAGCTGATGTTGATGATGCGGCCCCAGCCCTTTTCCACCATGTCGGCCACCACCTGCTTGGTGACGTTGAACATGCTGTTGAGGTTGGTTTCAATCACCGCGTCCCAGTCTTCGCGCGACATCTTGAGGAACATGCGGTCGCGGGTGATGCCGGCGTTGTTCACCAGCACATCGATGGTACCGTGCTCGGCCTTGGTCTTGCCAAAGGCTTCTACCGTGGAATCCCAGTCGCCCACATTGCCCACCGACGCATAGAAGGTGTAGCCCAGGGCTTTCTGCTCGGCCAGCCACTTGGCATGGTCACGGGTAGGGCCACAACCTGCGATGACCTTGAAGCCCTCCTTGTGCAGGCGCTGGCAAATGGCAGTCCCGATGCCGCCCATGCCGCCGGTGACGTATGCAACTTTCTGGCTCATGTGATTTCTCCTTGTTAGTGATTTGCTCAACAGCCACTCTACCGAAGAAATCTACCGCCGCCGTGAAGGAAAACACTGAAGCCCTTTTCTTTTTGGCATATCGGCATGCGTCACACGCCTTACGCGCTATGTGTCTCGGCAGAGTCACTGTTTTGGTGCAAGCCACAGCCTTCCTACGGCCCAACAGAAACATCTTGCAACCACCTGCGCGCGCTAAGTTGGGACCACGGCGACGACACGTTCAAACTGAAGCCAGACATAAAAAAGCCGCGTCGTAACGCGGCTTCGATTTTTGGCCTTGCATCTGAGAAACGGCTGAACCGCAGGTGCAAACAGGCGCAGGGGCTTGTTAGCGCTCCAAGGCCAGGGACACGCCCATGCCGCCACCAATACACAGCGCTGCCAAGCCCTTCTTGGCATCGCGGCGCTGCATTTCGTGCAGCAGGGTCACCAGGATGCGGCAGCCGGAAGCGCCGATGGGGTGGCCGATGGCGATGGCACCGCCGTTCACGTTCACCTTGGCAGGGTCAATCCCCAATTCCTTGTTCACCGCGCAGGCTTGTGCGGCAAAGGCTTCGTTCAGCTCGAACAGATCCACATCGGCAGCGTTCCAGCCTGCGCGCTGCAGGGCCTTGCGTGACGCTGGCACCGGGCCCATGCCCATGGTGGCGGGATCGAGTCCGCTGGTGCCGAATGCAGCGATGCGTGCCAGGGGCTTGAGGCCCAGGGCTGCAGCTTTCTTAGCGGTCATCACCACCACAGCGGCTGCGCCGTCGTTCAGGCCCGATGCGTTGCCCGCCGTCACGCTGCCGGCCTTGTCGAATGCGGGGCGCAGGCCTGCCAGCGCTTCGGCGTTGGTCTTGCGGTTGAGGTATTCGTCGGCGTTGAACAGGATGGGGTCGCCCTTCTTCTGCGCCAGGCTCACACCCACGATTTCGTCCACAAACTTGCCGGCATCTTGCGCTGCGGCGGCCTTTTGCTGACTGCCCAATGCCAGGGCATCCTGCATATCGCGCGTGATGCCATAGGCCTTGGCCACGTTTTCAGCGGTGATACCCATGTGGTACTGGTTGTACACGTCCCACAGACCGTCCACGATCATGGTGTCGATGAGCTTCCAGTCGCCCATGCGCTGGCCATCGCGGGAGCCGGGCAATACGTGGGGCGCCATGCTCATACTCTCTTGGCCGCCAGCCACGACGATCTCGCTGTCACCCCAGGCCACAGCCTGCGCAGCAAGCATCACGGCCTTCAAGCCTGAGCCGCACACCGCATTGATCGTGAGCGCAGGAGTTTCCTTGGCCACACCGGCCTTCATGGAAGCCTGCCGGGCGGGGTTCTGGCCCACGCCAGCGGCCAGCACCTGGCCCATGATGACTTCACCAATCTGGTCGGACGACAGGCCCGCGCGCGCGATGGCTTCGCGGATCACGATGGCGCCCAGTTCGGTCGCAGGCGTCTTGGCCAGCGCACCACCAAACTTGCCCACAGCAGTGCGGGCGGCCGAAACGATGACGATGTCTTCCATGGAATGTCCTTGTGGTTGGAGGTTGTTTGTTGCTTGGTAATTCTCGCAGTGCTGAAAGTCAGGACTTTTGCGTATCAGGATTTCTGCTTAACGTAGCTGCCGGGGGCGGGCTCCAAGGCCTTGAACTTGGTGCCCTTGCCATAGCCCTTGGGCGCCGCGATCTGCTTGCCCGCGTGGCCCTTGAGCCAACCAGACCAGTCGGTCCACCAACTGCCGGGGTGCTCGGTCGCGCCTTGGAGCCATTGGTCGAGCGTGGCGGGCAGTTTGCCGTCGGCGCGAATCCAGTGGCTGCGCTTGCCTTTGGCAGGCGGGTTGATGACGCCCGCTATGTGCCCCGAGGCCCCCATCACAAACCGTTTCTTGCCGGGCAGCACCTGCGTGGAGGCATAGGCAGCATTGATGGGCACGATGTGGTCCTCGCGCGAGCCGTAGATGTACACGGGCAGGTCGAGGTTGCCCAAATCCATCTTCTCGCCACACACGGTGAGCTTGCCCGGTTGGACGAGGTTGTTTTCAAGGTAGAAATTGCGCAGGTACCAAGCGTAAAACGGGCCTGGCAGGTTGGTGCTGTCGCTGTTCCAGTACAGTAGGTCGAACGGGGGCGGTGTTTCGCCCTTGAGGTAGTTGCCCACCACGTAGTTCCACACGAGGTCATTGGGGCGCAGAAAACTGAAGGTCGAGGCCAGGTCCTGCCCCTTCATGAGGCCGCCCTTGCCCATCTGCATTTCCCGGAACTTCACGAAAGCCTCGTCGATGAACACATCGAGGATGCCGGTGTCGGTGAAGTCGATCAGCGTGGTGAGGAAAGTGGCGCTGGCCACGGGCTCATCGCCGCGCGCGGCCAGCACGGCCAGCGCATTGCTCAGGATGGTGCCGCCTACGCAAAAACCGAGCGCATTGATCTGGTCGGCGCCCGTGATGTTCTGCACCACGTCGATGGCGGCCATGGCGCCGTCTTCCACGTAATCGTCCCAGGTCTTGTGGGCGAGGCTGTCGTCAGGGTTGCGCCAGCTGACCACAAAGGTCCGGTGGCCTTGCTCCACGGCGTAGCGGATCAGAGAGTTCTCGGGCTGCAGGTCAAGGATGTAGAACTTGTTGATGCACGGCGGCACGAGCAGGAAGGGCCGCTCGTACACCTTGGCGGTCAGCGGCTTGTATTCGAGCAACTGGAACAGTTCGTTCTCGTACACCACCGCGCCTTCCGTAGTGGCCACGTTGCGCCCCACCTCGAACAGGCTTTCGTCGGTCATCGACACATGGCCCTGCGTGATGTCGTGCAGCAGGTTCTGCATGCCCTTGGCAATGCTCTCGCCCTTGGTCTCGATGGCTTTTTTCTGTGCTTCGGCGTTGAAGGCCAGGAAGTTGCTGGGCGCCATGGCAGCCATCCACTGTTCCACGCCAAAGCGGATGCGGGCCTTGGTCTTTTCGTCAGCCTCGACCGCATCGGCCAGCCCCATGAGGGTGCGGGCATTGAGCAGGTAGGCTGCGGCTGAGAACGCAGCAACGGGGTTGCTGGCCCAGCCCTCGCCGGAGAAGCGGCGGTCCTTGACTTCGGGGGTTCCCTGCAGGCCCTGGGCCCAGAGTTCCTGCGCGTCTTTCAGGTACTGCTGCTGCAGGGACTGCAGCTTGGTGGGCGAAAATTTCAGGGGTGGTGCTGCAGGTACCTGGGTGCCCATGTCCAGCTTCTGGAACGACTGCAGCGCCTGCGACCAGCTTTGCCCGAAAATCTTCTGGAACTGCTCGGCGCTCTCGGCCCAGGGTGATTCAGAATTCATGCTCTTTCCTCAGTGATTGGTCGCTCGCAGCGGCAAAGCTTCTGGTTTTTTATCTCTCGGGTTCATTGTTGCCGAGCCCTTTGCACATGGCAACGGATTCAACGCTTGCACTGAACACAAACCAATGTACCTCATCGTCATCGCCTGGACCTACGTCACCCTCATGATGGCGGTGGCCGAAGCCACCAGCCCCAACGGCACCGTGCTCGGCGCCGTGATCACCTTTGCGCTGTATGGCATGCTGCCCATGGGCATTCTGGTGTACATCCTTGGCACTCCTTCGCGCAAGCGGGCAATCAAGGCACGCGAGGCCGCAGAGCAGGCGGCCTACGATGCGGAGCAAGCCGCAGCCGCAACCACTGCCACGGCGTCAGCTGCGCCAGATGCAGGCGGCGAAGCGCCCGCTAGCGCCGAGGGCCCCACTGTCGCGGCGGTGCGAAAAGAACCGTGAAGCGTTGGTCACGGTGCACCAAGGCGATGTGCCATCGTTGCCGTGGATGTGGGCGATCCCCAGCGCCTGCAGCCGCAGGCGAGCCAGTCCAGCCAGGTCGCACAGGAATTTGCCTTTGGCGCTGCCACTGGGCACAAAACACACCTCTGAAGCCGGGTTCGCCTCGCAAAATGCCGCGCGCACCTCGGCCCCCACTTCAAAGGCCTGCGGGCCAATACAGGGGCCCAGCCAGACCAGGGTGTCCTGGGCGAACGCTTGGGCAGGATCGTTTGCTTCCATTTTGATAGCATTTAGCGCTTTGCCATCCAGCGCCAGGGCCTCAAAACGCTTGTAAACTGATTCCAGCACTCCCTGCCCGCCCACTCCGGCCAGCCCGCGCCAGCCTGCATGCGCCGCCGCCACCACACGGCCTGAGCGGTGTGCTAGCAGCACCGGCAGGCAGTCCGCCACCATGATGGTGCAGGCCACGCCGCGCGCGGTGGCCACGCTGGCATCGGCGTCGATGCCATCGGGTGTGCTGCTGTCCAGGTGCACCACGCCATCGCCGTGTACTTGGTTCAGAAACACCGCCCGTGTGCCATTCGCCACCGCAGCGACCGTGGATTGCAGCCGCATGCGGTTGGTGTGCACAGCGGCCGCGTCATCGCCCACATGGGTCCCCAGATTCAGGCTGTCATAGGGTGGCAGGCTCACGCCCCCCGTGCGTATGGTGCACAGTGCAAACACGCCCTCGGGCGCGGGCCAGTCGGGCACCAAGCAGTCGGCCGCCGCCAGAGGGCCTTCGTGCGGGGTCAAGCTTCGTGGTCCGGGCAGGCGGACGGCTGGGCCTTCTGGAAGGCAGGCAATGCCATGCAGGCTTCGAATGCCCCCATCGTGAGTGGCAGGCCACCCAGGTCCACGTTGAAACGCTGGCCGTTGAAGATTTGCGGCACCAGGCAGCAGTCGGCCAGCGTGGGGGTGTCGCCCCAGCACAGCACGGAGGGAGGCAGGCCCTGGGTTTCGCGCTCTTGCGCCAACAGTGCCAGCTGGCGCTCAAAGGCCTCCAGCCCGCTGCGCACCCAGTGGTGGTACCACGCATTCTTGGCCCCCTCGTCCACCTTCAGCTCGCGCACCAGGTACTTGAGGACGCGCAGGTTGTTGATGGGATGGATTTCGCACGTCACCATCTGCGCCAGCGCACGCACGTGTGCCCGCGCCAGGGGCGTGGCAGGCAGCAGCGCGGGCGTAGGGTGGGTTTCCTCCAGGTATTCGATGATGGCCATCGACTGGGACAACGCCGCTCCGTCATCGATCACCAGCGTGGGTACCAGCGCATCGCCGATGCGGCTGGCGTACGCGGGGGCCTGGTGCTCACCCTTGACGAGGTGCACGGGGATGTAGTCGTAAGGCAGGCCTTTGATCTGCAGCGCGATGCGCACGCGGAACGAGGCGGAGGAGCGGAAGTAGTTGTAGAGCTGCATGCAGAAAATGCGTTGTGAAAGGGGACGTTTCAAAGCGTGGCAGTGAGGCCCCACACTACAGCGGGCGCTGAATGGGCAAGCCTCGGGGCCGCCCGGGTCCGTCAGGCGCCCGAGGCCCCTGCCGGGTCCTGGTGGTTGTAGACAACCTTGGACAGGATGGCCATCAGATCGACGCGCTCCTGCGCATTGAGTGGCGCCATCAGCCGCTCCTGCACACGCTGGGCGGCATCACGCATCTGTAGCGCGGCGACCTCGCCCTCGGGGGTGATCCACAGCAGTTTGCGGCGGCGGTCGCGGGTGTCGGGCTCGCGGCGGATCCAGCCGCGTTTTTCGAGCCGCCCAATTACCGAGCCCGATGTGGCAGCGTCGAACGCCACGCGGGACGCCAGCGTGACCTGGTCTTCACCGGGCCGCGCCAGCAGCTCGTGCAGGATGGCGAACTGCACCGGCGTCACGTCAAACCCCGCAGTCTCTTCCATGAAAAGCGCCACGGTTCGCTGGTGGGCACGGCGCACCAGGTGGCCTGGCGTGTTGTGGAAATCGAAGCTCTTTGCCATGGGCGCGAGTGTAGCGCCCCCCAGCAGTCGGCCCGCGCCCATGGCACACTGCCACACCGAGGGCGCGCAGGGTCCACCCCGGGGTTTTTGCGACACAGTCCCTGCCCTGGCATCCGCGCCGTCCGGCAACCATTCATTTCCATTGAACCCAGAAATTCGAGAGGCTGACATGAGCTACGTGTTTTCTCCCGCCCCCGTGGCCAGCGTGCCCGTGGTGGGCAGCGGCGACCGCTTTCCCGTACACCGCATTTATTGCGTGGGCCGCAACTATGAAGAGCATGCCAAGGAGATGGGCTTCACCGGCCGCGAGCCACCCTTCTTCTTCATGAAGCCCGCCGATGCCATCGTGGTGGTCAACGCGGGCGAAACGGGCCAGCTGCCCTACCCCAGCCTCACCGCCAACCTGCACCACGAGATCGAACTGGTCGTGGCCATCGGCAAGGGTGGCAAAAACATCAAGGCCGCCGACGCATTGGCACACATCTACGGCTATGCCGTGGGCCTGGACATGACACGCCGCGACCTGCAGAACGACATGAAAAAACAGGGCCGCCCCTGGTGCATCGGCAAGGGCTTTGATGCCAGCGCGCCCATTGGCCCCATCACCCCGGCTGCCCAGGCTGGCGACGTGGCCAACGCGCCCATCTGGCTGCAGGTCAACGGCGCCGACCGCCAGCGCAGCACCGTCACCCAGCTGATCTGGAACATTGCCGAAACCATCGAACACCTATCGGCCGCGTGGGAGCTGCAGCCCGGCGACCTGATCTACACCGGTACCCCCGAAGGCGTGGGCGCCGTGGTGCGCGGCGATGTGCTGGAGGGTGGTGTCGAAGGCCTGGGCACGCTGCGCTTGAGCGTGGTGTAACGCCCTGGCCGGGGCGCCGCGGGGCCCCAGTCTGGACGCACACCCTGCACTATGCTTTTCATAGCTGCTTGCGCTTATAGAACAAGCGCTGGCAGCCGATTTGATTCAAAAAATCCTCCGATGACCTTCCGCAGCCCCATCAAACACTGCCGCGCCTGTGGCACCGCCGTGGTCTACCGCCTGCCGGACGACGGCGACACCAAACAGCGCGCGGTGTGCCCCGTCTGCAACACGGTGCACTACGAGAACCCGCTCAACGTGGTGGGCACGGTGCCCGCACTGCCCGATGGCCGAATCCTGCTGTGCAAGCGCAATATCGAACCCCGCTGGGGCAAGTGGACCCTGCCCGCAGGCTTCATGGAGCTGGACGAAACCACGGCCCAGGGCGCCGCGCGAGAAACAGACGAAGAGGCTGGCGCCCAGATTGAAATGGGCCCGCTGTTCAGCCTGCTGAATGTGCGCCGTGTGGGCCAGGTACACCTGTTTTACCGCGCCACGCTGCTGAGCGACCAGTTCAACCCCGGCTACGAGACCATCGAGGCGCGCCTGTTTGCCGAAGACGAGGTACCCTGGGACGAACTGGCCTTCCGCACCGTGAAGGAAACCCTGGAATGCTACTTTGCCGACCGCAAGGCGGGCGCCATGGGTATGCACTTCATTGACATCGAATAGGCCGTGGGATGACTGCCACTACCACCTCCACGTCCCCTGCCCCGGCCAGCACACCTCCCGATGGCCTGCCAGCCTACCGCTTGCTCACAGGCCCTGATGACGCCAGCTTTTGCCGCCGTGTCAGCTACGCGCTGGCACTGGGCTACCGGTTGTACGGATCCCCCGCCGCCACGTTCAACGGCCAGAACGTGAGCCGGTCGCGGGCCGTCAGCCGCCGAGCGCGCCGTGTCACGGCTTGGCGGGTATGACGATGACGGTACTGCCATCGCCCGAGGTTCCGGTATTACCGGTGTTGCCCTTGCTACCAGTGTTGCCGGTGTTGCCCTTGGCACCCGTGGCACCTGTATCCCCCTGGTAGCCCGTGGCGCCTTGCATGCCGGTAGCACCCGTGCTGCCCTGCCCGCCTGTGGCCCCTGTGGACCCCATGCTGCCTGTAGCCCCTGTGTAACCCGTGTTTCCCTGGTTGCCCGTGGCTCCGGTGGCTCCGGTATAGCCGGTGTCACCGGTCTTGCCGGTATATCCCGTATTGCCGGTATTGCCCTGCGCTCCCGGGGGGCCCATGGGGCCGGTGCAGGCGCCGAGGGTGAGGGTGGCCAGCACAAGCAAGGTGGTGGTAATCGTTTTCATGGTGAGTCCTTTGGCGTTGCATGCAGTCCAACAACGACTGCATGGGCCAATGTGCGGGCCCCACCGTAATAGGTCTGTTCGGTTACGCGCATAAGGGAGGCGCCAGCCGCACCATGGAGTGACTGGCGACGCCGTCCTACAACGTCAAAGTTGGCAGCGTTGTGCAACGCTTCGGTGGCGTGGGGTGCGCAGGCCCACCCCGCCACTTCGCACCTACCCGCCCACCCGCTCCTCGGCCGGCACAGGCGGCCGGGACGAACCAGCAGGGTCCGTGGTGACCGGTGGCAGCCCATCACCGCTGGGCCGTGGCGGAGTGCCGGGCCAGGGGGCCGGCGCAGAGGGGGATTGCGCATCCCCTCCGAACAGGCCCCGGATCCATTCCCGCATCGCGCCCAGTGATCCATCCACCGGTGGCGGGGGGGTATCCACAAACTCGTCTACAAAGCGGTCATTCCCGTTGATCGCCCTGGTGCGAATGGCCTGCTGCATGAACTCGCCCACCATGGGCAACGCGCTGCGCGCCCCCTGCCCCCACGCATCGCTGCGCAGCGTGATGCGGCCGTCGTTGAAACCCGCCCAGGCACCCGCCACAACGCGCGCGTGCATCAGGATGAACCAGCCGTCGGTGTTGTCCTGCGTAGTGCCGGTCTTGCCCGCCACATCGGCCTGGATGCCATAGCGGGTGCGGATTGCGGTGGCCGTGCCCCGGTCGATGGCGCCGCGCATGGTATTGCGCAAGGTCTGCGCGGCGCGTGGCTCGAAAACCGTTTCAGGGGCAGACGGCGCAAAAGTCTCCAGCACCTTGCCGCGGCGGTCCTCGATGCGGGTAATCAGCACGGGCTCCACATAGCGGCCCAGATTGGCGATGGAGCTGTAGGCCGTCACCATTTCCTTCAGGGTGACCGGGCTGGTGCCGAGCGCCAGAGATGGCACCTCTTCCAGCGGCGACTGGCGCACCCCCAGGGCCCGGGCCACCTCGGCCACGCGGGCCGGGCCCACCTGCTGCATGACCTGTGCGGTGATGGTGTTCTTGGAAAACGCCAGACCATCGGCCAGCGTCATGGGCTGGTCGCTGGGCGGGCCGCCATCGGTGGGGCGCCAGACGCGGCCTCCGCCCAGGGGAATTTCTACGGGCCCGTCCATCAGCGTATCGCTGGGCGACGCGCCACTGGCAAACGCCGCGCCATACACAAAGGGCTTGAACGTGGAGCCAGGCTGGCGCCGCGCCGCCTGCACATGGTCGAACGGGTCTTGCGCAAAGTCGCGGCTGCCCACCCACGCCAGCACATGGCCGGTGACCGGGTCTTGCGCCAGAAAACCGGCCTGCACGCGCGTCTTCTCGGCGCGCAGTTTCTGCAGGAAGGCGGTGTCATCCAGCAGCGCCTGCAATGCATCTTCCGGGGTCTGGCCCTTGTCCACGGCGTTGCGGTATTCGGGGCTTTCGCGCACCAGCGTCTGCACCAGCTCGCTCTTCGGGCCCCAGCCATTGCGCTGGGACCAGGCGGTGTCTGCCACGCCCTGCAGCTGGCGCCCCTGGCGCGCCACGGCCTGGTTGGCAATGGCCTGCAGGCGCGAGTCGATGGTGGTGCGGATCACCAGGCCATCGGCATACAGGTTGTAGCCATGGCTGTCGGCCCACTCGATGAGCTGCTTGCGCAACTGCATCGCAAAGTGGGGCGCGGGGCCCATGACCTCGGTCTGGCGCTCGAAATTGACGCGCAGCGGGCGTTTTTGCAGGGCCTCCAGCTGCTTTTCTTCGAGCTTGCCGCGCTTGACCATTTGCGACAGCACGGTGTTGCGCCGTGCCTGGGCACGCTCGGGGTTGAGCACGGGGTTGTAGTAGGCCGTGCCCTTGAGCATGCCGATCAGCGTGGCGCTTTCCAGCACGTTGAGCTTGTCGGCCGACTTGTCGAAATACGTGCGCGCGGCCATCTCGATACCGTAGGCGTTGTAGAGGAACGGCACGGTGTTGAGGTAAGTCTCCAGGATCTCGTCCTTGGTGTACGACGCCTCGATCTTGAGCGCGGTGATCGCCTCCTTGAGCTTGCGCGTGAGGGCCTGTGGGAACACGCGCGAGCGCCCGATCTCCTCCGGAAACAGGTTGCGTGCCAGCTGCTGCGTGATGGTGGAGCCGCCCTGTGGGTCCCCGCGCAGCGTGTGCACCACCGACGATGCCGTGCGCCGCCAATCCAGACCAAAGTGGTCGTAAAAACGGTGGTCTTCGGTGGCGATGAGGGCGTTCACCACGTTGGGCGATATCTGGCTCAGTTCCACCCATTCGCGGTTGGCCCAGCGGTATTCGGCCAGCAGCTTGCCGTCCACCGACATCAGCTGCGCGGGCAGCTCGCTTTTGGCCTTGCGGATGTCACTGATGGAGGGGGTGAACGGGATCAGCACCAGCGTGTAGACCAGCACGGCGGCAGGCACGGCCATGGCTCCCCACATCAGCGCGCGCCGCAGCGGGCGGGGTATCCAGGCGAACAGGCCGGCCAGCCAGCGGAACAGGGCCGCCGCGCGGGCCTGAAAGGAAAGCAGCAATGTGCGCATCAAAAACTCAGAGAAAGGAGAGATTGCCTCAGGCGCCTGTGCCCGACAGCAGGGCCAGCATGCCGGCTTCGTCCAGCACGGGCACGCCAAGCTCTTCGGCCTTGGCCAATTTGCTGCCGGCCTCGGCGCCCGCCACCACATAGCTGGTCTTCTTGCTGACCGAACCGGCCACCTTGGCGCCAGCGGCTTCCAGCATGTCCTTGGCGGCATCACGGCTGAGCGTGGGCAAGGTGCCGGTCAGCACCACCGTCTTGCCCGCCAGGATCTGCGGGGCACGCTCGGCCACCGGGCCTTCGGGCCAGGTCACGCCACAGGCGCGCAGTTGCTCGACCACCTCCCGGTTGTGCGGCTGCTGGAAGAAGGTGTGCAGGCTCTGTGCCACCACGGGGCCCACATCGTTCACCTCCAGCAACTGCTCCACGCTCGCATCCATGATGGCGTCCAGCGTGCCAAAGTGCCGAGCGAGGTCCTTGGCCGTGGCCTCGCCCACATGGCGCAGCCCCAGGCCGAACAGGAAGCGCGGCAAGGTGGTCTGCTTGGATTTTTCGAGCGCAGCCAGCACGTTCTGGGCCGACTTCTCGGCCATGCGCTCCAGCGCGATGAGCGACGTGAGGCCCAGCCGGTACAGGTCGGGCAGCGTACGGATCACGTTGGCGTCCACCAGCTGGTCCACCAGCTTGTCGCCCAGGCCCTCGATGTCCATGGCGCGGCGCGCGGCAAAGTGCAGTATGGCCTCCTTGCGCTGCGCGGCGCAGAACAGGCCACCCGTGCAGCGGTGGTTGGCTTCACCCTTTTCGCGGACCACATCGCTACCGCACACGGGGCAGGCTGCGGGCATGCGGAAGTTGGGCACATACCCCGTGCGCTTGCCCGGCATCACACCCACCACCTCGGGAATCACATCGCCCGCGCGGCGCACGATGACGGTGTCGCCCACGCGCACGCCCTTCTTGCGAATCTCGAACAGGTTGTGCAGCGTGGCATTGGTGACGGTGACACCGCCCACAAACACTGGCGCAAGGCGTGCGACCGGCGTGATCTTGCCGGTGCGGCCTACCTGTACGTCGATGCCTTCGATCTTGGTGGCCATCTCCTGGGCCGGGTACTTGTGCGCCACGGCCCAGCGCGGCTCGCGGGTCTTGAAGCCCAGGTCGCGCTGCAACTGCAGGGAATTGACCTTGTAGACCACACCGTCGATGTCGTACGGCAGCGCATCGCGGCTGGCTCCCACCTGCTGGTGAAATGCTACCAATTCAGCAGCACCTACCGCAATCTGCACCTGCGCTGCAACTGGAAAACCCCAGGACTTCAGCGTCTGCAGCATCTCGTAGTGCGTGCGGAACACCGGCCCGCCATCGCCGGGCGGCGTGATGGCGCCCAGGCCATAGGCGAAAAAGCTCAAGGGACGCTGGGCGGTGATGCCGGAGTCGAGCTGGCGCACCGCACCCGCTGCGGCGTTGCGTGGGTTCACAAAGGTCTTGCCGCCCTGCTCACGCTGGCGCTCGTTGAGAGCATCAAAGTCTGCACGGCGCATGTAGACCTCGCCACGTACTTCGAGCAGCGGCGGTACACCGCCAGGCAGCGTGAGGGGTATCTGCCGGATCGTGCGGATGTTGTGCGTCACGTCCTCGCCCACCTCGCCATCACCGCGCGTAGCGGCCTGCACCAGGCGGCCGTTTTCATAGCGCAGGCTCATGGCCAGGCCGTCAAACTTGGGCTCGGCCACGTATTCGATGGCAGGGTCCGATTCCGACAGGCCCAGCTCGCGCCGCACGCGGGCATCAAACGCCTGCGCGCCGGTGGCCTCGGTGTCGGTTTCGGTGTGGATGCTGAGCATGGGCACCGCGTGGCGCACCGATGCCAAGCCCTCCATCACGGCGCCAATCACGCGCTGCGTGGGCGAATCGGGGGTGATGAGGTCGGGGTGCGCAGCCTCCAGCGCCTGCAACTCGCGGAACACACGGTCGTATTCGGCATCGGGCACCGTGGGTTCGTCCAGCACGTAGTACTGGTGCGCCCAGTGGTTGAGCTGGTTGCGCAGTGCTTTGATTATGATAGCTGGTTGCGCTTGATCTGCGGGCGCTGGAGCCGAAAAAAGGTCCAAATTGTCGGTCATGACCGTACCAACGCTCAACTGAAGAGGCGCCGGGCCAATACAGAACCTGCCGACAGGTCGCGTCCATCCAACTGGTCGTACAGCAGCTCCAGGTCCGCAGCAATCGGATCCATGGCCATCGCGGGCAGCGGCTGGCCGTTCTGGTCGCAGAGCACCCCATCCATCGCGTCGCACAGCGCGGCCCCTACGTCGCGCAGGCGCGCAAAGGGTTGTTCGGTACGGTGAACTTGCGCCACGTCCAGGCTCAGAGTGATGTCGCGGATGGCGGACTGGTCGGGGTCTTCGGCCAGCGCAGCCTGGGTGTCGTAGCCCAGCGTGAGCAGGGGCGGCAGGCCCTGTGCGCTGGCAGGCAGCACCAGGCGGCCGGGCATGGCACCGGGCACAAAGCCCAGGCGGGCGGCGTTCTGCTGCACGTATCCGGGGCTCCAGGCGGCCTGGCGGGCGCGCAGCATGAACATGAGCTGGGCGTCGTGGTCGCTGGCGAACTGGTCCAGCTCACGCGCACGGGCCACTTCCTGCAGCATGTCGGGGAAGTCAGGGGCGGCATTGATCGCGTCGGCAAACGCCTGGGCCTTGACGACGAACTCGGAAAACTCGATCTCGTTGAGCGCGCCCATGCGGTTGGCCAGCTGCACGCCGGCCTGGAAGCTCTGGTAGCGCTGGCCCGGTGCAGGGGTTTCCCACTGCTGGTTCGCTTCGTTAAGGCCTTCGATGGCGAACGGCTTGCTGCCTGCGCGGCGGGTCGGCGGCAGCGCGGCCAGGGCAGCATCGCCCGACACCACATGCTCGGGCTGCAGCGATGCAATGACATCGATGAGCGGATCGAGCCCGGGGCGGCGCTCCAGCGAAAACGGTGGCACGGGCAGCTGCAGGGCCTCATCGGCATCGACCGCATGCTCCGAGGGATCGGGGCCCCGGTCGAGGCCGTGAAACTCACCCGGTGGTACGGCCACGGCAGCCCCTGCATCGAAGCCAGGCTCCTGGCGCTGGACCGGCTCACCGGCGGGATCCACGGGCTCTTGCGGCAGCGCGCGCTTGGGCGCATTGCGGCGCGAGGTCCAGGTGTTGTAGGCCACGATGAGGGCCAGCACCAGACCGCCGATGATGGCCAGACTCAGTTGCAATGTGCTCATGGGTTCAGAGAATTTGAGTTTTTCAGGCGTCGGCCATCGAAAGCGCGGACTCCATGTCCACCGCCACGATGCGCGACACGCCCTGCTCCTGCATGGTCACGCCGATCAGTTGCTCGGCCATTTCCATCGCGATCTTGTTGTGGCTGATGAACAAAAACTGCGTGCCCTTGCTCATGCTGGACACGAGCTTGGCATAACGCTCGGTGTTGGCGTCGTCCAGCGGCGCGTCCACCTCGTCCAGCAGGCAGAACGGCGCGGGGTTGAGCTGGAAGATGGCAAACACCAGTGCGATGGCCGTGAGGGCCTTTTCGCCCCCCGACAGCAGGTGAATGGTCTGGTTCTTCTTGCCGGGTGGCTGGGCCATCACCTGCACGCCGGAATCAAGGATTTCGTCGCCCGTGATGATGAGCTTGGCCTGGCCGCCGCCAAACAGCTCGGGGAACATGCGCCCGAAGTGGCCGTTGACCGTATCGAAAGTGCCTGAGAGCAGCTGGCGTGTTTCGCCATCGATCTTGCGGATCGCGTCTTCCAGCGTGTTCATGGCCTCGGTCAGGTCGGCGGTTTGCGCATCGAGGAAGATCTTGCGTTCGCTGGCCAGCTTCAGTTCGTCCAGCGCTGCCAGGTTCACGGCGCCCAGGGCGGCAATCTCGCGGTGCAGGCGGTCGATTTCGCTTTGCAGGCCACCCACGCGCACATTGCCTTCGGTGATCGACTGGGCCACGGCTTCGAGGTCGGCCTGGGCGTCGGTCAGCAAGGTGGTGTACTGCTCCAGGCCCAGGCGCGCGGCCTGCTCCTTGAGCTGGAATTCGGTGATGCGCGCGCGCAGCGGGTCGAGCGCACGTTCGAGCTGCATGCGGCGTTCATCGCTGGCGCGCAGCTTGGTCGTCAGATCGTCGTATTCGCTGCGCTGGGCGGCGAGCGCCTTTTCGCGCTCCATCTTCACTTCCAGCGCGGCCTGCAGGCCGCCTTGCGCAGCCGCATCCGATAGGCGGGCAAGCTCATCGCGTGCGCGCTGCTCTTCGTCAGCCAGGGCCTTGGCCTGCTGGGTGGCGGTTTCGATGGAGCGGTTGAGTTCGCCCCGGCGCGCCTCCAGGCTGCGCTGCGAAAACGTGGCCTCCTGCGCCTGGCGCTCCAGCGTGCGCTGCTGCTCGCGGCAGGCGGTGAGTTTGCGCTCGGCTTCGATGACCTTGTCGCCCAGCTGGGCCTCGCGCTCCTGGCTGTCGGCCAGCTGCATGTCCAGTTCTTCAAAGCGTGCCTCGGCGGCCACGCGGCGCTCCTGCAGGTCGGCCAGCTGGGCTTCCACCTCGGCCAGATCGCCGTCGATTTGCTGGCTGCGTGCGCGGGTCTGCTCGGCCAGCTGGGTCAGGCGCAGGGTTTCGACTTGCAGCTCGTGGGCACGACTTTGTGTTTCGGTGGCTTCGCGGCGTGCGGCCACGAGGCGCTGGGAAGCATCGGCATACGCAGCCTCTGCGCGGACCAGGGCCGTGCGCGATTCTTCCGCGATCAGGGCCTGCGCGCGCAGCTCTTTTTCGAGGTGCTCGATCTCCTGAGCGCGGGCCAGCATGCCGGACTGCTCAGAGTCCTGCGCATAGAAGCTCACGCTGTGCGCGCTGACAGCATGGCCCGTGGGCACAAACACCACTTCGCCGGGTTGCAGCGTGCTGCGGCGGGCCAAAGCGTCGTCCAGCGTGGGAGCGGTGTAGCACCCCTGCAGCCAGTCCACCAACACCGCACGCAGGCCCGCATCGTTCAGGCGCAGCAGGTCCGACAGGCGGGCGTGAGGGGACGATGTTTCGGGGTGGCCCGCAGCGGGGGCGCTGTAGAAAGCCAGGCGTGCGGGCGGCGCATCGTTACCGCCGGAACCCAGGAAGCCGCGCACCATGTCCAGGCGCCCTACCTCCAGCGCGGCCAGTCGCTCGCGCAGGGCCGCCTCGAGCGCGTTTTCCCAGCCGGGCTCGATGTGGATGCGGCTCCATAGGCCTTGCAGGCCGTCGAGCCCATGTTTGGCAAGCCAGGGACGCAGCTTGCCGTCGGTCTTGACCTTTTCCTGCAGCGCCTTCAGGGCCTCCATGCGGGCCGACAGGTCGGCCTGGCGAGCGCTTTCGGTGTTGACGGCCTGCTGGCGCGCGCGGCGGTCGTCGTCGAGCTGGGGTACGGACTCCTGCAGCTCGTGCAGGCGGGCTTCGGTCGTTTCTGCGATCTCTTGCGCTTCTTCGAGCTGCTCGCGCAGGTTGGTCAGGCGGGCTTCGTCGGGCGCGGCCAGCGCGTTGCGGTCGGTGCGCAGGCGCTCAAAGCGGGCGTCGAGCTGGCGGCTTTGTTCGTCAAAGCTGCGCTGCTCGGCAGCGAGCACGCCAATCTGCTGTTGGACCTGCACCACGGCAGTCCGTTGCTCGGCCGTGCGGCTTTGCGCCTGGCGCAGGGCCTCTTCCAGGTCGGGCAGCTGCATGGCCTGCTCTTCGACCTGGGCGGCCAGCATCTCGGCGCGCTCTTCGGCGTCCACCCCGGCACCGGCCAGGTTCTCGAGCTCAATGTCGGCCTCTTCCTTGCGGGCCTGCCACTGGGCGATCTGCTCGGCCAGCGTGACCAGGCGCTGCTCCACGCGCTGGCGGCCTTCTATCACGTAGCGGATCTCGGCTTCGAGCTTGCCGACCTCGGCCGTGGCTTCATAAAGCTTGCCCTGGGCCTGGTTCACCTGGTCGCCAGCGGCGTAGTGGGCCTGGCGGATGGTTTCGAGGTCAGACTCCACCGCGCGCAGATCGGCCATGCGCGATTCCAGGTCGTTGACGGCTTGCAGTCCATCGAGGCGCACCTTGTTCTGCTGCTCCTCAGCCTCGGCCCGCTTCAAAAACCACAGCTGGTGCTGCTTGAGCGTGGCGTCGGCCTGCAGGGTGTTGTACTTGGCGGCCACCTCGGCCTGCTTTTCGAGTTTTTCGAGGTTGGCGTTCAGCTCGCGCAGGATGTCTTCAACCCGCGTGAGGTTCTCGCGCGTGTCCGACAGGCGGTTTTCGGTCTCGCGGCGACGCTCCTTGTATTTGGAGACGCCCGCAGCCTCTTCGAGGAACAGGCGCAGTTCCTCAGGGCGGCTTTCGATGATGCGGCTGATGGTGCCCTGGCCGATGATGGCGTAGGCACGGGGCCCCAGGCCCGTACCCAGGAACACGTCCTGCACGTCGCGGCGGCGCACGGGCTGGTTGTTGAGGTAGTAGCTGCTGGTGCCGTCACGCGTGAGCACGCGGCGCACGGCCACCTCGCCGTACTGGCCCCACTGCCCGCCCGCACGGTGGTCGGAGTTGTCGAAGACCAGCTCCACACTGGCGCGGCTGGCCTGCTTGCGGGTGGTGGTGCCGCTGAAGATCACGTCCTGCATGGACTCGCCACGCAGCTCGCTGGCCTTGCTCTCGCCCAGCACCCAGCGCACCGCGTCCATGATGTTGGACTTGCCGCAGCCGTTCGGGCCCACCACGCCGACCAGTTGCCCGGGCAGCATGAAGTTGGTGGGTTCAGCGAACGACTTGAAACCGGAAAGCTTGATCGAGGTGAGACGCACGGGTCAGGGGGCGGGCAAAAAGAGGAAGAAGGCTGGGGTGCAAAAAGTGGCGCCAGACGGACGTTCCGGGCCGGAACACGCAGGCCGCAGCAAGGGCGGAATGATACCGCGCCGCCCGATGACCACGGGCCCTTGGCAGCATGCCCAGACGCCAGAGCGAGGGTGCGACAGAAACATTTGGAAAAAACAGGCCCTACCGCTTATCCAGAAACGATTTCACGCTATGAATATTGATATTCTGCAGCAGTGCCAGCAAGGCCCGGGGCCGGATGGGGGCAGCGTTCCTGGGTTACGCGCCGTGTGCGTCGTGTGCGTCCTGTGGGTCCTGCGCATCCACCCCATTGGTTTTGCGCACCAGTGCCTCAAACTCCGCCACGGGCACGGGCGGGCTGAAGAGGTAGCCCTGCCAGGCGTGGCAGTTGTGGCGCTCCAGAAACTCGCGCTGGGCCTCGGTTTCCACCCCTTCGGCGATCACGCGCAGGCCCAGGCTGGTGCCCAGGGCTACCACGGTGCGTGCGATAGCGGCGTCGTTGGGGTCGGTGAGCACGTCGCGCACAAAACTTTGGTCGATCTTGAGCTGGTCCAGCGGCAAGCGCTTGAGGTAGGCCAGCGACGAGTACCCGGTACCAAAGTCGTCCAGCGAGAAGCCCACGCCATATCCCTTGAGCTGGCCCATCTTTTCGATCGTGTCTTCCACGTCCTGCAGCAGCAGGCCTTCGGTCAGTTCCAGCTTGAGCTGCGGCCCCTGCGCGCCTGAGCTGGCCAGTGCTGCCAGCACCTGGGCCACAAAACCGGCCTGGTGGAACTGGCGCGGGCTCACGTTCACGGCCAGCCCCAAACCCGCCAGGTCGGCGTGCCGCGCCCAGCGGGCCAGTTGCGCGCAGGCCGCCTGGAGCACCCATTCACCCAGCGGAAGGATGAGGCCGGTCTCTTCCGCCAGCGGAATGAAATGCGCCGGCGAGACAAACCCGTCGCGGGGATGGCGCCAGCGCAGCAGCGCCTCGGCCCCCGTGATGCGGCCCCGGTCGATCTGCGGCTGGTAGTACAGCTCGAACTGGCCCTGCGCCAGGCCGATGCGCATGTCCAGCTCCAGCGCGGCGCGCGCGCTGACAGCAGCCTGCATCTGGGGGTCGTAAAAGCGCAGGGTGTCGCGACCCGCATTTTTGGCCTGGTAGAGCGCCAGGTCGGCCCGTTTGAGCAGCTCGTCGACCGTCTCGCGCATGCCGCTGAAAATGGTGACCCCCATGCTCAGCGAGCTGTGGTGCGCCGCGCCGTTGAGCACGTAGGGCTCGCGCAGGGCGGTCAGGATGCGCTGACCCACCTCTTCGCTGCGGGCCGCAGCCTCCTCGGGGTTGTCGCCCAGGTCTTCCAGCACCACCACAAACTCGTCGCCCCCCTGGCGGGCCACGGTGTCGTCCTCGTGCACGCAATTGCGCAGCCGGTGGGCCACCTGCAGCAGCAGGTTGTCGCCGCTGTCGTGGCCCCGGGTTTCGTTCAGTGTCTTGAAATTGTCCAGATCCAGCAGCAGCAAGGCACCGCTGCGCTGGTGGCGGGCACTGGTGGCCAACGCCTGCTGCAACCGGTCCATGAGCAGGCGGCGGTTGGGCAAGCGGGTGAGCGGGTCGTAGTAGGCCAGGTTGTTGATCTCTTCCTCGGCCGCCTTGCGCTGGCTCAGGTCCTGCATGGTGACAAGGTGCCCGCCCTCCACCACCACCCCCGACACCTCGACGGGCCGCCGTGTGCCATCGGCACAGCGAATGGTGTACTCGCGGGCGGGTATCACCCCGTCGCCCGCCACGGCCTGCTTTGCGGCCTGGCGCCAGGCATCGTGGACAGCGGTGCGTTCAGATTCGTCGGGGTAAGCGCGCTGCCACCAGGTTTCCACGTCCGGTACGTCTTGCGCCGCGTAGCCGCAGATCTGCACATAGCGGTCGTTGCGAAAACTGATGCGGCCGTCGGTCTGGACCAGGCACAGGCCCATGGGCAGGCGTTCCAGGATGCCGCGCAGCCGGTGCTCGTTGCTGCGCAGGGTGTCTTCCATGCGCTTGCGTGCCGTGATGTCCTGCACCACCGCGATGTGGTGGTCAGGCCGGGCCCCGGGTACCCACATGGGCGACACCGTGAGGTCCACCCACACGATGTGCCCGCTCTTGTGGAGGTAGCGCTTTTCGAGCCGGTACTCGGGCACTTCGCCTTTCTTGAGGCGTTCCAGGTGCTGCGTGTCGGCCTCCAGGTCGTCAGGATGGATGAGGGCCTGGACATGGAGCGCAGCCATCTCGTCAGGGCTGTAGCCCACGATGTCGCAATAGCGCTGGTTGGCTCGCAGAAATCGGCCGGTGGTGGTGTCCAGCAGCGCCACGCCCACGCTGGCCTGGTTGAACAAAGCATGAAATCGTTCTTCGCTTTCGCGCCGGGCATCTTCGGACACCTGGGCCCGTGCGAGGGCCAGCGTGCGCTGGCGCACCAGCAGGCCCACGGTAGATGCCAGCAGCAAGGAGACCAGCGCACCGCCCAGCCCTACAAGCACGGGCAGCCGCGCCTCGGAGGGCGACAGGAACGAGCGTGCCGGGTAGAAGGTCAGTCGCCAGCGCCGGTCATGCACCTGCAGGTCGCGCACAAACGGCTGCGCCCCGGGCAATGCCGCCGAAGACTGTGCGAGCAAGGGCCGCACCGTGGAGTCGGCAGAGCCTGCCCGCACCGAACCATGGTCGGCCATGGAAACGACGATCCCGTTGAGCAGGCCCTGGCTGCCCAGCGCCTGCACCAGGTCATACACCCGGATGGTGGACGCCACGGCCCCCAGGAAGCGGGGCTCCGGCGTGCCCGCCGTGTAGTCAAAAACCGGCACGCGGATCACAAACCCCTGGCGGTGTGTTTCTTCCTGCAGCAAATCAAACGGGGCAGAGACCACAGTGTGGCCGCTGTCCCGGCTGTACTGCATGGCGGCCAGGTTGGTGGGCTGGCTGCTGATGTCAAAGCCCAGCACACCTTCGTTGCCTGCCATGGGCCACAGGTATTCGGCCACAAAGTATTCCGCCCGTTCGCCCGGCGGCCGGATGGTGAAGTTGGGGTAGCCCTGGGAGGTCAGCGAAGTGTCGGCACGCACGCGGGCTTCGTAGGCGGCCCGCTCGGCGCCAGGCACCCAGCGGGTGAACGACAGGTTGCGCACACCGGGGTAGCGCTGGCCCACCTCCAGGTCGCTGGCCGCACGCTCAAACTCCAGGCGCGTGAGGTGGGGATTCGCCGTGAACAGGCCGCGCAGGCCGTTAACGACCTCGGTATGCCCTTCGATGCGCTGGCTCAGCGCATCGGCAAACCCGCGCGCCTCCTGCATGAATCGCGCGCGCCCGACCTGGGCCACAGAGTCGGCCTGCTGCCAGGCCAGCCAAAGGCTTACCGTCACGCCGAGCACAGCCACGCCCAACCCGGCCATCCAGTGCCGGTATCGACCGTTTTGCGTCAGTGGGGCCATGGCGTGGGGCGGGTGGGCGTTGGCATTCGGTATCAGAGCTGAGCCTGGACAAAGGTACCTGCGTTATGGGTATGTGCCATGGCAGCCGCACCAAGGATTCGGGCAAAGCGCAGGATAGCGGCAATCTGCCATCCGTTGGAGCAAGCGGCGGCACAACAACTGGTTACCAATCAGTTATTTGGTAGAAAGTGCCGTCAGCGCAACACCCTCATGCGTCGACAGCTATGAATTGATGAGCGGTTTTCATAACCCAGGTCAACAGAGTGTCTGCCCCGGGCGGCCCGCCACCGGGTACGGCGCAAAGCGGCTTCGATTTTCGTTCACATCCAGCGCGCGCCCTATGGGAGGAAACGCCCGCTGCGGGCAGGCGTCGCGCTCACACACCTTGCAGCCCATGCCGATGGGCACGGCGGCCTCGGGGTTGGCCAGGTCCAGCCCGCGCGAATACACCAGCTGCGGTGCGTGGCGGATGTCGCAGCCCAACGCCACGGAGAACTCCTTGCCTGGCACGCCCCACCCGCCCCCGCTGCGCGCTACGGTGCGCGCCACCCACAGGTAGGCGCGGCCGTCAGGCATGCGCGCCACCTGTGGCACGGTGCGGCCGGGCTGGGCAAAGGCCCCATACACATTCCACAGCGGGCAGGTGCCGCCGATCTTGCTGAAGTGAAAGTGTGTGGCCGACTGCCGCTTGCTGATGTTGCCCGCGCGGTCCACCCGGATGAAGAAGAACGGCACGCCCCGCGCGCTGGGCCGTTGCAGGGTGGAGAGGCGGTGGCACACGGTCTCAAAACCCACGCCAAACTGGTGGCCCAGCCGGTCGATGTCGTAGTGCGCCGCTTCGGCCGCCCGCAAGAAGGCGGTGTAGGGCAGCACCAGCGCCCCCGCAAAGTAGTTGGCCAGGCCAATGCGTGCCAGCGCCCGGGCCTGGTCGCTGGACAACCCGGCGCTGTCGGCCAAGCGCTGCAGCTCGGCGCCCTGCTCCAGAAACGCCAGCTGCGTCGCCATCTGAAACGCGCGCTGCCCGCGCTCCAACCCCGCCGCCAGCTGCAGCAGCCCGGCCTCGGCCTGGAACACGCGCTGCGCCTGGCCAGGCAGGTCGGCCACATCCACCACGCGCACCCCGTGGGCCACGAGCAGGCGTTGGGCCAGCGCCTCATCGGCCCGGCCGGGCAGCAGGCCCCAGTCGGCGGCACATCGCTCGGCCGCGTCGTCCAGCTCGGCAATGTGGTTCTGGCGCGCAAAGAAGAAGTCACGCACTTCTTCATAGGCCATGGGTGGGTGCGGGGCCAACACGCCCTCGCCGCTGCGGTCGTTGCCCAGGGCCGCCAGCCGCTCCAGGGCCTGCCGGTGCCGCTGGTGCAACGCAAGCAGCGTGCGGGCCACCGCGGGCATGCCGGCGGCCAGCTCGCGGATCTCGGCCAGCGATACGGAATCCCCAGCGCCCTCCCCGCCCACGCCCGCAGGCAGGTCCGCCAGCGCCTCGCGCAGGCCGGTGATCAGGCGCGCCTCGTCGTCGTCCGAAAAGCGCTGCACATCCACACCGAACACGGCGTTGATCTTGAGCAAAACAGGCACCGTGAGCGGGCGCTGGTTCTGCTCGAGCTGGTTCAGGTAGCTGGCCGACAGGTCCAGCGCCCGCGCAAGCGCAATCTGGGTCATGCCGCGCTCTTCGCGCAAGCGACGCAGGCGCACGCCCATGAAGGTTTTTTTCATTCGATCTTTCGCGGTGGCGGCAGAGAGCGACCCAACAATTATTCGCAAAATTCGCAAACCAAGAGTTTTGGGTTCGCAATCATTCGCCAATTCAGCCCTTACAGAGGGGTGCCATTGTGCGTAAATTGCGAAGCATGACAACCCCCACTGGCACCGTCGAGCTGACGGAAATCGTGTTCCCCGCCGAAGCCAACCACTACGGCACGCTGTTTGGCGGCAACGCCCTGCAGCTCATGGCCAAGGCGGCGTTTCTGGCAGCGCGCGGCGCCGCACAGCGCGATGTGGTGATGGCGAGCGTGACCGACGTGCGTTTTCTGGCCCCCGTGCCCGTGGGCCATGTGCTCACGCTGCGCGCCTGGGTCAGCCGCATCGGGCGCAGCTCGCTCACCGTGTGCGTGACCGGTCTGGCCGCCACGCTGGGCTCGCCCCAGGACGAAGTGCTGAAGGGGATTTTTGAAATGGTGGCGGTGGATGGCAAAGGCCGCCCCGCTGCCATCACCAACACATATGTAAACCAGGAGACCGCATGACTACCACCGTTGAAACCCCGGGCTTCAAGCCCAAGAAGTCCGTCGCGCTCTCGGGCGTGACGGCGGGCAACACCGCCCTGTGCACCGTAGGCCGTACGGGCAACGACCTGCATTACCGGGGCTACGACATCCTCGACATTGCCGAGGTCTGCGAATTCGAAGAAATCGCCCACCTGCTGGTCCACGGCAAGCTGCCCACACGCGCCGAACTGCGTGCCTACAAGTCCAAGCTCAAGGCCCTGCGCGGCCTGCCGCTGTCGGTCAGGCAGGCGCTGGAGCAACTGCCCGCCGCCAGCCACCCCATGGACGTGATGCGCACGGGCGTCTCGGCCCTGGGCTGTGCGCTGCCTGAAAAGGACGACCACAACCTGCCGGGCGCGCGCGACATTGCCGACCGGTTGATGGCGTCGCTGGGCTCCATGCTGCTCTATTGGCACCACTGGGCCAGCTCGGGCCGTCGCATCGAGGTGGAGACCGATGACGACTCCATCGGTGCGCACTTCTTGCACCTGCTGCACGGCTCCAAGCCCAGCGCGGCGTGGGAGCGTGCGATGCACACCTCGCTGAACCTGTACGCCGAGCACGAGTTCAACGCCAGCACCTTCACCGCCCGCGTGGTGGCGGGCACGGGCAGCGACATGTATTCGGCCATCACCGGCGCCATCGGCGCGCTGCGGGGCCCCAAGCATGGTGGTGCCAACGAGGTGGCTTTCGAGATCCAGAAACGCTACGACAGCCCGAACGAAGCCGAGGCCGACATCCGCCGCCGCGTGGAGGCCAAGGAGGTGGTCATTGGCTTCGGCCACCCGGTCTACACCGTGAGCGACCCGCGCAATGTGGTCATCAAAGGCGTGGCGCGCAACCTGTCGCATGAGGCTGGCAGCACCAAGATGTTCGACATTGCCGAGCGGCTGGAGACCGTGATGTGGGAGGTCAAAAAGATGTTCCCCAACCTCGACTGGTTCAGCGCCGTGAGCTATCACATGATGGGTGTGCCCACCGCCATGTTTACTCCGCTGTTCGTCATTGCGCGCACCAGCGGCTGGGCTGCGCACATCATCGAGCAGCGGCAGGACAACAAGATCATCCGGCCGAGTGCGAACTACACCGGGCCGGAAGACCTGACGTTCGTACCAATCCAGGACCGCAAATAAAAATCAAGACGACCCAGTACCCAGCCCCATGGCCATGAACACCCTGTACCGCAAGCAACTGCCCGGCACGCAGCTGGACTACTTCGACGCCAGCGCCGCTGTCGAAGCCCTACAACCCGCCGCCTGGGCCACCCTGCCCTACACCGCCCGCGTGTTTGCCGAAAACATCGTGCGCCGCGCCGATCCGGCCACCATCAACAACTGCCTGCGCCAGCTCGTCGAGCGGCGCAGCGACCGCGACTTCCCCTGGTACCCGGCGCGCGTGGTGTGCCACGACATCCTGGGCCAGACGGCCCTGGTGGACCTGGCGGGCCTGCGCGATGCGATTGCCAAAGAAGGCGGCGACCCGGCCCAGGTGAACCCCGTGGTGCCAGTGCAGCTCATCGTGGACCATTCACTGGCCGTGGAATGTGGCGGGTTCGACCCCGATGCGTTTGCCAAGAACCGCGCCATCGAAGACCGCCGCAACGAAGACCGCTTCCACTTCATCGAGTGGACGAAAAAAGCCTTTGCCAACGTGGATGTGATCCCTGCCGGGAACGGGATCATGCACCAGATCAATCTGGAAAAGATGTCGCCCGTTGTCCATGCCGACCGTGGCGTGGCCTACCCCGACACCTGCGTGGGCACCGACAGCCACACCCCCCATGTGGATGCGTTGGGCGTGATCGCCATCGGCGTGGGCGGCCTGGAGGCCGAGAACGTGATGTTGGGGCGCGCATCGATGATGCGGCTGCCCGAAATCGTGGGCGTGCAACTGACCGGCCAGCGCCAGGACGGCATCACCGCCACCGATGTGGTGCTGGCGCTCACCGAGTTTTTGCGCAAGGCCAAGGTGGTGGGTGCCTACCTGGAGTTCTTTGGCGAAGGTGCAGCCAAGCTCACGATTGGTGACCGCGCCACCATCTCGAACATGGCTCCCGAATACGGCGCCACGGCGGCCTTGTTCAGCATCGACGAACAGACGCTGGAGTATCTGACGCTGACGGGCCGCGAGGCGGAACAAGTGAAGCTGGTCGAGACCTATGCCAAGGCAGCGGGATTGTGGTCCGACACCCTCAAAGATGCGGTCTACGCGCGTAACCTGGTGTTCGATCTGTCGAGCGTGGTGCGCAACCTGGCCGGCCCCTCCAACCCGCATGCGCGCGTTGCCACGTCCGACTTGGCCGCCCAAGGCATCGCGGGCCCCTGGGCCATGCCCGCACCGCAGGACGGCACGATGCCCGATGGCGCCGTGGTCATTGCCGCCATCACCAGCTGCACCAACACCAGCAACCCGCGCAACGTGATCGCCGCCGCGCTGCTGGCGCGCAACGCCAACCGGCTGGGTCTCACGCGCAAGCCCTGGGTCAAGACCTCGCTGGCGCCCGGCTCCAAGGCGGTGGAGCTGTATTTGAAGGAAGCGGGCTTGCTGGCCGACCTGGAAAAGCTCGGCTTTGGCATCGTGGCCTTTGCCTGCACCACCTGCAACGGGATGAGTGGCGCGCTGGACCCTGCCATCCAGCAGGAGATCATTGACCGTGACCTGTACGCCACCGCCGTGCTTTCGGGCAACCGCAATTTCGACGGGCGCATCCACCCCTATGCCAAGCAGGCGTTTTTGGCCTCGCCCCCGCTGGTGGTGGCCTATGCGATGGCGGGCACGGTGCGTTTTGACATTGGAAAAGACGTGCTGGCGGTGGTGCACGGGAGGGAAGTTCGCCTCAAAGACCTGTGGCCCAGTGACGCAGAAATCGACGCCGTAGTGAAGACTGCCGTGAAGCCCGCGCAGTACCGCGCCGTGTACGAGCCCATGTTCGCCATCCGACACGACGATGGCCAGCGCGTGTCGCCGCAGTACGGCTGGCGCCCGCAGTCCACCTACATCCGCCGCCCGCCCTACTGGGACACCGAGGGCATCGGCGCGCTGGCCGCCCACCCGCGGACTTTGACGGGCATGCGTCCGCTGGCCATCCTGCCCGACAACATCACCACCGACCACCTGTCGCCATCGAACGCCATCCTGCCGGACAGTGCAGCAGGTGAATACCTGGTGCGCATGGGCGTGCCCGAGGAGGACTTCAACTCCTACGCCACGCACCGGGGTGACCACCTCACGGCCATGCGCGCCACGTTTGCCAACCCGCAGCTCGTCAACGAGATGGCCGTGGTGGATGGCAAGGTGAAAAAAGGATCACTCGCCCGCGTGGAGCCCGAAGGCCAGGTCATGCGCATGTGGGAGGCCATGGAAACGTACCTGAACCGCCGCCAGCCGCTCATCATCATTGCCGGTGCCGACTACGGCCAGGGGTCGAGCCGCGACTGGGCCGCCAAGGGCGTGCGGCTTGCGGGAGTGGAGGTGGTGGTGGCCGAGGGCTTTGAGCGCATTCACCGCACCAACCTGATTGGCATGGGGGTGTTGCCGCTGGAGTTTGAGGCGGGGGTCAACCGCATCACGCTGGGGCTGGATGGGACGGAGGTGTATGGCGTGGAGGGAGACATGCAACCCCGTGCCGACCTCACCCTGGTCATCCGCCGCAAAAATGGTGAAGTTACCCGGGTGCCCATGACATGCCGCCTCGACACCGCCGAAGAGGTCTCCATCTACCAGGCGGGCGGCGTGCTGCAGCGCTTTGCGCAAGACTTTCTTGCCAAGAATGCAGACAAAAAACAGGCTCTTGCACCCGCCTAGAAAGCACTGTGCGCTATTAAATTTGATATTTCTTCATGAGCATCCACTCCGCACCACAGATCCGCATTCCCGCCACCTACCTGCGCGGCGGCACCAGCAAAGGCGTGTTCTTCCGCCTTGACGACCTGCCCGCCCCCGCGCAACAACCTGGCCCCGCGCGAGATGCCCTGCTGCTGCGCGTACTGGGCAGCCCTGATCCGTACGGCAAGCAGATCGACGGCATGGGCAATGCGTCGTCGAGCACCAGCAAGGCCGTGATCCTGTCGCGCAGCACGCAGCCGGGCCACGACGTGGACTACCTGTTTGGCCAGGTATCCATCGACCAGCCGTTTGTGGACTGGAGCGGCAATTGCGGCAACCTGTCGGCGGCGGTGGGGCCGTGTGCCATCCACATGGGGCTGATCGATGCTGCGCGTATTCCACAGAAGGGCACCTTTCCGGTTCGCATCTGGCAGGCCAACATCGGCAAGACCATCGTGGCGCATGTGCCCATCAGCAACGGTCAGGTGCAGGAGACGGGCGACTTCGAGCTAGACGGCGTGACCTTTGCAGCCGCCGAGGTGGCGCTGGAGTTCATGGACCCGGCGGAGGATGGCGATGACGGGGGAGCCATCTCGACAGCGCCGGGCCGCCCCAAGCTGGCGAGGGCCCCCTCGGGGGGCAGCGAACCACACGCAGTGGGGAGCGTGGGGGCGTTATTCCCGACGGGCAACGTGGTGGACACCTTGGAGGTGCCCGGGGTCGGCAGCTTCGCCGCCACGCTGATCAACGCGGGCATCCCCACCATTTTTCTCAATGCGCAAGAGCTGGGTTACACCGGCACCGAGCTGCAGCAGGCCATCAACGGCGATGCGGCGGCACTGGCGCGCTTCGAGACGATCCGCGCGCACGGCGCCCTGCGCATGGGCTTGATCCAGCAGCTGAGCGAGGCCGCCACCCGCCAGCACACACCCAAGATCGCCTTCGCCGCGCCTCCCGCCAGCTACACGGCCTCCAGCGGCAAAGCCATTGACGCCAAAGACATCGACCTGCTGGTGCGCGCTCTCTCCATGGGCCAACTGCACCACGCCATGATGGGCACGGCGGCGGTGGCCATTGGCACGGCCGCAGCCATCCCCGGCACGCTGGTCAACCTGGCAGCGGGCGGGGGCGTGCGCAGCAGCGTGCGGTTTGGCCACCCCTCGGGCACCCTGCGTGTGGGGGCCGAAGCAGCGCAGGTCAACGGCCAGTGGAAGGTGACCAAGGCCCTGATGAGCCGCAGCGCCCGCATCCTGATGGAAGGCTGGGTGCGTGTGCCTGGCGGTATTTTTTGACTTTTTTAGCCTCTTCCGCCCATCCGTCAAGCCTTTGTAGCCACAAAAATAATAGCAAATCAAATCCCTTGCAATTCATGAACACCAAACAACAACTCAAGGCCCTGGCCCACGCCCGCCGTGGCGTCATCGTGCCTGGCGCCTTCAACGCCCTCTCCGCCCGCGTGGTGGCCGACCTGGGGTTTGAAGCCATTTACATCACCGGCGCAGGCGTCACCAACATGTGGTTCGGCCTTCCGGATCAGGCCTTCATGGGGCTGACCGACATTGCCGACCACACGGCCCGCATACGCGACGCGGTGGAGCTGCCGCTCATCGTGGATGCCGACACGGGCTTTGGCAACGCACTCAACACCTACCACGCGGTGCGAACGCTGGAGCGCGCAGGTGCCGACTGCATCCAGCTCGAAGACCAGGTCAGCCCCAAGCGCTGCGGGCACTTCAGCGGCAAGGAGGTGATCAGCACCGACGAGATGCTGGGCAAGATCAAGGCCGCCGTAGACGCTCGCCGCGACCCCAACACCCTCATCCTGGCACGCACGGATGCCTGCGCCACCCAGGGCTTTGAAGCGGCAGTGGAGCGCGCCCAGCGTTTTCAGGAGGCGGGCGCCGACATCCTGTTTGTGGAGGCCGTCACCACGCTGGACGAGATCCGCGCCCTGCCCCAGCGGCTGGCCGCGCCCCAACTGATGAACATGGTGATCGGCGGCAAGACGCCCATCACCAGCGCTGAAGAACTGGCCGCCCTGGGCTACGGCCTGGTGCTGTACGCCAACGCCGCGCTGCAGGGCGCGGTGGCGGGCATGCAGAAGGCGCTGACCGTGCTGCGCGACACCCAACGCATTGATGAAGACCCCGCCCTGGTGGCGCCGTTTGCCGAGCGCCAGCGGCTGGTCCAAAAAATGGCCTGGGATGCGCTGGAAGAAAAATACACCTAAAAAAATGCTTACAGCGCTTTAACCACAGGCGCCAACAGCTATCAATTGAATAGCAATCCGTAGTAGCTTAATGGATATCCCTTGGGTTGCGGGCTGCATCCATGCCGCACAACAAGGGGGCGCACGGCACAATGGGTCTTCTTGGCACCTTGTGCGCGCTACCCTTCATGCAAAGCATCCCTTCTGAGAACGTGGTGGACCTGCTGCTCGACGCGGTCTGCGTCGTCCATGTGGACAGCACCATTGAGTTTGTAAGCCCGGCGTTCGAGCGCATCTTTGGCTACGCCCCCGAGGAAGTCATTGGCAAGCGCATGTTCGACCTGGTGCACCCCGAAGACCTGGCAGTCACCCAAAGCCAGGCGCAGCGTGTGATGGATGGCCATCTGCAGTTGCAGTTTGAAAACCGTTATGTGCGCAAGGATGGCTCCATCGCGCACGTCCGCTGGACTGCGCGCTGGTTGCCTGACAAGCAGCGGCGACTGGCGGTGGCGCACGACATCACCGAGCGCAAGTTCACCGAGTCCATGCAGGCGGTGATCTATGCCATCTCCGAAGCCGCTCACACCACACACAACCTGCAGGCGCTGTTCCAGCACATTCACCAGATCATCGGGCGCCTGCTGCCTGCCACCAACTTCGCGGTCGCGCTCTACGACGCCTGCAGTGATTCATTGAGTTTTCCGTACCACGTCAACGAACCGGGCGCCGCCCCCACGCCCCCGGCGCCAGTGCAGGATGCGCTGTGTGCCGAGGTGATCCACAGCGGCAGCACCCTTCTGTTGACGCCCGATACCCCCGACAACGCCGACCCCCGCGCCGCGCAACTGCGCCGGCAGCTACCCCAGGAACACGCACCGCTCTACTGGCTGGGCGTGCCGCTACAAACCCAGAAAGGCGCCATCGGTGCGCTGGTGCTGCAAAGCTACACCGAGCAGGCCCGCTACACCGAAAAAGACAAGGAGCTGCTGCAGTTTGTCTCCACCCAGGTCGCAGCCGCCATCGAGCGCAAGCAGATGCATGAGCGCCTGGAGCACATGGCGCAGTACGACCAGCTCACGCACCTGCCCAACCGCCAGCTGTTTCTGGACCGCCTCAAGACCGCACTGGCCCGCGCGCGGCGCGACCAAAGCCTGCTGTCGCTGCTGTTCCTCGACCTGGACGACTTCAAGCAGGTCAACGACAGCCTGGGCCATGCCATGGGCGACCTGCTGCTGCAGCGGGTGGCCCAGCGGCTGCTGGAGTGCGTGCGCGGCTCGGACACCGTCGCGCGCCTGGGGGGCGACGAATTTGTGGTGCTGCTCGAAGGCGGCCATGCCCGCGAACACGCCGCCGCAGCGGCCGACAAGATCCTGGCAGCCTTCGGCCAGCCATTTGACCTGGAAGGTATCCGCCTGAGCATCCAGCCGAGCATCGGCGTGGCCATCTACCCCGAGCATGGGGGCGAAGAACACCGGTTGCTGGGCCATGCCGACGAGGCGATGTACCTGTCCAAGAAAAGTGGCGGCAACCAGGTGCGGGTGGCTTCACCCCGGGATGGGCTGGTGCCTTGACGCTGATTGCCGCACCGCCCTCTCTCTTTTGCTCCCACCCAAACCCTTTATTCCAAACGTTCCACGCCATGCTCTACAACGCGCTCCAGCTCGCCCATGTCCTGTCCATCATCGTGTGGATCGGTGGCATGGTGTTTGCCCATTTCTTTTTGCGCCCCGCAGCGCAGTCGCTGGAGCCCCCGCAGCGCGTGCGGCTCATGCACGATGTGCTGCAGCGCTTTTTCGCCGCCGTGGGAGTGGCCGTGCTGGTGGTGCTGGGCAGCGGGCTGTGGATGATCGGCCGCGTGGCCAAACAAACGGTGCAGGCCGGGGGCAGCTTTGCCATGCCACTGGACTGGACCATCATGGCCACGCTGGGCCTGGCGATGATGGTCATCTTCGGGCACATCCGGTTTGCGCTGTTCCGACGCCTGCAGCGGGCGGTGGCTGCATCGGATTGGCCCGCCGGCGGCAAGGCCCTAGGCAGCATCCGCAGCTGGGTGGGCGTGAATCTGGCCCTGGGCGTGGTGATCGTGGTGGTCACGCTGCTCGTCTAACGGTGGGCGCCCACCAGCGACCTGTTGGCCACCACACGCCCTGCGCTGTACCCCATTGATGAAACGCATTGCCTGGATCTCTTGTGCGGCCCTGGCCGTGTGCCTGCTCACCGCAGGCGCGGCCAGCTGGTGGGCGCAGCACCGCGTTGACAGTGCCCTGGCACAGACGGCACAACTGCAGCGCCAAGTGACCGAACTCAACAATGCGCTGCTGGGCTATACCCGCTACACCAGCTACCTCACCGCAGGCAAACAGACGCTGGCCGAGCAGATGAAGCTGCTCGCCGCCACCGTGGTCCGCGAAGAAGGCGCCACGCAGATCATCGAAAAATCGGTGCTGGGCATCGCATCCACCGGTGTAGTAGCCATCACCTACACCGCCGAATACGCCTTCGGCTTTGACCTGCGCCCCGAAAGCTACGAGCTGCACGCCACCAACGGCGGCATCGAGGTGCACATCCACCGCCCCGCGCTGGTGGCCGCACCAGCCGTTACCAACCTGCAGCACCGCATCCTCTCGGGCGGGCTGCTGACCGACAACAAGGGCGCTGTCATCAAGCTGAGCCAGGAGGCCGCCAAACGCGCTCGCCAGCAGGGCGAGGCCATGGCGTCCGATCCGGCCGTGCTGGCGCTGTGCGAAAAAAGCCTGACCGAGTTTCTGTACGGCTTTCTGACCAAACAGCCCGGCGTGAAGCAGGTGCCGCGCATCCGCGTGGTCTACAAACCGTCGGCGTAGGGGCCTGCTCCTACCCCAATTCCCCACCCATGGGGCTGACCCTCATGGTCCTGAGTGCATTGCGGCCGGGCGCCACAGAGCGGTACCACCGCACGTACCATGGTGGACAAGGAGTTCTGACTTTGTTCCGTTTTTTCGAAAGCCGCCTTCCCCCCTATCCCCCCGCCGAACCTCACCTGCCCCCCAAAGACTTCATGGCCTTTGTGTGGGATGGCACCCGTGGCCTGCGTGGCTATGTAGCAGCCATGGCAGGCCTGTCTGCGGCCATTGCCATCTATGAAGCGCTGCTGTTTGCGGTGCTCGGCCATGTGGTGGACTGGATCTCCAGCACGGCCCCGGGTGCGCTGTGGGCCGAGCGCAAAGGAGAGTTGATTGGCATCACCGCCCTGCTCCTGGCCTCGGTGCTGCTGGTGGCCGTGCAGACCAGCATCAAGCACCAGGTGCTGGCCATCAACTTCCCACTGCGCTTGCGCTGGAACTTTCACCGGCTGATGCTGGGCCAGAGCATGGCGTTCTACGCGGACGAGTTTGCGGGCCGCATCACCACCAAGATCATGCAGACGGCCCTTGCCGTGCGCGACATGATCTTCACGACCACCGACGTGGTGATCGGCATGGGCATCTACCTTGTCACCATCCTCGTGTTGCTGGCCGGGTTCGACGCGCGGCTGCTGGCGCCTTTTGCCGCGTGGATGGTGGCCTATGGCCTGGCCTGCTGGTACTTTGTGCCGCGCCTGGGCAAGGTGGGCAAGGCGCAGGCCGATGCGCGCTCGGTAATGACCGGGCGCATTACCGACGCGTACACCAACATCGCCACCGTCAAGCTGTTCTCGCACACGCGGCGCGAGTCTGAATTTGCGCGTGCCGCCATGGACGCGTTCAAGCTCACGGGCTATGCCCAGATGCGCCTGGTGAGCCGGTTCGAGATCGTGAACCACATCCTGGTGGTGGCCATGATCCTCAGCGCCTGCGGCACCGCGCTGTGGCTGTGGTCGGCGGGCGAAGTCGGTGCCGGTGCCGTGGCCGCCGTCACCGCCATGACCCTGCGCGTGTCCGGCCACGCCCACTGGGTGATGTGGGAGATGACCACCCTGTTCGAGAGCGTGGGCACCATCCAGGATGGCATCAACACGCTGACCAAACCCCGCACCGTGGTGGACGCGCCCGACGCTAAACCACTCGTTGTGACGCAGGGCGAAGTGCATTTTGAGGACATGACCTTTGCCTACGGCAGCGGCCCCGGGGCCCGCCCGGTCATCGACCGGCTCAACCTGACCATCCGCCCCGGGGAGAAAATCGGCCTGATTGGCCGCTCGGGCGCGGGCAAGTCCACGCTGGTCAACCTGCTGCTGCGCTTTCATGACGTGCAGTCGGGCCGCATCCTGATCGACGGGCAGGACATCGCCCATGTCACGCAGGACAGCCTGCGCCGCAACATCGGCATGGTCACGCAAGACACCTCGCTGCTGCACCGCTCCATGCGCGACAACATCCTGTATGGCCGCCCCGACGCCAGCGAGGCCGACCTGCACCAGGCGGCCGAGCGCGCCGAGGCGGCGGATTTCATCGCCACGCTCACCGACCTGCAGGGCCGCACCGGCTACGAGGCACATGTGGGCGAGCGCGGCGTCAAACTCTCGGGCGGCCAGCGCCAGCGCGTGGCCATTGCACGCGTGATGCTCAAGGACGCGCCCATCCTGCTGCTGGACGAAGCCACCAGCGCGCTCGACTCCGAGGTCGAAGCCGCCATTCAGCAAAGCCTGGACGGGCTGATGCAAGGCAAGACTGTGATCGCCATTGCCCACCGCCTGTCCACCATTGCCGCCATGGACCGCCTCATCGTGATGGACGCAGGCCGCATCGTCGAAGAAGGCACCCACGCCCAGCTGCTGGGCCAGGGCGGCGTGTACGCCCGGCTGTGGGGGCACCAGAGCGGCGGGTTCCTGGGCGAATCGGAAGAAGACTGAGTCGGCGAGGACGGATACGAGCCACATGGGCGACACGCTGTCGCGCACGCGGCTGTGCGGCGGGTGTGTTGTCCCTACGGTGGCGGGTTTCAACCACCGGATGGAATCGCACCAATGATCAAAGTCACCGCCGTTTACCGCTGGCGTGAAGGCGCCACCTTCAACCACGACTACTACCACTCCGAGCACATGCGCATCGCCCGCGCAGCATTGCAGCCGCTGGGCCTGGTGCGGCTGGAGAGCGACCGTGTTCTCTACCCTGGCGAGCCGCGCCCGGGACAGGTGGTGGCGCTGACCAACGCGTTCTTCAGCGACCTGAAGCAGGCGCAGACGGCCGCCAAGCAGACGGCAGCGGCGCTGATGGCCGATGTGCCCAACTACACCAACATCGAGCCCGAGTCGTACCTGGCGCAGCTGAACGAACACAGCTTGACCACGGCAGAGTAGCCACCGCAGCGTGTTGCCGATGGTTGAATTTCAATCAAATTGGCCTCTAGCGCTTATCCATAAAGCGTCATAAGCTATATAAAATATAGCGAACCTGCAGATCCTCAGCCCCATTCAGCCCACCATGACCCCTGAAGCGCCTTTGCCACCTAACCCGCTGCACATGCCCGCTCCCACCGGCGACCAACTCAAGGCCGCGCGTGTTGCCGCTGGCCTCAGTCAGGCGCAGGCAGCGGAGCTGATGGGCTACCCGCTACAAACGGGCAGCCGGGGCGGCGTGCAGTCGCGCACCTGGCAGGCGCTGGAGAGCACCACCGACGAGCGCAACATGCAGGGGCCGGTGTTTGCGATGTTTTTGCTGCTCACGGGGCAACACCAGGATTGGGTACTCGCCCCGCGCAAACTCGCGGGCACCGGCGCAGCAGCCGACGCACAGCCTGCGCAGCGATAAAAAAAGCGGAACGGCCCGAAGGCGGTTCCGCCAAGTCTTCACGGGGAGATAAGGGTTACCGGGTGGCTCAGTCCACCTTGATATTGGCGGCCTTGATAACCTGAGCCCACTTCTCGACTTCGGCCTTCTGGAACGCAGCAATCTGGGCCACGGTCATGTCGGCGGGCTCCATGCCAAAGCCCTTCAGGCGGGTTTGCATGTCCGGCTGGGCCAGGATCTTGCGGATCTCGTCGTGCAGGCGCGTGACCACGGGCGTGGGCGTGCCAGCCGGCACAAAGATGGCCTGCCAGGACTGCACCTGGAAGTCCTTGAGTTCTGCCACGCCGGACTCGGCCACGGTGGGCACGTCGGGCATGGAGGCCAGGCGCTGGGGCGAGGTGACGGCAATGGCGCGCAGTTTGCCGCTCTGGATGTGCGGCGCGGCCACCACCGTGGTGTCAAACATCATGTCCACCTGGCCGCTGATCACATCCTGGATGGCCGGGCCGCTGCCTTTGTAGGGGATGTGGGTGAACTTCACGCCCGACTTGTACGCCAGCAACTCCACGGCCAAATGCTGCGAGCTGCCTGTGCCGGCCGAGGCCGACGACAGGCCGCCTTGCTTGCCTTTCGCCCCCGCCAGCACGTCCTTGAGGGTTTTGTAAGGGCTGTTGGCCGCCACCACCAGCACGACCGGGTTGGTGCCGATCAGCGTGACGGGGCTGAAGGACTTGATGGGGTCGTAGCCCAGCTTGGGGTAGAGGCTCACGTTGATGGCGTGCGAGCTGACGGTGCCGCCCAGCAGGGTGTAGCCATCCGGCGCAGAGCGCGCAGCAGCTTCAGAGCCGATGCTGCCCGCCGCGCCGCCCTTGTTCTCCACCACCACCGTGGTGCCCAGGGCAGTACCCAGTTGCTGGCCAATCAGCCGCGCCAGCGTGTCGGTGGTGCCACCTGCAGCAAACGGCACCATGTAGGTGATGGGCTTGCCGGTGGGCCAGGTGCCCTGGGCTGTGGCGGGCAGGCTGACAAGGGTGCTGAAGGCTGCGGCCGCCAGGGCGGCGGTGTGGATGAGGGTTCTGCGTTGCATGGTGATGTCTCCTGGGTGTTTTGTGGATGGTGAACGGAACGGCGATAGAAAAACGGAGCGCAAAAAAGCCGGTGCGGCTGGCGCGTGCAATGCAATGGACGCTCAGGGCAGATCGACGATCTCGACCCAATTGGGGCTTTTGCCCACCGGCACCCGCGTGGGCGTGCCGGGGATGCCGGTGGCCGGGTCGATGGGGTGCAGCGCAAGGTGGTGCGACTCCTGCCCCGCCGCGATCAAAAAGCGGCCTGACGGGTCCACCGCAAAGCCGCGCGGGGTTTTTTCAGTAGGCACCTGGCCCAGCGGCTGCAGCTGGCCGGTGGCGGCGTCGACGCGAAAGCTGCTCAGCGTGCTGGAGGTGCGCTCGGACGCATACAGCGTGCGGCCGTCGGGCGACAGGTGAATGTCGGCGGCCCAGGGCTTGCCGTTAAAGCCTGCGGGCAGTGCCGTGGTGCGCTGCACCGGGCGCAGCGTGCCGCGCTCCTTGTCGTAAGCCATCACATGTACGGCGGCATCCAGCTCGTTCAGCACGTACATGGTGCGCTGGGCGGTATCCCACACAAAGTGGCGCGGGCCGGATTTTTCGGGAGCAACCTGCGTGAGCGCGGGTTCATGGGCGGTCAGCCTGCCGCTCTCGGCATCAAAACGCCAGGCCGAAAGGTTGTCGCCCCCCAGGCTGGTGGCAAACACACGGCGGTTGGCCGCATCGGCGTGGATGGCGTGCGCGTGGGGCGCCGTGGGGATGAGCTGCTGCACCGCGCCCACCGCCCCATCCTTGCCAATGCTGTTGACCGTGATCTTGTGGCCGGGGTACGAGGCCGCAAACAGCCAGCGGCCCGTGGCATCGGTGGCGATGTTGGCCATGCTGTCGGCCAGCGGGGCCTCGCCCAGCTTGCGCAGCTTGCCGCTGGTGGGGTCGATCGCCAGGCTCACCACCCTGAAAGGCTGCGAGCGCAACGCCACGTACAGCACCTTCTTGTCCGGGCTCACGGCCATCGGCATGGCGGTGCCGCCCAGCGGCACGGTGTCTACCGGCTTGAGCGTGGCGGTGCTGCGGTCCAGTTCCAGCACCGAGACATCCTGGCTGTCCGCGTTGGCGACATACACCCAGGTTGCCGCCCAGGCGCCGGGGGTGGACAGCGCGGCAACGGCTGCCAGTACCAGTTGTGCCACCCGGGTGCGTATGCGTGGTGTAGAGGTCATTGCCGTCTCCCAAAGGGGTTTGCGCGGTAGCAGGGCCTGGACCGCGGGTTGTGTGGGTGGATGGTCATCTGCCGGGCTGTGTGCTGAGGCACCCAGCTGTCGGCGGAGCGGTTGGGTTTTGTCATACGTTATATGTTGTCGTACAACAAGATCAGAATTGTCACCACAAGCCTGTCTTACACACGCAGGGATTACCCGAATTTCGACGAACAATCTGCAAGGATTCCCCACCCGCCTGGCAGAGGAGGAATGCAGTCAGGAAAGAGCTAGTGAAAACCCTCAATCCGCCCTAAGACCACCCAAAATTCTCATGGCATGTATTGCCATTTTGCAATCTTAGTTGTACGATGACTAACAACATCACTCAGGAGACATTCCATGACCCTGCGCCGTAGAGCCGCCCTTCTCGCCTGCATCGCCACCCTGGCAGCGGCCTCCGCCACCGCACAAAGCGCTGACTGGCCCGCTAAGACCCTGCGCATTGTGGTGCCCTACCCGCCCGGCGGTAGCTCGGACATCATTGCCCGCTCCATCAGCCAGGCGATGTCCGAGGCGCTCAAGCAGTCCGTCATCGTGGAGAACAAACCCGGCGCCAACGGCAACCTGGGCGCCGACTTTGTGGCCAAGGCCGAGCCCGATGGCTACACCATGCTGCTGTGTGACGTGGGCGCGCTGGCCATCAGCCCTTCGGTCTATACCAAGCTGTCGTTCGACCCCTCCAAGGACCTGCGTGGCGTGACCATGCTGGCCTACTCGCCCCACCTGCTGGTGGTGCATCCCTCGGTGCCGGTCAGCAACCTCAAGGAGCTGGTGGCGTACTCGAAGAAGAACGACCTGAACTTCGCCGTCACCGCTACCGGCAGCGCCCCCCATGTCGCTGGTGTGGCGCTGGAACGCGCCGCCGGTGCGCGCTGGCAATACATCCCCTACAAGGGCGGCGTCACTGCCATCCAGGACACCGTGGCCGGGCAGACGCAGATCCTGATGAACGGCATGCTCGCCACCCTGCCCCACGTGCAAAACGGCAAGCTCAAGGTGCTGGGCGTCTCCAAGGCCACGCGCATGCCGCTGATCGGCGACGTGCCCACCATTGCCGAGCAGGGCGTGCCCGGTTTCGAATCCGGCACATGGCAAGGCATTCTGGTGCCGCGTGGCACGCCGGAAGCCGTCGTGCAGAAGCTCAACAAGGCGCTGATCACCGCCATTCGCGCGCCCGAGATCCGTTCGCGCCTGGCCGGCCAGGGCGCCGAGGTGGTCACCATGACTCCAGCCGAACAAGACCAGTTCTTCGCCAAGGAGCGCGCCCGCTGGGCCACCGTGGTGAAGGCCGCCAACATCAAGCTCGACTAAGAAGGTGTCAGCGAACCCCTCATGCCTCCTCCCTCGCCTTCCCATTTCCTACTACCGCCCCGCACTGACATGACTCCCCAAGAACTCAAAACCATCATGGGCTCCGGCCTGCTGTCGTTCCCGATCACGGACTTTGACGAGCAGGGCGAATTCCGCCCCAAGACCTATATCGAGCGCCTGGAATGGCTGGCCCCCTACGGCGCCAGCGCGCTGTTTGCCGCCGGTGGTACGGGCGAGTATTTCTCGCTGTCGGGCCCCGAGTACGGCCAGGTCATCAAGACCGCAGTGGATACCTGCCGTGGCAAGGTGCCCATCATTGCCGGTGCCGGTGGCCCCACCCGTACGGCCATTGCCCATGCGCAAGAGGCCGAGCGCCTGGGCGCCCACGGCATCCTGCTCTTGCCACACTACCTGACCGAAGCGGGACAGGAAGGACTGATCGCCCATGTGGAGCAGGTCTGCAAGAGCGTGAAGTTCGGCGTGATCGTCTACAACCGCGACCGCACCAAGCTCACGGCCGAGTCCCTGGCCATCCTGGCCGACCGCTGCCCGAACCTGGTGGGCTTCAAGGACGGCGTGGGCAACATCGAGGTGATGTCCTCCATCTACATGAAGATGGGCGACCGCTTTTCGTACCTGGGCGGCCTGCCCACGGCCGAGGTGTATGCGGCGGCCTACAAGGCGCTGGGCACGCCGGTGTATTCGTCGGCGGTGTTCAACTTTATCCCCAAGACTGCAATGGAGTTCTACAAGGCCGTGGCCAGTGACGACACGGCCACCCAGCACCGCTTGCTCAAATCCTTCTTCATGCCCTACCTGGCCATCCGCAACCGCGTGGAAGGCTATGGCGTCTCCATCATCAAGGCAGGTGCCCGCATCGTGGGCCACGACGGCGGGCCGGTGCGCGCGCCGCTGACGGACTTGAAGCCCGGCGAGATGGAAGAGCTCAAGGCGCTGATCGACAAGCTCGGCCCGCAGTAAGTGTGGCCTGACGGATGCCTCCAAGGGCCTGGTTTTCCAGGCCCTTTTTTCAGCGATTCCACACACCACGCGCCTGGCCGTGCACGGGCGTGTGGTGCCAACGCGGCACGCCAACACACAACACCATCAGGAGACAGACAACATGCTCAAGACCCTCATCCTCGCCGCAGCCAGCGCCCTGGCCCTTGTCACACTGAGCGGCTGCGCCAGCCACGCGACCACCGCCGCGGCGACCCCTGCACCGGCCGCTTCCGAGCAGGCTGTGGCCGCCGCTGCCGAACGCCTGCGCTTGGCCATGATCGATCCCACGCCCGCTGCGCTGACTGCCCTCGTGGCCGACGACCTGAGCTATGGCCACTCGGGCGGCCGCGTGGACACCAAGGACAGCTTCATTGGCGATCTGGTGGCGGGCAAGTCGGACTTCGTGACCATCACCATCACCGACCAGACCATCAAGGTGGTGGGCAACTCTGCCATCGTGCGCCACACCCTCACGGCCGACACCAACGACTCGGGCAAGCCCGGCAAGGTGCAGATCAAGATCCTGGGCGTGTGGCAACAGCAAGGCGGCCAGTGGAAGCTGCTGGCCCGCCAGGCCGTGCGTGTAGCGGCATGATGTAGCCCGCAGGGCCGCCACGCGCGGCCCTTTGTTTTTATTCCGGCGCCCCCCGAAACCCTTCACTGCCCCATGACAGCTACTTCCCAGCCCCGCATCCTGCAAATCGGCCGCCTGCCCTTGCCCGCCCTCGAAACCGAACTGGCCACGCGCTACAGCGTGGCCTGCCTGGCCGACCAGGCCGACCCGCAGGGCTTTCTGGCGGCGCACGGCGCGGAGTTTTCGGGCGTGGTCACCACGGCGTCCATCGGGCTCACGGGCGAGGTGATCGCAGCCCTGCCCCATCTGCAGGTCATCAGCAGCTTTGGCGTGGGCTTTGATGCGCTGGATATCGGCGCGGCCAAGGCGCGTGGCGTGCAGGTGGGCTACACGCCCGGCGTGCTCAACGACTGTGTGGCCGACATGGCGTTTGCGCTGATGCTGGACGTGTCGCGCGGCATTGCCGCCAGCGACCGGTTTGTGCGCCAGGGCCAATGGCCCAAGGCACGGTTTGCGCTGGGCACGCGCGTGTCGGGCAAGCGCCTGGGCATCGTGGGCATGGGCCGCATCGGCCACGCCGTGGCCGAGCGCGCGGCGGGCTTCCGCATGGAGGTGGGCTACCACAACCGCCGCCCGGCCGAGGGCTGCGCGCTACCCTACTTCGAGTCGCTGACCGCACTGGCGCAATGGGCTGACTACCTGGTGCTGACGGTGGCAGGCGGCGCGGGCACGCGCCACCTGGTCAACCGCGATGTGCTCGATGCCCTGGGCCCGCAGGGCTACCTCATCAACGTGGCGCGTGGCAGCGTGGTGGATGAGGCGGCGCTCATCGACGCCCTGGCCGAGCGCCGCATCGCCGGTGCGGGCCTGGACGTGTTCGACAACGAACCCCATGTGCCCGCCGCCCTGATGGCGCTGGACAACGTGGTGCTCACCCCCCACACCGCCAGTGCCACACACGAAACCCGCCGTGCGATGGCGGACCTGGTGCAGGAGAACCTGCATGCGTTCTATACCTCGGGTGCCGTGCGGGTGCCGGTGCCAGGCACGGTGGCTGGCTGACCGTTGGTTTTTCAAGCTTTTTAGGCCGTTTGCGCGCGTCCATCATGCCAGATTAGCTATCAAATAAATAGCATCAATCTCCACACCCGGGCGCCCCTGCCTCACACCCGCCCCGCAAACACCTCCGGCCCCAGGCGGGGCTTGCGCGCCTTGCGCTCGAACAGCCACATGCCATACAGCGGCAGTGCCTCGGCCAGTTGCAGCGGCACCACCTGCTCTGCCGCAGCCCCCAGCAGGGCGGGGTGTGGCAGCACAGCCAGCAGGTCAGAGCCCACCACCAGGTTCAGCAGGCTGGCAAAGTCCGGGCAGCGCACGGCCATGCGCGGCGCGGGCATGCGCCGCACGCGGTGCGCCTCGGTCAGCACGTCCACCGGGCCGCTCACGCTCGGGCCCACACAGCCCCAGGCGGCGCCTTGCAAATCGGCCAGTGACCGGGCCTGCGCCAGCGGGTGGCGCCGCCGTGCATAAATTTGCGGCTGCAGCTCGTACAAGTACCACTGCACCACATCCGGGTGGGCAAACTGGCGCGGCCGGGGCGCAATCACGGCGTCGAAGCTGCCATGCAGCAGGCCCGTCAGCAGGCTCCCCTCGTCGGTGGTGGTCATCTCCAGTGAACGCTGGGGCTGCGGCAGGCACCAGGCCTCGTACAGCAGCGGCCCACAGACCAGCGCAGCGGACGCCGTGAGCCCCACGCGCAACCGATTGCGGTCCACAGCGGCCCGGCGGGCCTGCGACAAAGCGTCGATGCGCTGGGCCAGCGGCGCGCCTTCGGCCACCACACGCCGGGCCAGGTCGGTGGGCACATAACGGCGCCCGTCCCGCACCAGCAGCGGCGCGTCAAACTGTGCCTGCAGCGCCTTCATGCCCTGGCTGATGGCGGGCTGCGACACCCCACAGGCCTGCGCCGCGCGCGCAAACGAGCCCTGGTCGATGACGGATTGGAGGTAGTGCAGGTAGCGCAGATACATAAGCAGCTTTTATGTATGAGGCGCCATTGTCTCTTGTCGCAGCCGCCGGGAGGGGCGAAGCTCTGGGCTTCTTTCTTCACCACGCTCCTGCCCATGACCACGCCACTCGACACCGTCCGCACCTACCTCGCCCACCTGCACGCCAGCCATACCGACGGGTTGATTGCCTGCTTTGAAGACGATGGCGTGGTGCACTCGCCCTTTCTGGGCACCATGCTCGCGAGCGACTTTTTCCAAAAGCTCGCCCAGGCCTCCAGCGGCAGCGTGATCACCGTGCTGGATCTGTTCGTGTCCGCCCAGCCAGACAACGGCGGCGCCGTGCGGGTCGCCGCCTACTTTCGCTACGACTGGACCTTGAACGACGGCCGCGAGGTGACGTTCACCTGCGTGGATGTGTTCACCTTCGACGCGGGCAGCACCCGCATCCGGGACATGAACATCGTCTATGACACCCATCCGCTGCGCGAAGAGGTGGGTGACAAGTACGCGCCGGACTAGGCTACAAAAGTTCTACGCCCTTGAGCGTGACAAAACTGGTCTCGCGCGTCACCTGCACAAAGTCCTGCAGATACGGCTTGGCCGACAGGCTGGGCAGGCAGGCGGCGTGCAGCTCGCCGCGCAGGCCTTTTTCTCCGATGGGCCGCGCCGTCACATACCCCCGGTCCAGGTAGCTCTGCACCGCCCACAGCGGCAGCGCCGCCACGCCGCGCCCGCTGGCCACCAGCTGAAGCATGGCCACCGTCAGCTCGGTGGTGCGGCGCGGGGGGCGCACGCCGGCGGGCTCCAGCACCTGGCGGATCAAATCGAGCATTTCGTCGGGCACGGGGTAGGTGATGATGGTCTGGTCGGCAAAGTCCTGCGCCACCAGATGCGGCTTGGCCACCAGCGGGTGCGTGTTGGCCAGCAGCGCGCGGATCTCAAAGGCAAACAGCGCGTGGTAGTCCACGCCCGCCTCGTCGGCATCCACCTCCGACACGATGGCCACATCGGCCCGGCCCTGGTGCAGCAAACCCACGGGGTCGGCGTGAAAGCCGCTCACAATGTCCAGCTCCACCTCGGGCCAGCGCGTGCGAAACGCATCCATGGCGGGCATCAGCCAGTCAAAGCACGTGTGGCATTCCACCGCAATGCGCATCTGCCCTCCCTGCCCCAACACCAGGCGGGCAATGTCGCGTTCGGCCCCTTCCACCTGCGGCAGCATGGCATCGGCCAGCGTCAGCAGGCGTTCGCCCACGGCGGTGAACTGCGGCGGCACCGATTTGCGCTCAAACAGCGGCTGGCCGTAGCGGTCTTCCAGCAGCTTGATCTGGTGCGACAGCGCCGACTGCGTGAGGTTGAGCAGCTGCGCGGCCCGCACCAGGCTGCCGCTGTCACGCAAGGCCACCAGCGTGCGCAGGTGGCGCACTTCCAGAATCGACTGGTTCATTATTAATTTTCAAGTTGATCGACTAAAACTTTCGTTTGAATAATAAACGAGCCCGCGCGACCATCGGTACCTTCATTGCATTGCTCCATTCAGAAGAAGGAAATCACCATGTCGCTCGCCGCAGTTGTCGTAACAGCCGCCACCCGCCGCCCCGTGCTCACGCACACCCTGGGCTTTCCGCGCATGGGGGCGCAGCGCGCGCTGAAGTTCGCACTCGAATCCTTCTGGCGCGGCGACAGCACCGAGGCCGATCTGCAGGCCACGGCCGCCCAGTTGCGCCAGTTGCACTGGCAGGCGCAGGCCGATGCAGGCCTGGGTTGTGTGACCGTGGGCGACTTTGCGTTGTACGACCATGTGGCCAACCACATCCAGTTGCTGGGCTGCGAGCCTGCCCGCTTTGGCTTTGACGCCCACACGCCCGAGCTGGCGCGCTACTTTGCAATGGCGCGGGGTGTGTCGGCGCACGCCTCAGACGACCACCAAGGCTGCAGCGCCGGTTGCACCGCAAAACACACCACCGCTGGCCAGCCCGCGCTGGAGATGACCAAGTGGTTCGACACCAACTACCACTACCTCGTGCCCGAGTTCAGCGCCCACACCCAGTTCCACCTGGCCAGCGAGCGCCTGTTTGCCGAGGTGGCCGAGGCCCAGGCACTGGGCCATCGCGTCAAAGCCGTGCTGCTGGGGCCGCTGAGCTTTTTGTGGCTGGGCAAATCCAAAACGGCGGGCTTTGACCGATTCAGCCTGCTGACCCAACTGCTGCCCGTGTACGAGGCCGTGCTGGCACGCCTGAAGGCCCAGGGTGTGGAATGGGTGCAGATCGACGAACCCATTCTGGGCCTGGACCTGCCCGACACCTGGCGCCATGCGTTCGAGCCCAGCTACTGGCAACTGGCGCGCAGCGCGCCCAAGCTGCTGCTGGCCACTTACTTCTCGCCCCTGGCCGAAAACCTGCGCCTGGCCTGCCAACTGCCCGTGGCCGGCCTGCATGTAGACGCCGTGCGCGCGCCCGACGAGCTGGTGGGCGTGGCCGACTGGTTGCCTTCGCACAAAGTGCTGTCGGTGGGCATCGTGGACGGCCGCAACATCTGGCGCACCGACCTGGATGCGGCGCTGCAAAAGCTGCTGCCCGTGGCCGACAAGCACCAGGGCGAGTTGTGGCTGGCACCGTCGTGCTCTCTGCTGCATGTGCCGTTCAGCTTAGAGGCCGAAACGCAGCTGGATGCCGAGGTGAAGTCGTGGCTGGCGTTTGCGGTGGAAAAGCTGGACGAACTGCGTGTTCTTTCTACCGCCTTATCGCAAGGCGAAGCAGCGGCAGACGACGAACTGCACGCCGCCCGCACCGCCCTGGCCGCCCGCCGCGCCAGCCCACGCGTGCACCGCGCCACCGTGGCGGCCCGCATTGCCGCGGCCGCGCCAGGGGCCGATCAGCGCGCCAGCGCCTTCCCTGCCCGGCAAAAGGCCCAGCGCGCACGGCTCAAGCTGCCGCTGCTGCCCACCACCACCATCGGCTCGTTCCCGCAGACGGCCGAGATCCGCGCCGCACGCGCCGCTTTCAAGCGCGGTGCGCTCGATGCAGCCCACTACCAACAAAAGATGGAAGCGGAAATTGCCTTGGCCGTGCGCAAGCAGGAAGCCTTGGGGCTGGACGTGCTGGTACACGGCGAAGCCGAACGCAACGACATGGTCGAATACTTCGGCGAGCAGCTCGACGGCTTTGCCTTCACCGCCAACGGCTGGGTGCAGAGCTATGGCTCGCGCTGCGTGAAGCCGCCTATCATCTACGGCGACGTGGCTCGCCCTGCGCCCATGACCGTGGCGTGGACGCAGTACGCGCAGAGCCTCACCGCCAAACCCATGAAAGGCATGCTCACCGGCCCCATCACCCTCCTGCAATGGAGCTTCGTGCGCGACGACCAGCCCCGCGCCACCACGGCCGACCAGATCGCCTGGGCCATCCGCGACGAGGTGTGCGACCTCGAAGCCGCCGGCATCGCCATCATCCAGATCGACGAGCCCGCCATCCGTGAAGGGCTGCCGCTGCGCCGCGCGGGGTGGAAGAGCTACCTGGAGCGCGCCACGCGCGCCTTCCGCATCAGCGCCAGCGGCGTGCGCAACGATACGCAGATCCACACGCACATGTGCTACAGCGAGTTCAACGACATCCTGCCCGCCATCGCGGCCATGGATGCGGATGTGATCACGATTGAGACGAGCCGCTCGGACATGGAGCTGCTGCAGGGCTTTGGGGACTTCAAGTACCCCAACGAGATCGGCCCCGGCGTGTACGACATCCACTCGCCCCGTGTGCCCGGAGTGCAGGAGATGGCCGCACTGCTGGAAAAAGCCGCCGAGGTGGTGCCCGTGGAGCACCTGTGGGTGAACCCCGACTGCGGCCTCAAGACCCGGGGCTGGCCCGAGACCGAAGCCGCCCTGCGCCACATGGTGCAGGCCGCGCAGGAAGTGCGCGAGCGGTTGCTGGAAGAGGCGGCGCTGGCCTGACGGATCCCCGGTTCAGCCCGCAGTGCGCTTCATCTCGGCCAACTTGACCAGCACTTGCAGCGCGTGGTTCAGCGGCGTCGGCACTCCCAAGGCGGCGCCGCGCTTGACCACGTAGCCATTCAGGTGGTCGATCTCGGTGGGTTTGCCACGCGCCAGGTCCTGCGCGGTGGACGAGTACTGGCCCGGCATGGTGCTGGCAATGCCGCGCACCGCCGCCTGCACATCGCCCGGAATCGTCACCCCATCGGCCGCCGCCACCGCCAGGCACTCGGCCACGATGTCGGCAATCACCTGCGTCACGCCGGGCACCTGCACCAGCGGGCCATAGGGCTGCTGCGACAGGGCCGACAGCGCGTTGTAGGCACTGTTGAGCACCAGCTTGGCCCAGAGCGCCCCACGCACGTTGTCTGACACCTGGGTGGGAATGCCCGCCGCCGTGAGCTGGCGAGCCACCTCGTCGCTGCGCGGCGAAGGTGCGATCACCAACTCGCCCCGGCCGTGGTGCACCACATGTCCCGGGCCGCCCATGGCAGTAGCCACATAGACCACAGCGGCTGCCACGGGGGTGCTGGCGTGCAGCACGGCGCGCACGCGCTCGTCGTTGTCCACGCCGTTCTGCAAGGTCAGCACCAGCGCGCCGGAGGCCAGGTGGGGGCGAATCTGCTGCGCCGCGTCTTCCGAGTCGGACGACTTCACGCAGAACAGCACCACGTCCGCCCCCTGCACGGCGCTGGCCTCGGTGCTGGCCGCCAGAGGCACCTGCACATCCATCGCCGCCGTCTGCAGCCGCAGCCCGTGATCACGCACGGCCAGCACATGGGCCGGCCGCCCGATAAGCGTGACGGCATGGCCCGCCCGGGCCAGCAAGGCGCCAAAGTAGCAGCCCACGGCGCCCGCGCCCATCACGGCAAAACGCAGCGGTGGGATGGCGGAAGGGGCGGATGCGAGCAAGGGAGATTCGGTCATAGGGCAGTCTGCAGGCTGAATCAGTGGGTGAATGAAGGTTTGAGCGCGCATGGTATCGCCCTATACCCTTACACGGAGAGAGTGAGGCCGGCAGAGCACTTTGCTTTCACGCCCTGATTGGCGCAAAATGCGCCAATCAGGAGATAGCCATGTCCGCCACTGCCTTTTCTTCCGTCAAGCTCCCCGCCCACCTGGTGGAGCAGGCCCGCCAGGCCGCGCAGCCCATGCGCCGCTCGGTGGCCAGCCAGATCGAATACTGGGCCACGCTGGGCCAGATCGTGGAACACACCGGCCTGAGCGTGCAGGAAGCACGCAGCGCCATCGAGCAGTACGAAGCCGCAGCGGCGCGCACCGCCGCCCTGGCGGCCCCCACGTCGGTGGATGCCCTCACCGCCCGCCTGCTGGCAGCCCAAACGCGCGGCACGCTGGCGCAGCGGGTGCGTGAAGTGGTGCAGGAGAACCAGGCCAAAGCCGCCACCCCTGTCGCCTGACCTTGCATGGTGGCCCCCGCCCAGCAGCCCTTCTCACCGCCCCGCCACCACACGCCACCCCGCTGGTTCCACCTGCTGGCAGGCCCGAACGGCGCGGGCAAATCCACGCTGTACCGCGCCCTGGTGCGCGAAGGCATCCTGGGTCCGCCGCTGGAGTTTGTGAACGCCGACCTGTATGAACAGGCGCACCTGCAGCACATTGCTGACCCCGAAGCCCGGTCCGAAGCCGCCCGCCAATGGGCCGATGACCGTCGTGCCACCCTGCTGCGCGAAGGCGCAGACTTCGCCAGCGAAACCGTGTTTTCACACCCTTCCAAACTGGAACTCATCGAAGAAGCCCAGCGCTGCGGCTACACCGTGGCCCTGTACATCGTGGCGCTGGACGACCCGGCCCGGCTGCTGGCCCGCGTGGCGCAGCGCGTGCGCGAAGGTGGGCACCCGGTGCCGCCCGAACGCATCCTGGCCCGCTACCCCCGCACCATGGAGAACCTGGCCCAGGCCGTGCGGCAGGCGGATGTGTCCTATCTGTATGACGCTGCCGAGGCCACCGGCACCGGGCCGCAGCTGGTGGCCGTGTGCTCTCCCGCCCAAGTCACCCCCTTGGCCCAGCCGCTGCCCGCCTGGGCGCAGCGCCTGACCGGTCAATAGCCGATACGTCCACGCGCTGCACGGGCCTGCGCGGGCGGCCCACTCTCATCTGCTGTACCGTCGGCTCAATGCCAAATTGGTCCCTTGCGCACGTCTGTATTCATCTATAGCTATCCCTTTGATAGCAATCATGACCCCGTAAAAACCCTGAGTACATCGCGGGTGTTATCTACTTGCCAAGACAATCATTGTCTAGTCAATTAAATTCACCCTCCATGACTTCCCACACCTCCTCGCCGTCGCAGCCCGGCCCGGGCTTCTACAGCCCCCACCAGCTTCAGCCCGAAAACAGCGTGGGCTACCTGATGCGCAAGGTGATGACGTCCATCCGCACCCAGGCCGATGCGCAGCTGTCCACCCACGACCTGACCTACGCCCAGTGGTTGCCGCTGTTCAAGATCTCGCGCTGCCCCACCACCACCGTGGCCAGCCTGGCGCGGGACCTGGAGACCGACCCGGCCTCCATGACCCGCGCGCTCGACCGCCTGGAGGCCAAGGGCCTGGTGGCACGCGAGCGCTCCACCACCGACCGCCGCGTGGTGCAACTGGCGCTCACCCCCGAGGGCGACAAGGTAGCCGCCCAGGTGCCCCCGGTGCTGGCCGACGTGCTCAACGGCCACCTGAGCGACTTCACCCATGACGAATGGCAACTGCTGCTGCGCCTGCTGCGCCGCATGCTGGCCAATGGCGAAGCGCTGCGCCAGCAGCGCGGCGCAGACGCCGACTGAACGCGCAGTCCACACCGTTTTCCTCCACACAACACCCCAAAACCATTCTGGAGAACCCCGTGAACACCCCATCCCCCCTGCCCTCTACCCGCTCGGCCCTGGCCGCCCATTTCGCGGTATCGGCCCTGGCGCTGGCCGCTGCGCTCCTGCTGGTCGGATGCGCCAGCCCCGGCACTGCCCATACGCCGCTGGCGCAGACCACCCCGTCGGCCGTGGGCTTGAACGCCGCAGCCACCGACACCGCCGCCCCCAGCCAGTGGTGGAAAGCGCTGGGCGACGAGCAGCTCAACACCCTGATCGACCAAGCCCTGCAAGGCAACCCCAGCCTGGCCGTCAGCCGCGCGCGGCTGGAGCAGGCCGTGGCGCTGAGCCAGGTGCGCGAGGCCGCCAACGGCCCGCAAGCCACCCTGGGCGTGGACGCTACCCGCCAGCGCTACACCGCCAACGGCCTGGTGCCCGCGCCGGTGGCAGGCAACACCTACAACAGCGGCACCGTGCAGGCCTCGCTGAGCTGGTCGCCCGACTTCTTCGGCCAGCATGCCGCCGAGCTGCAGGCCGCCCTGGGCCAGGCCCGCGCCGCCCAGGCCGATGCAGCTGCCGCCGCCAACACCTTGGCCGCCCAGGTAGGCCGCAGCTATGTGGCGCTGGCCCGGCTGGTGGCGCAGCGCGATGTTGCAGTGCGGGCCCTGGCCCAGCGCGAGGAGCAACGCAAGCTCACCCAAGAGCGCACCTCTGCAGGCCTGGACAGCCAGGTCGAATTGACCCAGGCCCAGGCCGCTGTGCCCGATGCCCGCACACAAATCGAAGCGCTCGAAGAGCAGATCACCCTGGGCCGCCGCCAGCTGGCCGTGCTGACCGGCCAGGCGCCCGACGCGCTGCCCCAGCTCACACCCCGCCTTGCCGCGCTGCAGCCCACCGCCGTGCCCGAGGTGCTGGGCGCCGACCTGCTGGGCCGCCGCCCCGACGTGGTGGCCGCGCGCTGGCGCGTGGAGGCAGCGACGCAAGGCGTGAACAGCGCGCGCAGCGAGTTCTATCCCAACATCAACATTGGCGCCTTCATTGGCCTGAACTCGCTGGGGCTTGACCGCTTGTTCAACGGCAGCTCGCGCCAGATGGGCGTGACGCCCGCGCTGCGCCTGCCGATCTTTGACGGCGGCCGCCTGCGCGCCCAGCTGGGCGGCCGCGCTGCCGAGCTGGACGCCGCCATCGCCCAGTACAACGCCGCCGTGCTGGATGCGGTCAAGGAAGCGGGCGACGCCGTGGCCTCCATCCAGTCGCTTACCCGCCAGCAGGCGCTGCAAGACGAAGCTGTGGCCAGCGCCGAAAAGGCCTACCGCTTTGCGCAGGAGCGCTACCGCGCGGGCCTGGGCAACTACCTGGTGGTGCTGAGCACCGAAAGCCAGGTGCTGGCCCAGCGCCGCCTGGCCGTGGACCTGCGTGCCCGCCAGCTCGACACACGCCTGGTGCTGATGAAGGCCCTGGGCGGCGGCTGGACAGATGACACAGCGGTGCTGCACACCGCCGCATCGCACTGACCGGCAACCAAACCACACACATCCAAAAACACAACAACACATTCCTGAAAGAACACTGCCATGACCGCCCACAGCGAACCCCTCACCGCCAACGAAGCCAACACCGCCCGCCGCCGGGGCCTCACCCTCATTGCCGCCGCCGTCGCGCTGGTGGCCATCGGCTGGGGCGGCTGGCACTGGGCCAATGGCCGCCATGTGGAGACCACCGACAACGCCTACGTGGCGGGCAACGTGGTGCAGATCACGCCGCAGATCGGCGGCACCGTGGTTTCCATCGGCGCGGACGACACCGACTACGTGAAGGCCGGCCAGTTGCTGGTCAAGCTCGACCCTGCCGACGCCCGCGTGGCGCTGGAGCAGGCCGAGGCCCAGCTGGCCCAGACCGTGCGCGAAGTGCGCACGCTGTATGCCAACAACGCCACCCTGAAGGCGCAAGTCAGCCTGCGCAGCGCCGACCTGGCCCGCGCCCAGGCCGATGCCGCCCGCATGCAGGACGACGTGAACCGCCGCGCACCGCTGATGGCCAGCGGCGCCGTGGGCAAGGAAGAGTTCCAGCACGCTACTGCCCAGCTGGCCGCTGCCAAGAGCACCGTGGCCGCCGCCCAGTCGGCCGTGCTGGCCGCGCAAGAGCAGCTGGCAGCCAGCCAGACGCAGACCGAAGGCACCTCTATCGAACAGCACCCCAACGTGGCGCGTGCCTCGGCCCGCGTACGCGAGGCCTACCTGGCCGTGCAGCGCGCCCAGCTGGTCGCCCCGTTGGACGGCCACGTGGCCAAGCGCGGCGTGCAGGTGGGCCAGCGTGTGCAGGCAGGCGCCCCGCTGATGACGCTGGTGCCGCTGAACGACCTGTGGGTGGACGCGAACTTCAAGGAAAGCCAGCTCAAGACCCTGCGCATCGGCCAGCCTGCTGAGCTGGAAGCCGACGTGTACGGCACCAAGGTCACCTACCACGGCACGGTGACGGGCCTGGGTGCGGGCACCGGCGCCGCCTTTGCGCTGCTGCCTGCGCAGAACGCCACCGGCAACTGGATCAAGGTAGTGCAGCGGGTGCCTGTGCGCATTGCGCTCGACCCCAAGGAAGTGGCGGAGCACCCCCTGCGCGTGGGCCTGTCGATGGAAGTCAAGGTGGACACGGCCGACCAGAGCGGCAAGACGCTGGCCGACACCCAGCGCACCACCCCCGTGGCTGCCACCGCCGTGTTCGACGCGCAGTTCAAGGCTGCCGACGACGAGGTGGCGCACATCATTGCTGCCAACCTGGGCCGCAGCGGCAAGGCCGCCGTCGCCGTGGCATCGCCCAAGGTGGGCAAGGCGCCAGCGCAAAGCCAGCAGCAACACGCCTCGGCCCCGGTGGCCTCGGCAGTGCAGTCGCCTGTGGTGCAGTAAACGGGGTGGATAGCGCATGACCGCCGCCAACCCCACTGCAGACGCAGCCGATCAGGCGCCCGCCAAGGCCGCGCCCGCAGCAGCGCAACCACCGGCCCCCGCCGCCTACCCGCCGCTGCAAGGCACGGCCTTGCTGCTGGGCACTCTGTCCCTGTCGCTGGCCACGTTCATGAACGTGCTGGATTCGTCCATTGCCAACGTTTCCATCCCCGCCATTGCCGGTGACCTGGGCGTGAGCCCCGGCCAGGGCACCTGGGTCATCACCAGCTTTGGCGTGGCCAATGCGATCTCGGTGCCGCTCACCGGCTGGCTCACGCAGCGCTTTGGCGCGGTGCGCCTGTTCACCATGAGCGTAATGCTGTTTGTGCTGACCTCCTGGCTGTGCGGCTTTGCCTCGTCGCTGGAAATGCTGGTGTTCTTCCGCGTGCTGCAGGGCCTGGTGGCCGGGCCGATGATCCCGCTCAGCCAGACGCTGCTGCTCGCCAGCTACCCCAAGGCCCTGGCGGGCACGGCCCTGGCGCTGTGGGGCGTGACCACGCTGGTCGCACCCGTGGTGGGGCCGCTGCTGGGCGGCTGGATCACCGACAACATCTCCTGGCCGTGGATCTTCTACATCAACGTGCCCGTGGGCCTGCTAGCCGGGCTGCTCACCTGGGGCATCTACCGCCAGCGCGAGACCCCCATCCGCAAACTGCCCATCGACACGGTGGGCCTCAGCCTGCTGGTGCTGTGGGTGGGCGCGCTGCAGCTCATGCTCGACAAGGGCAAGGAGCTGGACTGGTTCGCCTCGGGCGAAATCATCACCATGGCCGTGGTCGCCGTGGTGGCGTTTGTCGTCTTCCTGGTGTGGGAGCTGACCGAGAAGCACCCGGTGGTGGACTTGAAGCTCTTCAAGGGCCGCAACTTCACCTTTGGTGCGCTGGCGCTGTCGGTGGCCTACGCCCTCTTCTTCGGCAACGTAGTGCTGCTGCCGCTGTGGCTGCAGCAGTGGATGGGCTACACCGCCACCTCGGCCGGCATGGCGCTGGCGCCGGTGGGCGTCTTTGCCATTTTGCTCACGCCGCTGGTGGGCAAGAAGGTGGGCCAGTGGGACCCGCGCCGCATGGCCACGGGTGCGTTCATTGTGTTCAGCACGGTGCTGTGGATGCGTTCGCAGTTCACGGTGCAGACGGACTTCATCCACATCCTGATCCCCACCCTGCTGCAGGGCGCGGCCATGGCGTTCTTCTTTATCCCGCTGACCACCCTGACCTTGGCGGGTATCGCGCCAGAGCGTATCCCGGCAGCTGCGGGCCTGAGCAACTTCGTGCGCATCACCGCTGGGGCCATGGGCACGTCGATCGCCACCACGCTGTGGGAGAGCCGCGCCGCCATGCACCACGCGCACCTGACCGAAGGGCTGGTGCAGGGCCAGGGCGTGTTTGCACAGACGCTGGACAACCTCACCGCGTCCGGCCTCACGCAGATGCAGGCGCTGGCGCAGATCAACCGGCTCATCGACCAGCAGGCGTTCACACGCGCGGCCAATGACATCTTCTTGGGCTCGGCCGGCTTGTTCCTGCTGTTGATCGGGCTGATCTGGCTGACCCGCCGCCCCGCCAGAACGGGGGGCGCAGGTGCTGCAGATGCCGCTGGAGCACACTAATTGATAAAAATTGGCTGCTAGCGCTTATCCGTAAAGCGCTAGCAGCTATATTTTCAATAGCACTTTATTGTTTCCCATCAGCACGACCTCAGCCCTCCATCCCACACGGCGTGTCGGAAAACCCTGACCACCGTGCGGGCGTGGCACCTGCGGGTAGCGCGCTGGATGCACCCAACAATGCATTCACCGCAACCCACAACAAGGAACCGCCATGTCACTCTCGCTGATTCTCCTGATCGTCCTGATCCTCATCCTGGTCGGCGCGCTGCCCACCTGGGGCCACAGCCGCTCATGGGGCTACGGACCCAGCGGCGGGATTGGCCTGGTGGTGCTGATCCTGGTGATCTTGCTGCTCATGGGTCGGATATAGACCTCCGACCGCACTGCGCACATGCCGCCAGCCCCTGAAAAGTGGGCAGCGGCAACCGCAAAAAGCACAACGGCCCGTCTCGGGCCGTTGTGCTTTTTTGTGAACGGAACCGCGTATCGCGCCCAGACGAAGCCGCCGCTTACGCCACCCCAGCCCGCTTGGCGCCCGTCGCGGCAAACGCGGTCGAAAACGCAGCAAACTCTTTGTCCGCCACACTGCCATCGGCATTGCCACTGCGATCCATCAACTGCATCACGGCCTGCGAGAAGTCGCTGCCCGCCTGGGCGCCCTTGGTCTTGGCCAGGCCCTTCAAGAATTCATCCTGCGTGATGGAGCCGTCCTTGTTCGCATCAAACCCCGCCGTCAGTTGCGCCTTTTGCGCATCGTCGGCGCCAAAACGGGTCAGCAGTTCCTGAAAATCCTGGGTGGACACCGGGCGGCCCGACAATGCGGCCGACGCTGCATTGGCGGCCGAACCCGCGCTCCCGCGTGCCACCGCACCGTGGGTGTTCTCCAACTTGCCCTGCGACACCAGGATGCCCTTGCCTGCAAAGCCCGCCAGAGCCTCCGCCTGCGGGCTCAGGGTGAGCACGGCAGACGGCTCGGGTTCCACATCAGCCCCGCTGCGCCGCGACGCGGACGACTTGCCAGGGCCACCGGCGGTGGCGTTGAAAATCAAGGAGGCGACCGAAGCCAGGCCAGAGATAAGGGGGGACATCGCTGTGAACTCCTGTGTGGCGAAAGCCCAGGTGCCTGTGTCAAAAGGACAGGCCACCGCTTCGCCCAGTGAGCTGAGGGTACGCGACCCCCATTGCTGCAATGCCCGGATGAAACTGGGTAAACCGCGTTACTTCAGCACGTAGCTGGCCAGCACCGACTGCACCTCATAGATGCTGAGCTTCTTGTTGAACCGCTTTTGAAACGGCGCTGCTGAGCCGGATATCCAGATTTTGAGCTCTGCATCCAGATCGAACGTGCCACCGGTCTCGATGCTGAAGTGCGTGATGCTCTTGTACGGGAGGGAGTGGTATTCGACCTTGCTGCCCGTCATGCCCTGCTTGTCCACCAGCACCAACCGCTTGTTGGTAAACACAAAATAGTCGCGGATCAGCTGGTAGGCATGCTCCACCACCTCCCCCGGGGCCAGGATGCGGCTGAATTCCTCCTGAATCTTGGCAGCATCAATCTTGGATGCGTTGCCCATCACGCCGTCAAGCAATCCCATACGCTGTGCTCCTTCGAGTTCGGTGGATAGTGTGTTGTACCGCAACGGCTATTGGTAGCCAGGCCCAAAGGCCACAAACTCCCCCACCAATTGGCCCGCAGGCTGACCCTGGTAGTGCAGAGCGGACGCCTGCGCGATGCGGCCTAGCCCCTTGCGCTGCAGCATGCGCTTGAACGGCTGCCACACGCCCTCCGCAGGCGCCTGGGCCACGGCGGTGAAGGTGCCGTCGATGGGCGCCAGATAGTCCATGGTGTTGCGCTGGATCACCAGGCGGCTGCCCAGCCCCTCGGCCGACAGCCGCAGGTGCAACATCGACCACGCAGCCAGGATGGCCACGGCCGACGCGCTACCGCCAAACACCGTCTCGCGGTGGTTGATGTTGGGAGCCAGCGGCGCGCTCAGCACCACCTGGTGCGGCGATGCCTCGACCACGGTGACTTCCATGGCCTGGGACAAGGGGATGTGCTGGTGCAGATAGGACTGAAGTTCGAGAGGGTTCACGGCTTGGCGTCAGAGGGTCAGAGGGTCAGAGGGTCAGAGGGTGACGAGATGGAGACGAAACAGGACGCTCACGGAAACTGCCCGGCCCCCGCGACCACAACTCCGTCAGAGGGCTCTGGCAGCGTGTCGATCAACGTGGCGCCGCCCAGAGCGGTGATGCGAACCTGCAGCGGGCCTGTGGCGATCGCGCTGGGGTGGACGAAGTAGTTGTAGTCGGTCCGCGCCACGGCAATCCAGTCTGCGCTGCCGCTGGGCTTGATCTCCAGCCCGGTGATGGGCAAGCGGTGGTTGCGCACCTGGATGGCCACCCACCAGCGGCTGCTGCCCTCCTTGTAGCGGTAGCTCACCGGGCCCGTGACATCACCCGGCACCACATGCCAGCGGATGGGAACACGGCCTGCGACGGGGTCGGCAATGCGGGCGAATGCGGACTCGCTCAGGTCCAGGTCGCCCGTCTTGCACTCGGGGCACTGGTCGGTGATGCGCACGGTGATGGACCCCTTGGGCCCGGTCACCGCCACAAACTGGCCACAGACGGCGCTGCCCGCATAGTCAGGGCCGTTCATCGCCGCCACCATGAGGTTGCCGGGGCTCGCGTCGAAGGTGCAGTTGCCCTCGCCCGTGGCGCCGTAGAACGTGCCTTCGCCGGTGTAGGTGGGCGACAGCGCACCGGGCACGGACGGTGCAGGGGATGCCCCCGGTGCGGGCGCCGGGGCCGGTGCCGGAGATGGCGCATCGGCACCTGCGGTGGGTCCGTCGGCCGAGCCGCCGCCACCGCAGGCAGCCAGGGAGACCAGCAAAAGCAGTGCGGTGAGCCGGACCCAGCGGGTTGGATGGGCCTGAGAATTTTGGGGAGTCATCGTCGTCATCCTGTGGTGAGGGCAGTGTGTTGATGGGCACCAGCCGTTCCATCCGTTTTTTGCGGGGGAGTATCGCGGTGCACGATGTGCAGAACGCCTGCGGGCTCCTGCTTCAAAAAGTCGCCCAGGAATGCCCGCAGAAAAGCAGGCCGAATATCCAAGCCGGGCAGCTCGGCAGCAGAAAACCAAGCAAACACCAGCCTGCGAGCCCCCTCCACGCCGTCATAGGGGCCATCAGTCGCTGCCAACGGGCTGCCGGGCAGAGGGTTAGCGCGCAGATACAGCCCGATCTCGTGGTACGACACGCCCCCATAGGCAAAAAAATTCTCAGCCACCACGGTCAGGGAGCCCACGGCGATGCACGTGCCCCTGTCCGCACCCAGCTCTTCTTGCAGCTCGCGCGCCAGGGCATCGCACGCGCTCTCGCCAGGCTCGATCGCGCCGCCGGGCAGAGCCCAGAAGCTGTCGCCGTCCAGCTGGTGCAGCAACACCCGTCCGCCGTGGGTGACGAGGGCTGCTGCGCGGTGGCGCACACACCAGGGTGGAGTGGATGGAGGCAGGCTTGGGTCAGGCATGGGAAATCAGTGTGGGGCGAAGGACAGCAGCGAGGCGATCCTATCCACTTGCGCCCGCTGGTCCACACCCGCCGCCGATCAGCTTGAAAGCAATCGCAACAAGGCACGCCACGGTGCGTGGCGCTTCATGTTGCGCGTGCCCAGGGCACCACCACCCGGATGCAGGTGCCGCCGTGCTCGCCCTGGAGCACCTGCAAATCTCCACCCGCCAGCGTTGCCCTGTGCGCCATCCCTGCCATTCCTTTGCCAGTGGCCACCGTGCTTTGCGGCCCCGGCGGCTCCATACCCCGGCCGTTGTCGCGGATTTCCATGCACCAGGCCCCGGTGTCCGGGAGGTTCCTCGCGCGCACCTCGATCTCGGTGCCCTGCGCATGTTGCAGCGCATTGCTCAAGGCCTCCTGAACAATGGCTACGAGATGGGTCGTGCTCTCCGGGAGCGGAAAATCTGCACATGGGGGCGTTTCAACATCCCACAGCATGCGGATGCCGCGCTGCGCCAGCACAGGACAGATGCGGTATCTCAGCTGCGCCAGGCGATCCGCCAGCGGTGCATCCGCACTGTCCATCGAATCCACGATCAACCGCAGGTCGAGCAGGCACTTCTCCAGCGCCGCATGAAGCACGGGCTCGCGGAGTTTCGAAGATTCCAGCAAGACCAGGGCGCAGACCAGTTGGGCGCCCAGGTTGTCATGCAGATCCCTGGCGATGCGCCGCCGCTCGGCGAGGACCTCCGTACTGGGCCGCGGGCTGAGCCGGGGGCGCCACTGCAAGGCCCTGGGCAGTTGCACCAGCAGCATTGCACCAAGCCCCATGGTCGCGCCCACCACAGCCAGCTCCCACCACCGCTGCATTGACGAACTTACGGACCCGATCCAGTGAAATGCCACGGCAATCAATGCCATCTGTAGTAGCCAGATACCAATGCAGACGACGGCAAACCAGGGTGGGCGGGTGCGAAACATAAGGGCATCTGCCTTTCCGGGACCTGCACATCTACAGTGGCTCCCTCCTATGAACGCTCGCTAAAACAGTCCCCGCAGCGAGGCAAAACGCACCGCTTGCGCGCGCGTGCGCACCTGCAGCTTGCGGTAAATGTTGCGCAGATGGGTGTTGACTGTCATGCCGCTGATCAGCAGGCGCGAGCCCACTTCGGCGCTGGTGTAGCCGCTGGCCACCATGCGCAGGATTTCTTTTTCGCGCTCAGACAGGCGCTCTGCCTCGTCGGGTTGTCGCCGCTTGGTCTCGGCGCCGTGGATGCGGTCAAAACGCTGCAGCAGCCTGCGGGCCAGGTTCGGCGTGATGGATGCGCCACCGTTGGCCACCTGCAGCACCGCCATCGAATAGTTGCGAAACCACGAGTTCTTGGCCACGTAGCCAGCAGCTCCCAGTTCGAATGCGCGCATAACCTGCTCGTCGTTTTCCATGACCGAAATGACCACGGCTTGCGCAGAAGGCCGCGCCGACTTGAGGAGCCCCAGCAAATCAAAGGCATCGCCATCGCCGAGATTGAGGTCCACCAGCAGCACATCAAAATCATGCTGCTTGATCGCTCTGCGCCCTTCCCGCACGCTGCCGGCCTGCGCTACGAGCAGGGTGCGGGGATCTGCCATCAGCTCCTGGGCGATGACAAGGCGGATATGCGGGTCGTCGTCCACCAGAAGCACCCGCACCGGGCTGGCCTTTTGCCCCGTGAGAAAGGCAGGCCACACAGAAGGCGGGCTGTCAAAAGTGTCGAATTGCCCGGATGACCACTGCGGCGCTGGCATTGCATCTGCAAAGGGTAAGCAGGCCAACGCCGGCACGGGCGGGTTCGGAGAGTTGTCAGGCTGCCAGTTGCTCATCACTAGAAACTCCTGCGGACTTGGTCCATTGCGACTCAATGACGGTTTTCGCTGCTGTATCTCTGTACGAGGCTCCAAAGCCGACGCGGCTTTCAATTCCATTTTTTCCGCGCGCCACCCCAAGGGGCTGCGGCACATCAAGATGCGGCAAAAAAAGATTGAAATCTATAACTAATTGTGAACTTCACAAACTTAACAAATGGTTACTACCTGAAATTCAGCGCTCGTTCCCCGCTTTTTCCTATGCACAGCAGTGCGCACCTTTGACCGTGGCAGAGGAAGCAAAGTGAACGCAAGAAGCGGGTCGCTCCATCGATTGAGTTAGCCCGCCCAGCGTATTTGCGGCCGACACATCCAGGAACACACTGAAACCAGACAGCGCCACACGGCCATCGCCCCCTTCCGGGCACTGACCAGACAGCCTGTCCAGCCCTGCATCGCAGATTCGCTGCGGTTGCAGCATGTGTCGAAGTTCATCCTTGAAGGATCTGTCATGAAAACCCTTGCTTTCATTGCACTCAGCGCCGTTGCCTCTGCCGCCCTGGCCACCGGTCCCGTAGCTTCCAGCCCGGAAATCACCATCACCGGGAACTCCACCCAGTCTGTGTCCCTGACTTCGGTGTCGGTGAACAACAACTCGACAGGCGCAAAGAGTGAAGCGTTCCAGAACCTCGCTTCCAACACAGGCAACGTCACCATCAGCGGCAACTCGGTCCAGACCGTGACCGGTTTCGGCGGAAGTCTGACCAACACCGCCAGCGGCAGCGAAGCCTATGCCAGCCAGAACCTCTCCTCCAACGTTGGCGAGGTCACCATCGGCGGCAATTCCAACCAGTTCACCGCCATGATCAATTCGTCGGTCAACAACCTGTCCAGCGGCAGCAACAGCAAGGCCGTGCAGAACATTGCCTCGAACAATGCCTGCTTCACCTGCCAGCCCACCAAGACGGTTGGCTGGCCCCACTGAGAGCGCCGCCACTGCGGCACACAACGGCCGATGGCGGGCTGGGTCCGGGCCGCGCGCAGCTGCCCGGACGTGTTTGCCCAGGAGCGCACTGGCATGGCTGCATTGGCAGCCCGGGTGCGGTCCTTTCCCCTTTCCAGGAGGTGTTCCATGAGCACACGTTTTTTTGCACGCTGGGCGACATGGGCAGCGGCCTTCGCAGCCGTGCTTTTTGCGGTCCCGGCGTGGGCCCAGGCCCCCGGCGAAGACCCGGTCGTCCTCACCAAAAAGCTCACCATCCAGATGCAGCCCACAGGGGCGGCAGCGGCATCCACAGGCCTGGACAACGCCAGCACCATGCCGTCGTGGCTGCGCGCCCGCATTGCACGCTATGAGGCCAAGGCTTTCTCCGACGACCCGGGCGGCGTTCTGACCAACAACGACGTCGTCACCACCGCCAACGCGCAAGGCATGCAAAAGACCTGCGTTCAGGAGGTGGGCAGCAACACCGTATCGGGCGCCGCAACGGGCACAGGCAAATATGGCCCAAGCCAAGCCCCCCAAGTGGTGGTGCTGCGGGGCGATCTCGTCAACATCTGCAAGTAACCCGTTCTGCCCTGCAGTTCCTGCAGCGAGGAGAGACAACATGCCGCCCATCGCACTCGGCCAGGCCCGTGCCGACAAGCACACCCAAGCAGGTCCCCATCACGCAACGCTGTGGGCGGTGCTGCTGGCGCTGGTGCTTGGCGGCTGCGCCACCCCCCGGGACCCGCGCAAGGACCAGGAGTTTCAAAGCCTGGCCTCCATCACCGACCGGCCCGTGGTGCGCCCTACCCGCTCCATCTCCAGCTTTTCCGATTCGCTGATGTGCATGGACCACCTGCTGCGCGACGCACAGCTGCCGACCACGCTCATCACCAGCAAGCAGATCCCCGACTACTCCACCCGCGTGACCGTGGCCACCAAGGACATGGTGATCACCGCGCTGTCGCAGATGTCGCGCCTGAGCAATGCGTTCCGCTTCGTCGACTACGAAGTGGACATTGCGCGCCAGGACACGGTGCAGAACCTCACGACGATCCTGCTCAACAACAACCAGATGCAGCTGCAGCGGCCCGCGCTGTACCTGTCGGGCTCGATCTCGTACGTGGACCAGAACGTCATCAACAACCGGTTCGATACGGGGCTTTCCGGACCGCGGATCGACCTGGGCTACAGCCAGAGCCGCAACGCAACCATCATCGGGCTGGAGATGCACCTGGGCGACTTTCGCACCCGTACGCTGATCCCCGGGCTCGACTCGGCCAACGAAGTCATCATCGGCAACGGCGGCCAAGGCGTTGATCTGGCCGGGCGCATCGGCACCTACGGAGTCCAGTTCAATGTGGGGCGCGACTACACCCAGGGATCGGGCGGCGCCGTGCGGACCCTGGTGGATCTGGCCACCATCGAGCTCGTCGGCAAATGGGCCCGCGTGCCGTACTGGCAGTGCCTGACGCTGGAGCAAAACCACCCCGATTTCCAGCGGCAGCTGCGTGACTGGTTTGACGAGGGCTCGCCTGCAGTGCGCACGCAGTTGGTGGCGCGCTCGCTCGCCAGCCAGGGGTATCTGGCGCCCAGCGCTACACCGCTGCCCGACAACAGCCCTCTATTGCGCAGGGCGCTGGCACGCTTTCAGGCCGACAACGGCATGGTGGTGACAGGGGTGGTGGACTTCCCCACCTACGAACGCGCGCTGCGCAACTTTGTGGGTCTGTCGGCCCAGGGCACGCTGGCCCGCATTGGCTGGGCCAGCACCCACGCTGAGCCCGTGGCACAGGCCGCCGAAGGGCAGGCAGGGCCAGATGCTTTGGACGATGTGGTGACAAGCACGCAAAGTGCGGTGAAGTATGGCGCCACACCGCCCGAGCGCACCATCAACCTGCAGATCGAGAATGTGCTGCTGGAGCGCACAGCCTTCGAAGTGGGCGAGCAGATCTTCCTGTCCGCCACGGTGTCACGGGCCTCCTATCTGCAGTGCTATCTGGCTGACGCGACCGGAACCGTCATACGCCTGCTGCCCAACCAGGCACACCCTACAGGATGGGTGTCTGCCAACCAGGCAATCCGCATCCCCGACTGGATGAGCCCCAACCCCGGTTTCATCATGGATGCGGCCAGCCCCGGCACCGAAGGTGTCGCCTGCTTTGCCACCGACGAAGACAGCACGCCCCGGCTGCCGGACGCGCTGCGTGGCCCGCCGCTCAAGCCCCTCAAGAACTACCACGCACTGGAGCGGCTGAACGAAGCCTTTGCGGCGGCCTGGGGCGCTGGGGGATACACGGGCAACGCGGTGTACTGGAACGTGGTGCCCCGCAGGGTGGTACCGCCAGCCCCCGCACAACCCGCAGCGCGCAAGTAAGGCCCGGCCCGCAAAGCCAGGCCATCCAGCACCGCGCAAGCCAGCAATGACCGCCCTGCCCCTCACCCGCCGCCGCTTCAACTGCGGCCATGTGGCCCATGCACTGGCAGCGGTCGGCACAGCCTTTCTGGGCCTGGCCTTGCCGGCGCTGGGGTCCGTGCATGCACTGCCCTCACCTGCCGAAGCCCCCATCGAACGTTCCTCCCTGCATGCAGCATCGCCACGCGCACCGGGGCCTGACCATCCTGACCGGGAGAAAAAGTTGCAGACACTTCGCCGCACAGCGCAAGGCGATGGGGCGGCCATGCGCAAACAGCGCCCCTCTGCGGTCCGTGTGACCTCCGACATGACCCCTGCCGATGCGGCCTGGTTGCTGGGCTTGCTGGCGCTGCATGGCCTGGCCATGCCCGCAGACCCGCCACAAGCCCAGCATTGGTTCGAGCGCGCGCAAATGCTGGGCCACCCACTGGCACCTGCCGGCCTGGCGTGGTGCCAGCTCAGCGGCTGTGTTGCAGCGCCCAACCCGGTCGCGGCCATGCACTGGATCGCTCTGGTGCGCCGTACAGAGCCTGGCCTGGCCAAGTACCTGCAATGGCATGCCGCCAAGGCACTGGCCCCCATGGACGAGCCCAGTGCCGCAGCACCGGCGCGGGACGCAGGCGCGTTGGCCCCGCCCCCATCGAGCCCCACCCTGCTGAAGCTGCTGACCGAGGCCAGCCGCGCGGGCAATGCGCAGGCCAGAAACGAACTCGGGTTGGAATACCTGGCGGCAGGCGACTTCGAAAAAGCGCTGGCCCAGTTCCAGTCTGCGTCCACACGATCTGAAGCCGCGGCAGCGAACGCCAGCCTGCTGACCAGCCGCATCCAAAGCGGACCCGCCGGGGGCGCACGGTCCGCCCGCTACAGCGCAGCAGACTGGTACAACGAAGCCCGGAGGTACCACCAGGGCGATGGCGTTCCCGCCAACTACACCGAAGCCGTGCGCCTGTACCAGATCGCTGCCAGCAGCGGCGATCCCCAGGCGCGCCGGATGCTGGCGCTGATCTTCTCCCGCCCCGCGCCCGACGGCACCGTGGACGTCACCTGGATGCAGCAACTGGCCGCCATCGACATGGGTCCAGGCGGCGGCCTGCCCGCAGGCACTGCCCGGGCCGTGGCGCCCCAGGGCTGGCAGCGGGACCCCAGCCCTTTGTATGAATGGGTTCCGGCAGAGTGGAGAACCTCCGCCACAGCAACCCGGCGCTGATCGGCCCCGGCGCCAGCGGGATGAACACGGCTTTGGTGGGCAAAAAATGAATAAAAACAGGCCCTGGCGCTTATAGATAAAGCGCAAAACGCTATTATTTATATAGCAAATTCAAACAACTGGTGGCAACAAGAGCCCCTGCTGCGCTGCCACGGCTTCGCGCAAGAACGCCCACGTGGCCTGCATGCGTGCAACGTGTTTGTTCTCTGCAGGCATCGACATCCAGAACGTTCGCTGAAACCGCGCCAGCCCAGGCAGCACCGGGATCAGCGACGGGTCCTGCGCCGCCACGAACGCAGGCAGCACCGCAAGCCCACCGCCGGCACGCGCCGCCTCGTACTGCGCCAGGATGCTGGTGCTGCGCAGCACAAAATGCGCGGGGCGGTGCAGCTCGTCCAGGATCTGCAGTTCCTTGCTGAACAGCAGGTCATCCACGTAGCTGATGAAGGTGTGGCCGCGCAAATCATCGGCCGTATGGATGGGCGCATGACCCGCCAAGTAGTTGCGCGCACCGTACAGCTGCAGCACATAGTCAGTGAGCTTGACCACCAGCACCGCCCCGCGCGCCGGGCGCTCCAGCGAGATCACGATGTCCGCCTCACGCCGGGACAGGTGCACCAGCCGGGGCAGCGCCAGCAGGTCCACCACCAGGCCCGGGTGGCCCAGCGCAAAGCGGGCCAGTTGGGGCGCCAGGATCAAATTGCCAAAACCTTCGGTGGTGCCAATGCGCACCAGGCCGTGCAGGCCCTGGCGCACACCCGGGGCCGCGCTCTCGACCGCAAGAAAGGCCGTCTCCATCGCCTCCACCTTGGGCATCAGCTGCCGCCCGGCCTCGGTCAGCCGGTGGCCGCCTGCTTCACGGGCAAACAGGGCCGAGCCGACCTGCTTTTCCAGCGCCTGCAACCGGCGCGACACGGTGGTGTGCTCCACCCCAAGGCGGCGGGCGGCGCCTGCCAGCGTGCCAGCGCGCGCCAGCTCCAGAAAATAGCGGAAATGGTCCCAATCCATGGCCCGATTGTGGCGCTCCGCGCAGAGATGGCGGAAAAACACCCGGCCCAGCGCCGCCGAAATCAGCCCGGCCGGGCCCACCAAGACCCACGGGATAGGTACGTCATGTCGCCACGTATCGTTTGATACATGTCATTTAACAATTTACACAGTATGCTTTCTATTGCACACTCCGCCCGCGCTGAAACCTGCACACAGAACAGGGCAGCGCACCGCAACCAGAGCCAAACGGGTCTACACACCCGCCATGGCGGCCAGCAACAGTTCAGCGCAAGGGAGAAAAGATGAACGCATTCGCGCAGCTTCCGGGGCTGTCTGCCGGCATGCCCATGCCGTGCAACGGGTTCCACCGGCTCCCGCGCCTGTCCAGGGCGTTCACCTTCGCGGCCACGGGCCATTTGTCACCCCTCCCATCTTTTCGCACCACGGGGCCTGTCCTGTCCTGCCCTGCTTTGCCCACCCGCATCCTTAGCCTTCAACCTCTATGAAACGCACCACTTTTCCCTATAAGTCGCTTTGGGCTGGTCCGGCCTGCCTGGCACTGGCCACTGTGTCCGTCCACGCTGCGGATATAAGTTTCACGCCCCCGGCAGGTGGTGGATTCGTGGTCAAGGGGCCGGGCAATACCGAGCGCCTGCGCGTACAAGACTCTGGCGAAGTGCGGGTTCCCAGTCTCTCGGGAACGGCCAATACCAATGCCAATGTGCTGTGTTTTGACGGCCCGACCGGGCGTCTGGGCCAATGTGCCCCCGGGGTCACCACCGGAGCGACAGGCGCCACCGGTGCAACAGGAGCAACAGGCCCGGCGGGCCTGACAGGGGCTACGGGCGCCACAGGCCCGGCGGGAGCGACAGGAGCCACGGGCAGCGCAGGTCCAACGGGTGCCACGGGCTCGGCCGGCGCTACAGGCGCTACCGGACCAGCGGGAACACCCGGCGCCCAAGGAACAGCAGGCCTTACCGGCGCCACGGGTGCCACCGGCTCGGTGGGCCCGGCAGGCGCCACAGGGGCCACCGGCCCCCAGGGTCCCGCAGGCAGCAACGCGATCACTGTCAATATTCGGCCAGCCACTGGCACAGGCACGGCAGACAGCTGCGCTGTGACCTCCTGCTGCAATGCGGGCGAGAAAGTCATCGGCGGCGGGTACGAAGGGGCCAGTGGCGCTGGGGGGATCGAAGCAGACGGTGTATACGTGGCGGCCAACCGCCCCGTCGAAGGCGGTGCTTGTGCGGCCGGGGTGCAGGGCTGGTCAGTCCGCCTGCTCAACTCCTACCGCGTTCCCGCTTTGACGACCGCCTGCAGTGCTTACGCCATCTGCACGCAATGACGTCTGCGGAATCATCGCTTGCTGAACTGCCACCACGGGGCCTGTGGGTGCAGGGCGCGCAGACAGCTCGGCTGCCCTGGCGGTTTGACACCCCCGCCGCCCTGGCAGAGGTGAATGCGCTGCCGGCCTCCCTCTGGCGCACCCATTTCAATGAAGGCCGCCATGACGGGGGATGGCAGGCGTTGGCGCTGCGTTCTGCGCCCGAGGCACCTATCGATGTAGTTCCCGTGGATGTGGCTGCCTCGCGCTATGCCGACACACCGGCCCTGGACCAATGCCCCACTCTGCGCGCCATGCTGGACACCATGGCATTGCCATGGAAGTCCGTGCGGCTGATGCAATTGCTGCCGGGCTGCGAGATCAAGGAGCACACCGACGCCGACCTGTGTGTGGGGCGCGGTGAGGCTCGCCTGCATGTGCCGCTACAAACCGGCGAACGGGTGTTCTTCCATGTGGATGGAGAGCGCATTCCGCTGCGCGCTGGCGAATGCTGGTATGTGGATGTGTCGCGCCCGCACCGGGTGCGCAACCGTGGCACCCTGAGCCGAGTCCACCTGGTAGCCGACACCTCGGTGGACATGCGCTTGGTCGATGCCCTGCGCGCGAGCGACTGCGGTGACCCCCTGCCCGACGCGGATGACCCGTGGCGCCAGTTCATCCAGTTCCGCGACCTGGTGGGGACCAACGCTGACTATGCAGAGCGACTCAGCACCATCACCAACCTGGCCGACTTCGTGCGTGAGTCAGTGCACATGGGGCAGGCCGCGGGCTTTCAATTTGACGCATCGGACGTGGAGTCGGCCATGAAGGCCGGGCGCCGCGCATGGACTGAGCAATGGGTACTGTGAACTTCAGCGGCTGGCGACCCATTCGCTTTTACATCGCACAGGGCCAGGTGATGGTGGACTGGGCTCGCCTGCTGGACGCGCCGCTGCGTGAACCGTTTTTCCAGCATGGCATCCAGAATCAGCTGAGGCACCCCTTCCACCTGGCGTTTCGGCGCCAGACGCCGCTTCACGACCTGCTGGCCTGGCATGAGCAATCCCCAGGTCTCGATCCTTCGCTCGTCATCTTCCATGTGTCGCGCTGCGGGTCCACCCTGATCACACAAACGCTGGCAGAAAGCCCCCACCACCTGCAACTGTCTGAGCCGGGCCCCGTGGACTTCCTGGTACGACAGGCGCTGGCCTCTGGCCTGATCGACGAAGCCCAGGTAGTCCGTGCGTTGCGCGCGTGGACCAGCGCCTGGGCGCAACGCTGCGACAGCGCCAGCCCACCGCTGCAGACCATGAGCCTCAAGCAGGACGCCTGGAACACCGACAAGGCAGCGCTGTTTGCAAAAGCCTGGCCCGATGCGCCTTGGGTCTTCCTCACCCGCGAGCCGCTCGCGGTGCTGGTCTCCCAGATGCGCGAGCGTGCGTTTTTTATGGTCCAAGGCGCGCTGGGCCATAACTTTGGTGGGGTCAACCCTGCCGAAATGCACGCCATGTCTGCCGAGCAGTATTGCGCCCAGATGCTTGGCAGTATTTACGCAGCCATGGCGCAGCAGTTCGACCCCACACGCGCGCTGTTGCTCGACTACGCCCAGTTGCCCGATGCCATCGAAACACAGGTGCTCCCCCACATGCGATGGCAGGTCTCGCACGCGGATCGAGAAAGAATGCGCGAGCGCGCCACGCGGCACGGCAAGCAACCCCACGAAGTCTTTGAACCAGATACACAAACCAAACACAGCATGGCAAGCGACCTTCTCCAATCCTTGACTGCGCAGTGGATCGCACCTCACTACGAGAAGCTCCATGCGCAGCGGCGCAGCCACCCTGCGGCAGTTACCATCCAGTCTGAGGAAGCACTGCAATGATTGCGGCACTGCATCGACGCCATTTTCTGGCCACCGGCGGGGCTGCAGCGGCCACCGGCGTTCAGGCTTCCACCCCCCTCCTGAACTCCCTGGGCACAGCAAACCCACGCTGGCGCATCTTGGCCATCGCCCCCAGCTCTGAAAAGCTGCCGGAGCTGACCCGTGACTACCAGCAAGGTGTGGAGTTAGGGCTGGCCCAGGCCGGAGCCTCGTCCCAAGTCGCCCTGACCTGGCTGACTGCAGGCTTGCTGCCATCAGCGCCTGCCAAGGCAGTGGGTGCGGCGCTTCAAGCCAGGCCGTTTGACGCGGTGATGGGATGGATGCCTCCCGCGCTGGCAAACAAGGTGTCGCCCTTGACAGAGTCGGCAGGCGTGCCACTGTGGATCAGCGACACGGGCGCAGACATGGTTTCGCAGTCTGATACCCACCCGCTGACGGTTCGCCACAGCCTGGAGCTGTGTGCCATGGCCACAGCCCTCGCCGACAGGGTGTACGCGCAATGTGGTCCGCGCGCCTTTCTCAGCATGGGGCGGCACGAGTCGGGCTTTGACTTCCTGCAGTCTTTTCAGCAACGCTGGCAGGCGCTGGGTGGGAAGGTGGTGGGCCGCCACATTGCCGACATGCCGAACAACGCTTCCGAATTTGGGGGCCTGAAGCAGTCCATCATTTCCTACCAGCCCGATGCGGTGATTGCACTGTATTCGGGCCCCCAGTCGCAGCGCTTTGCGCAATGGTGGCAAAAGCACTCGGCGGCGCTGCACACAAGTCTGGCAGGCTTGCCCTGGCTGACTGAACACCCCCCAGGCATTCAGGCGCACACCGTTGCCACCTGGCCTTCGAACGAATTCGCCGACACTGCATGGAAGACCCGCTTCGCGCAAGCGGGCCTAGGCTGGACGGCGGCTGCACTGCTGGGGGCCGAGGCTGGCGCCACCCTCGGTGCAGCGCTGGCCGCTGCACCCCAGGGGGCCCGTGCTCGCGAACTGTGGGCCAGTCTGCCCAATAGCCTCCTTGCGGGCCCCCGTGGGGAGCGCCGTTGGGCTAATGCAGCTAGCGACAGTGAAGGCCCTCTGTGGGAAAACCCCGTTTTGGGAGCCAGCGCCCGAGTCCTGCGCCCCACCCACACACCAGGAACAGCCGTTTCACAACGCGGCTGGACTACTGGCTATCTTTTGACTTAAAGAGGAAACCCATGTCCCAACCCTTTATCGGTGAAATACGAATGTTCGGAGGCACCTTTGCCCCCAACGGCTGGGCGTTTTGCAACGGCCAACTTATCTCTATTGCACAAAACTCTGCATTGTTTGCCCTGCTGGGCACCACGTATGGAGGAAACGGGCAAACGACCTTCGGCCTGCCCGATCTGCGAGGGCGAGTTCCCATGGGCCATGGTCAGGGTCCGGGACTTACACTCCGCGTCCTGGGTGAGATTGAGGGTACTGAAAATGTCACCTTGATCTCCACAAATTTACCGGCACACACGCACACCGTCTCTCTCTCATCACCCGCAACAACCAGCCTTGGCACGCTCATGGAGCCCGGTCCAGGTACCGTACCGGCAGCGTCCAACCAGCGCAATGCGCAGTACGCGCCCAGTGCCAGCGCCAATACGCAACTACCGGTGAGCAATGGCAACACCGGAAGCGCTGGAAACAACTCGCCCGTTTCCGTGATGCAACCCTCTCTCGCTGTGAGCTTCATCATCGCTTTGCAAGGCATTTTTCCCTCTAGAAATTGAGCACACCGTGCTGCGCCAGCGAATGCTGGCAAACACCCAAAAATGGGGCAGGCCGTACAGGGCCTGCCCCATTTTTTTGTGGGTCCCTACAGCCCATTCGGCAAAGCACGAACCCCTGAGATCTATCCCGCCCCCATGAGCCCATGAAGGACAGGGGCACAGTCAAGGGGCCGCGCGCCAAGACCGTGCGTAAAAGCACATCCAAATTGCAATTTGACGCATTGCAATTACATATTTGCACGCATACCATGCACAGGTTGGCCCCATTGCAGGCCCTTCACCACCCCGGAGACAAACCCATGAACGCACCCACCAACGTGGCCGCACTGGCCCCCACCGTCAAGCTGCTGATCGGCGGCCAGTTCGTCGAATCCAAGACCACCGAGTGGCGCGACGTGGTCAACCCCGCCACGCAAGAGGTGCTGGCCCGCGTGCCGTTTGCCACCGCTGAAGAAATCGACGCCGCCGTGGCCTCGGCCAAGGAAGCGTTCAAGACCTGGAAGAAGACGCCCATCGGCACCCGCGCCCGCATCTTCCTCAAGTACCAACAGCTCATCCGCGAAAACATGGCCGAGCTGGCCGCGATCCTGACGGCAGAACAAGGCAAGACCTTGCCGGATGCAGAAGGTGATGTGTTCCGTGGCCTCGAAGTGGTCGAACACGCTGCCAGCATCGGCAACCTGCAACTGGGCGAGCTGGCCAACAATGTGGCCGGTGGCGTCGACACCTACACCCTGCTGCAACCACTGGGCGTGTGCGCAGGCATCACCCCCTTCAACTTCCCGGCCATGATCCCGCTGTGGATGTTCCCGATGGCGATTGCCACGGGCAACACCTTTGTGTTGAAGCCCTCCGAGCAAGACCCGATGGTGACCATGCGCCTGGTAGAGCTGGCGCTCGAAGCCGGCATTCCACCCGGCGTGCTCAACGTGATCCACGGCGGCGAAATGGCCGTGAACGCGATCTGCGACCACAAGGACATCAAGGCCGTGTCGTTCGTGGGCTCCACCAAGGTGGGCACCCATGTGTACAACCGCGCCACCCTGGCCGGCAAGCGCGCGCAATGCATGATGGGCGCCAAGAACCACGCCATCATCCTGCCCGACGCGAACAAGGAGCAAACGCTCAACGCGATTGCCGGTGCCTCGTTTGGCGCCGCTGGCCAGCGCTGCATGGCCCTGCCCGTGGTGGTGCTGGTGGGCGAGGCGCAAAAGTGGATTCCCGAGCTGGTGGCCAAGGCCAAGACGCTCAAGGTCAACGGCGGCACCGAAAAGGGCACCGATGTGGGCCCACTGGTGTCCTGCGCCGCCCTCGCCCGCGTGGAAGGCCTGATCGAGCGCGGCATTGCCGACGGCGCCACGCTGGAGCTCGATGGCCGCAAGCCCGTGGTGCCCGGCTATGAAAAGGGCAACTTTGTGGGCCCCACGATCTTCTCGAGCGTGAAGCCCGGCATGGCCATCTACGACCAGGAAATCTTTGGCCCCGTGCTGGCCCTGGTGCCCGCCGCCGACATCGACGAAGCCATCGAATTCATCAACGCCAACCCCAACGGTAACGGCACCGCCATCTTCACCCAGTCGGGTGCGGCAGCACGCAAGTTCCAGGAAGAGATCGACGTGGGCCAGGTCGGCATCAACGTGCCAATCCCTGTGCCAGTGCCGCTGTTCTCGTTCACCGGCTCGCGCGCTTCCAAGCTGGGTGACCTGGGCCCCTACGGCAAGCAGGTCGTCATGTTCTACACACAGACCAAGACGGTAACGGCCCGCTGGTTTGATGACAGCACGGTGAGCCAGGGCGTCAACACCACAATTAGCCTGAAATAACCCCCTGAGCGGCTGCGCCGCTTCCCCCTTTTCTCTGCATCGCTGCGCCATGCAGAAGGGGGACGCCACCCGTGCCTGAACCGTGAGATGGCGGCCCTTGCACGGTGGCGCTGGCGTTGGGCCGCGCCGGTTTCGACTGCATTGGTCGGTGGTAAAAGCAGGACATGCAAATTTTCAAACTGAAGAATTGGGTGTCAACGGTGGCCGTAACTGCAACCGCCGTGGGTGCGTTGTTGCTGAGCCCGGGTGTTTATGCCCAGGCAGGCGCCGCGTGCCGCGACGCCGGTAGTCTGGAAGAGACCAACGCGTGCGCAGTCAAGGCCTACCAGGTCGCGGACACGCAGATCGCCATCCTCTACGGTGATGTGATGCGCGCCCTGTCGGCCCATGAACGCCCCCAGCTGCGCCAGGAGCACACCAACTGGCAGCGCGACCGCATCACGCGCTGCAAGCAGGCCACACGCGCCAGCGAGTCAGAACCCGAGTGGCCGCGCCTGTACCACGACTGCCTCACCGCAGAGACCGAGAACCGCCGCAGAGGCCTGATGCGCTGGCTGACGCTGGACCATCCGTCTGCCAAGCCTTAAAAACTCCACCCCAGAACAACAAGAACCAACGAGACAAGCAGTATGGACTTTGAACTCACCGAAGAACAACGCGCCTTTGCCCAGACGGCCCGCGACTTTGCACAAGCTGAGTTCGCACCCCACGCCGCGCACTGGGACGAAGAAGGCATCTTCCCGAAAGAAGCCATCGCCAAGGCGGGCGAGCTGGGCTTTTGTGGCCTGTACGCGCCCGAAGCCGCCGGTGGCCTCGCCCTGCCCCGCCTGGACGCCACGCTGGTCTTTGAAGAAATGGCAGCGGTGGACCCCAGCACCACCGCCTTCATCACCATCCACAACATGGCCACCTGGATGCTGGGCACCTGGGCCACGCCCGCCGTGCGCGACCACTGGGGCCCGCGGCTGACCACCGGCGAAAAGCTCGCCAGCTACTGCCTCACCGAGCCGGGCGCAGGCTCCGACGCCGCCTCGCTCAAGACCCGCGCCGAGCTGGTGGGCAACGTATACGTCATCAACGGCGCCAAGGCCTTCATCAGCGGCGCAGGCAGCACCGACGTGCTGGTGCTCATGGCCCGCACGGGCGATGCACAGTCCGGCGCCAGCGGCATCAGCGCCTTTGCCGTGCCCGCCGATGCGCCCGGCATCAGCTATGGCAAGAAGGAACAGAAGATGGGCTGGAACAGCCAGCCCACGCGCACCATCAGCTTTGACAACGTGCGCATCCCCGCCGACCACCTGCTGGGCCGCGAGGGCGAAGGCTTCAAGATCGCCATGAAGGGTCTGGACGGCGGCCGCATCAACATCGCCACCTGCTCGGTGGGCGCGGCCCAAGGCGCGCTCAATGCCGCCCAGCAGTACATGCAAGACCGCAAGCAGTTTGGCAAACCCATCGCCAGCTTCCAGGCGCTGCAGTTCAAGCTGGCCGACATGGCGACGGAACTGGTCGCCGCCCGCCAGATGGTGCGCCTGGCTGCCAGCAAACTCGACGCGGGGGCACGCGACGCCTCCACCTACTGCGCCATGGCCAAGCGTTTTGCCACCGACGCAGGCTTCTCCGTCATCAACGACGCCCTGCAACTGCACGGCGGCTACGGCTACATCCGCGAATACCCGCTGGAGCGCCTGCTGCGCGACGCGCGTGTGCACCAGATCCTGGAAGGCACCAACGAAATCATGCGCGTCATCATTGCGCGGCGCATGCTGGATGGGGATGCGACGGAGGTGATTCGCTGAGCGTTTACTCCTGTTTTCATAGCTGCCAGCGCTTATCCAACAGGCGGTAGCAGCACATTTGAATCAGAACCCATGCCCGCCCGCCCCCTCTCCGACGAAACCCTGCACCTGATCGACGCCGTCCGCACGGCGCTCGCGCACCGCAGCGACGTGGAAGAGCGGACCATGTTTGGCTGCTACTGCTTCTTTGTGGACGGCAAGCTGTGCATTGGCATCAAAGGTGAAGAGCTGCTGGTGCGCCTGCCACCCGACCGCCACGGCGAACTGCAGGAGATGCAGAACACCCGCGAACTCTCGCCCGGCGGCGGCATGCAGGGCTACTTCTGGGTGGAGCCCAACGGCTACGCCACGCGCGCGCAGTGGAACTACTGGGTCGAAGAAGCCCTTGCCTACAACCCACTGGCCAAGGCCTCGCCGCGCAAGAAGAAAACAACCAACACCCCGGCTGCAGCGAAGAAAGCACCCGCCAGCACCGGCACCAAGCCGAAGACAAAAGCCGCCGCGAAGAAGCACAGCATCTTCGAAGCCGACGACTGATCTGCCCCACCCAACCCGGAGCCCACCACCATGCCCCTTCGCATCGTCCGCCTTGGCACCCCGCGCGCCGCCGGGGAAGGCACCCGCATCGGCACCGTGCGCCGCCCGCCGCGTGGCGTGCCCAAGGCCGAGTTCGCCAGCCGTGACTACTACGACGTGTGGTACCCCCTGCTCTCCCCCAGCGCCGACATCATGGCCCAGGGCCAGCAGGTGCCCACCGGCCAAGAAGGCGACAAGGCGTGGGAGGCCTTCGCCAAACAGTTCCGCAAAGAACTGGCCCAGCCCGAGGCCAGCCGCACGCTCGATTTACTGGCCGCGCTGTCGCACCACAGCGCCATGTCGCTGGGCTGCTATTGCGAAGACGAGGCCCGCTGCCACCGCTCGGTGCTGCGCGCCGAGCTGGCAAGCCGTGGGGCCGACATCAGCCCCTAGATTTCAAGCTTATTAGGCCGTTACCGCGCTATGGACAAGCCTTTCTAGCTATCAAATTCATACTAAACCCGTCCCCATTCCCTTTCACCATCACAACGACATCCAGGAGCAACACAGCATGAAAATCGCATTCATCGGCCTCGGCAACATGGGCGGCCCCATGGCACACAACCTGCACAAGGCAGGCCACGAAGTGCGCGCGTTCGACCTCTCCCAACCCGCCCGCGACAAGCTGGCGGCCGACGGCGTGCCCATCGCCACCGACGCCAAGGCGGCCGTCGCAGGCGCCGAAGTCGTCATCAGCATGCTGCCCGCCAGCCAGCATGTGGAAGGCCTGTTCCTCGGTGCGGGCGAGCTGCTGGCCCAGTTGCCTGCGGGCACGCTGATCATCGACTGCTCCACGATCGCAGCCGCCACCTCCCGCAAGGTGGCCCAGGCCGCCAAGGCCAAGGGCGTTGCCTTTATCGACGCCCCCGTGTCGGGCGGCACCGGCGGCGCCATTGCAGGCACCCTCACCTTCATGGTGGGCGGCGACGCCGCCGACCTGGAACGCGCCCGCCCCGTGCTCGAAAAAATGGGCGCCAACATCTTCCACGCAGGTAGCGTGGGCGCAGGCCAGACGGCCAAGATCTGCAACAACATGCTGCTGGGCATCCTGATGGCTGGCACCAGCGAAGCCATTGCCCTGGGCGTGGCCAACGGCCTGGACCCCAAGGTGCTGAGCGAAATCATGCGCCGCAGCTCGGGCGGCAACTGGGCGCTGGAAAAGTACAACCCCTTCCCCGGCGTAATGGAAACCGCGCCTGCGAGCAAGGGTTACGCGGGTGGCTTTGGCACAGACCTGATGCTCAAGGACCTAGGGCTGGCGCAGGAGAACGCGATGGCGGTGAAGGCTGCTACGCCGCTGGGGGGGATGGCGCGCAATTTGTATGCGGCGCACAGCCTGGCGGGGCATGGGGGGCTGGATTTTTCCAGCATTATCAAGATGGTGCAGAAGGGGTAATCGCTCCTCCATCATAGAAAAACGCCAGCGCTTGCTGGCGTTTTTATTAGTCGGATTGAAAGCATCTGATCGTCAGTGTCCAAGAAGCAGTTAGAGCGACCGGTCTGAGAAAGATTTAGAGAACTACGTCAGATCGCCGTCCGCCGTATTGTCTGGCTCTTCCTCACTCTCAGTCTCACAACTGGCGCCGCCGGAAGGAGTACCAAAGAGCGTACCGAGGTAGCCAACGCTTGCCCCCGTAAGCATGAGGGTGCAGGGTGGAACAGCATCGAACCGTTCAGCGCCGGTGAGCTGCTGAAGAGCGCTGGTCATGGCGGCACCGAGCAGGATTGCCGCCACCGCCCAAAATGTGTACCGAACTGCTAGCTGCATCGCGGTCTAGCGTTTGACATGAGGGGCGGCCGAGGGCGATAGCCCTTCGACGTCCCTCTCCGTGGAAGGGTTAGCCGCACACGCGGCAGACCCACGAATGGCGGCCTGAAGATCACTAGCCGCGACTTCCAAGGCGGGGCCGCTAGCGCGAAAGTCTTCGAGTTTGTGCAAAAGCCCTCCAACTGCTGAAGGGGAGAATGACCAGCCTTCTACGCTCGACCAACCTTGAACGACCGAATACCCAGTAGAAGTAGCGGTGCAGCGCAACCAGCCACTGCCTTGGTCTGAAAAGTCAAATGGCAGATAAGCGACCTCATCAGCTTTCAGCTCCTGTACAGCCTCAAGCCATTGTTCATGAAGTCGCACGAGAACTGCGCGAATCTTTCGATCGTCTTCGGCCTCAGGAAGAAGTTCGTTGTCGATTGCGAAGTAATAGGAATCGCATATCCACTCTTCCCCGGCAAAGCGAAGAACAATGTCTTGGTGTCCCGTTTTGTTGTCGTGGAAGGTAAGACTAAGATTCACTTTGTGGGGCCTAATGTGATGTATCCCGCAAAACCTGCTGGATAAACTGGACCATGAGGGATATTCTGGACACGGATTCCCAAATGCCTTGCGGTCCAAGTTTGCAGCTATAGACCTGTTCAAAATCCAGGGTTATAAATTCTGTAAAACCCGGCAAGTTTCAACCGAACCAACTATAGCTTGAGAACGTGCGGAGCCGGTCCGCCGCCACTTTCTCGCTGGCAGCTGGCATCAAGCCACCACCCGCAGTTGAGTATGATTCGCATCCCCTCATGCTGCGCCGCACCATCCCCGTCCTGCCGTTCCACATCGTGCTTCTGCTGGTGGCGTTGTTCAACGCCTTGGCAGGCACGCCCACGCATGAGGCGCGGCACATTCAGGAACTGGTGCGCAGCGCCACAGCCTCGGCAACCGCAGGCGATGTGGATGCGTTGGCAACCAGCTCAGCAGCCAGCGACGAACACAGCGAAGAGACACACACCACCTGCGCCTGGTGCCTGACCCACGCGCTGGAGGCGGGGCTGGCGCATGCACCGGCCCGCCAACCGCAACTCCCCGCAGAACCCAGCGCCATCGCGCCGCACAGCGCAGAACCCTTCACGGCCCAGCAGGTGCGCTGGCCGTTTGCGGCACGCGATCCTCCGCCAGCCCAGCGGGCCTGACACGCGTCGGGCCCCAGGCAGCCTGCGCTCTATAGCGCATCCCCTTCTCGTTTTCGCCCTTGCATTCACCCCCGTGGGGTGGGTGCGGGCACGCGACCTTATGTGCCCGCCGCTACCCAGGCGGGTGTGGGCCGCGTTGCTACTGGCTTTTGCATTCACCGCTTTTGGACTGGTTTGCCATGCGTTCTTCGTCTTCTCCTGATTCTGTTTCTTCTTCACGCCCTGCGCCCCTGCCGCGCCCCACATTGACGGCCATGGCGGCCGCCGCGCTGCTGGCCTCCCTCCACCCCGCCTGGGCCGCAGACGGCGATGTGGTCACCGCCCCCACCCTGTCTGCCGTGGACGTGGTGGGCCGCAGTGCCTCGGGCACCTATTACGCCGACGAGGCCGAGGGCGCCAAGACCAGCCTTCCGCTGCGCGAGCTGCCGCAGTCCGTGCGCGTGATGTCGCGCCAGGCGCTGGACGACCTGGGTGCCACGCGGCTGGATGATGTGCTGGACTATGTGGGCGGGGTCTCGCGCCAGAACAACTTTGGCGGGCTATGGGACAACATCGCCATCCGGGGCCTGCCGGGCAACGAGAACACGGGCATGGCGACGCTGCTCAACGGCTTTTCGTCCAACCGGGGCTTTAATGCGCCGCGCGACTTGGCGGGCGTTGAGCGGGTGGAGTTCCTCAAAGGCCCGGCGGCCGCGCTGTATGGCAGCAGCGAGCCCGGCGGCACGCTCAACATCGTGAGCAAGAAACCGCTGTGGAAGGCCGCCCATTCGGTGGAGGCCTATGCGGGCAGCTACGGCCTGGGCCGGGCGGCGCTGGACACCACGGGCCCCATCAGCGACCGGCTGGCCTACCGCTTGAACGTGGCGGTGGAAGACAAGGGCAGCTTTCGCGACCATGTGCGCGCGCAGCGGCAGGTGGTGGCCCCGGCCTTCACCTGGAAGCTCTCGCCCGACACGGTGCTGGAGTACACGGCTGAATTTCTGCGCCACGCCACGCCGCTGGACCGGGGCGTGGTGGCGGTCAACAACCGCCTCGGCGCGGTGCCCGCCAGCCGCTTTTTGGGCGAGCCTGCCGATGGCGACGTGACGGTGACCAACCAGACGCACCAGCTGGTGCTGTCGCACGAGTGGAATCCCGACTGGCGCAGCCGCGTGGGGCTGTCGTACCGCGAGACGGGGATGGAGGGCTTCTCGACCGAGGCCACCGCCCTGCAGGCCAATGGCCGCACGCTGACGCGCCAGCGGCGGTATCGCGACTTTCAGTCGGACGATGTGGCCGTGCAGGCCGAGCTGCAGGGCAACCTGCGCACGGGCGGGCTGGAGCATGAGCTGCTGGTGGGCGTGGAGAGCTACCGCTTCAGCATGGATTCGGTGATGCTGCGCGTGAACCCCAGCGCTGCCGCGCCGTATGCCATCGATATCTTCAACCCCGTCTACGGCCAGGCCCAGCCCACGCCGGGGCGCAACACCGACACGCTGGAGAAGCAGCGCAACACCGCGCTGTATGTGCAAGACACCCTGAAGCTGGGTGAGCAGTGGCGCGTGATGGCCGGGCTGCGGGCCGACAACTACGACCAGAGCCTGCAAAACCGCATCACCAACCGCACCACGGCGCAAAGCCCTTCGGCCGTGTCGCCGCGTCTGGGCGTGAGCTGGCTGCCCACGCCGGGGTGGACGGTGTATGCCAACGCGGGCAGCTCGTTCCGCCCGAATACGGGCAGCAATGTGGCGGGCAATGGCTTTGACCCCGAAAAATCCCGCGCGCTGGAGCTGGGCGCCAAGTGGGAGAGCGCCGACCAGCGCCTGGGCGCCACGGCTGCGCTGTTCGACATCACCAAGCGCAATGTGCTGACCAGCGACCCGCTGAACGCGGGATTTTCGGCCGCCGCTGGCGAGGTGCGCAGCCGGGGCCTGGAGCTGGACCTGTCGGGCCGCGTGAGCACCCACTGGCGCGTGAACGCCAGCCTGGTGTTCAACGACGTGGAAGTGACCCGCGACAACACGCTGGAGGTGGGTGGCCGCCTGCTGAACGTGCCGCGCGTGAACGGCAGCGTGCTGGCGGTGTACGAAAACCAGCTCGCCAACGGCCAGCGCTATGGCGTGGGCGGCGGCGTGACGCACGTGGGCAAACGCCTGGGCCAGGCCCGCACGCAGGCCGAGGCCAATGCGGGCACCGCCGCGTTTGAGCTGCCAAGCTACACCACGGCCAAGCTGATGGCGTACTGGCGCCTGAGCCCCACGCTGAACCTGTCGCTGGACGTGGACAACCTGTTTGACAAGGTGCACTACACCAGCTCGTACAGCCGCGTGTGGGTGGCGCCGGGGGCCGCGCGGACGGTCACCCTTGGCCTGCAGGCCAAGTTCTGAGTGGTGCCGGTGACCTGCATGACAAGACTTTCAACCGTCCCAAAACCCTTGACGCGACGCCGCGCCTTGCAGGCCCCCATGGCCGCGCTGGCGGCAGGCGCCCTGCCCGCTGCCTGGGCACAAGGCTCACCACCCGCGTCCGCCCCCGCACCGCTGCAAATCGTCGGCCCGTGGGAGATCAGCGGCCTGGCGCCCGCCAGCAGCGGCTATGTGTTCACACGCCTGCAGGTCACCGAAACCCTGCTGGACGCTGCAGACGATGGCCAGCCACGGCCCGCGCTGGCGCGGCTCTGGCGCCGATCGGCGGATGGGCTGGTGTGGCACTTTGAGCTGCGGCCCGGGGCGCGTTTTCATGACGGCACACCTGTGACGGCTGCCGCCGTGGTGCGCAGCCTGCAGGCCGCGCAGGTGGCGCCCGCGCTGCTGAGCCAGGCGCCCATCGAATCCATCACCGCGCCCGACGAGGGCACGGTGATGATCCGCCTGCAGCGCCCCCACACCGCCCTGCCCGCGCTGCTGGCGCATGCCAGCACCATGGTGCTGGCCCCGGCCAGCTATGGCGCCGACGGCAAGGTGCGCAGCATCATTGGCAGCGGCCCCTACCGCATTGCGGTGCTGGTGCCGCCGCAGCAGGTCGAGACCGTGGTGTTTGACGCCTACGACGGCCCGCGCCCCGCCATTGCCGCCGTGCGCTACCTGGCCGCCAGCCGTGCCGAAACCCGCGCGCTGATGGCCGAGAGCGGCCAGGCCGATCTGGCCTATGGGCTGGACCCGGCCAGCCTGCGGCGGCTGCAGCGCCATGCCCAAAACCCTGCTCTGGCGCGCCGCACTGCCGTGCGCATTGCATCGGTCACGTTGCCGCGCACCGTCATCGTCAAGCTCAATGCGGGCCTGCCCGCGCTGCGCGATGTGCGCGTGCGGCAGGCGCTGAGTCTGGCCATCGACCGCGCGGGCATTGCCCTGGCGCTGATGGGCGACGAGGCGCTGGCCGCCACGCAGCTGCTGCCCCCCACGCTGGGCGCGTGGCACAACCCGCACCTGCCCCCGCTGCAGCACGACCCCGAAGCTGCCGCACGCCTGCTGCGCGCCGCAGGCTGGCAGCGCCACAGCGATGGCCTGCGCGATGCCGAGGGCCAGCCGCTGCACCTGGTGATCCGCACCTTTGTGGACAGGCCCGAGCTGCCGCTGATTGCCACCGCCTTGCAGGAGCAATGGCGGCTGGCGGGCATGGCGGTGAAGGTGAGCATCGGCAACTCGGGCGACGTGCCGCGGGGCCACCGCGACGGCAGCCTGCAACTGGCGCTGGCTGCGCGCAACTACGCCAACGTGCCCGACCCCACAGGCACGCTAGCGGGCGACTTTGCGGCGCAGGGCGGCGACTGGGGCGCCATGGGCTGGCACAGCGACACCGTGGTGCAGGCCCTGCAAGAGCTCACGCGCACCCAGACGCCGCCCGAGCGCACCCGCGCGCTGCGGCACACCATCACGCGCACCCTGCAGACCGAGCTGCCCGTGATCCCCGTGGCGTGGTACCGCCAGCATGTGGCCGTGGCCCCTCGGCTGGCGGGCGTCACGCTGGACCCGCTGGAGCGTTCTTACCGCCTGACCGGCATGGAGTGGAACAACCCATGAACCCCTTGATGTCAAAACCCTGGGCCGCCCTGCTCGGCCGCAGGCTGGTGCAGGTGCTGGCCGTGTCGCTGCTGATCGGCACGCTGTGCTTTTTGATGGTGCGCGCCCTGCCGGGCGACCTGGCCATGCGCGTGGCGGCAGGCCGCTATGGCTACGACCTGGTGAGCAACGCCGCCGCCGACGCCGTGCGCGCGGAGCTGGGGCTGGACCGCCCTGACTGGCTGGCGCTGCTGCACTGGTGGCGCGATATGGCCATCTTCAACCTGGGCCAGTCGCTGGTGTCGCAGCGTTCGGTGTGGCACGAGGTCACGCACCACCTGGGCGCCACACTGCGCCTGTCGGCCGCCGCGCTGGCCATTGCCTTTGCCGTGGGCGTGCCCCTGGGCGTGTGGGCCGGGCTGCGGCCCCAGGGCTGGGTGGACAAGGCCAGCTGGCTGATGGCCGTGGTGCTGCGCGCGCTGCCGCCGTTTTTGCTGTCGGTGCTGCTGATCTTGCTGGTGGCGGTGCAGTGGGGCTTTTTGCCTGCGGGCGGTGACGAGAGCCAGGCCAGCCTGGTGCTGCCCGCGCTCACACTGGGGCTGGGCCTGGCTGCCGGGCTGGCGCGTGTGACCCGCGCTGTGATGCTGGAGGTGGTGGTGTCGCCCTTCTTTGAATTTGCGCGCACCAAGGGCCTGAGCGACTGGCAGGCGCTGGTGCGCCACGGCCTGCGCAATGCGGCTGTGCCGGTAACGGCCTACCTGGGCGTGCAGGCGCTGTTTCTGGTGGAGGGCGCACTGGTGGTGGAGACGCTGTTTGCCTGGCCCGGCATTGGCCATGCGCTGGTGCATGCCGTGTTTGGGCGCGACATCCCCGTGGTGCAAGGCACGGCCCTGTGCATGGGCGTGCTGTTTGTGGTGTTCAACCTGCTGGTGGATGCGGCGTGCCTCGCGCTGGACCCCCGACATACCCAGAAGGTGGCTGCATGAGTGCCGTGCCTTCCACCCTTTCATCGCCCACAGGCGCCGTAGTAGCCCAGCCCCGCTGGCCGCTGCGCACCACATTGGGCCTAGCCAAGCTCGGCCTGCTGGCGCTGTTTGCCCTGCTCGGCCCCTGGCTGGTGGGCGCCAGCCCGGTGGTGCAAGACCTGCGCAACACCCTGGCGCCCCCCAGCGCCCAGCACTGGCTGGGCACCGATGTGCTGGGCCGCTCGGCCCTGGCACGGCTGGCGCATGCGGCGCAGCTGTCGCTGGGCATGGCGCTGCTGGCGGCAGTGAGCGCCGCCGTGCCCGGCACCTTGCTGGGCATTGCCGCCGCGTGGCGTGGAGGGCGCACCGAGCGGGCGCTGCTCATGCTGTCGGACTCGGTGCTCGCCATCCCCGGCCTGCTGCTGGTGTTGCTGGTGGCCGCTCTGGCGCCCGGCGCGCTGTGGGCGCTGTATGCGGGCCTGTCGGCTGCGCTGTGGGTGGAGTACTTTCGCGTGAGCCGTGCGGTGGCCCGGCCCGTGCTGGCGGGCGACGCGGTGCAGGCATCGCGCCTGCTGGGGTTTGGGCGCGGCTATGTGCTGCGCCGCCACCTGCTGCCCGCGCTGGCACCCACGCTGGGCACGCTGCTGGCCTTCACCACCTCGCAGGCCGTGCTGGCGCTGGCCGCACTGGGTTTTGTGGGTGTGGGCATGCAGCCGCCCACGCCCGAGCTGGGCCTGATGATGACCGAGGCCATGCCCTACTACGAAGAAGCCCCGTGGCTCATTGCCGCCCCCACCGCGCTGCTGGTGTGGCTGGTGGCCGCGATGATGCTGCTCAACCCCGACCGGGAGACCGCATGACCACGCCTTTGAAATCCGACGCCCTGCTGGTCGTAGAAGGCCTGGGCATCCAGGTGGGCGGCAAGCGGCTGCTGCGCGACATCGGCTTCAGCCTGCGGCCGGGCGAGGCGCTGACCCTGGTGGGTGAAAGCGGCGCAGGCAAGTCGCTGCTGGCCCAGGCCATCATGGGCAACCTGCCGCCTGCACTGCAGGCCACAGGCCAGATCACGCTGGATGGCATCACCACCCGCGCCCAGGACGCCGCCGCACGCCGCGTCCTGTGGGGCCGCAAGCTGGCGCTGCTGCCGCAGGAGCCCTCGCTGGCACTCAACCCGCTGGCCCGCGTGGCACCGCAGCTGGCCGAGGTGTACCGCCTGCTGCACCAGCAGCCCCCCAGCGCCGCCAGCGCCAAGGCCGAACAGGTGCTGGGCGCTGCGGGCCTGGGCGGCGCAGGCAACCACTACCCCTGGCAACTGTCGGGCGGCATGGCCCAGCGCGCCGTGGCCGCCATCACCCTGGCCGGTGGCGCCCCGGTGCTGATGGTGGACGAGCCCACCAAGGGCTTGGACGCGCATTGGCGCGGCCGCATGGTGGAGTTGTTCCAGGGCGTGCTAAAGGCAGGCGGCTGCCTGCTCACCATCACCCACGACATGCAGGTGGCGCAGGCGCTGGGCGGCCAGGTGATCGTGCTGCGCCACGGGCAGGCGGTGGAGCAAGGCGACATCCACACCGTGGCCGCCGCGCCGCAGCACGCCTTTACCCGCCAGTTGCTGCTGGCCGACCCGGCCCGCTGGCTGCCGTTTGCCGAGCCCACGCTGGGTGAGCCCGTCGTACAGGCGCATGGCATATCCAAAGCCTATGGTGCGCAGAAGCTGTTTGCGCCGCTGGACCTGGAACTGCGCGGCGGCGAACGCATCGCCGTGCAGGGCCCCAGCGGCACTGGCAAAAGCACGCTGGGCAATGTGCTGCTGGGCCTGGTGGCACCCGACACGGGCCGCGTGGAGCGCAGCGCCCGGCTGCGCCCGCATGCGTTCCAAAAGCTGTACCAGGACCCGGTGGGCTCGTTTGCGCCGCACGTCAGCCTTGCCCAGTCGCTGCGCGACGCTGCGCGGCTGCACCGCTGCGACTGGAAGGCGGTGCAGCAGCGCCTGGCGCAGCTGCGCGTGCCCGAGGACCTGCTGGCGCGCAGGCCCGACCAAGTGTCGGGCGGCGAGCTGCAGCGCATTGCGCTGGCGCGGGTGCTGGTGGCGCAACCAGCGCTGCTGTTTGCCGACGAGCCCACCTCGCGCCTGGACCCCATCACGCAGCAGGAGGCCATCCAGGTGCTGCTGCAGGCGGTGCAGGACACCGGTGCCGCGCTGATGCTGGTGACCCACGACCCCCACCTGGCCGCCGCCGTGGGCACCCGCACGCTGGACTTCGCGAGCGCGGGCAAGGAGCCCACCGCCGCTATGCTCGCCGCATGACAGCGACACCCTCCCGCGCCCTCTGGATCATCAAGACCGGCGACACCCTGCCCGCCCAACGGGCCCGGCATGGCGACTTTGAAGACTGGATTGCGGGCGGCCTGAACCAAGCCCCCGCCAGCACGCAGCTGGCGCTGCAGACACTGGACGCCCGCACCGCCACCGCATGGCCACAGCCCGGCCAGATAGCGGGCGTGGTGGTGACCGGCTCCCCCGCCATGGTGACCGACCGCGAACCCTGGAGCGAGCGCACCGCCGCATGGCTGGCCAGCGTGGTGGCGGCCCGGGTGCCCGTGCTGGGCATCTGCTACGGCCATCAGCTGCTGGCCCACGCGCTGGGCGGCGAGGTGGCGCGCCACCCCGCCGGGCTGGAGATAGGCACCGTGGCCGTGCAGCGCCTGGCCGGTGCCGAGGGCGACGCCCTGCTGGGCCACCTGCCACCCCGCTTTGGCGCCCAGGTGGTGCACGAGCAAACGGTGCGGCGCCTGCCCCCTGGTGCCGTGGCGCTGGCCGCCAACGCCCACGAGCCGCACCACGCGTTCCGCGTCGGCCCCTGTGCCTGGGGCGTGCAGTTTCACCCCGAGTTCAGCGATTCGGTGATGCGCGACTACGTGGCGTGTTTTGCGCCTGCGCTGCAGCGTGCAGGCATGGATGTGGCAGCGCTGGAGCAAGGTGTGCAGGCCACGCCAGAATCGGCCAGCCTGCTGGCGCGTTTTGCGCAGCTGGCGGCAGCGGCCGCCGCTTGAAATTTCAATGAAAATTGGCTCTAGCGCTTATCTATCAAGCGCTAACAGCTATCAATACAATAGCAAATCCTCCGCTGCGATTGCTTTGCATTGGGCGTAGCGCCTCACCAGTGCATCACCCGCCGCTGCCCCGGCGCACCGCCAATTTCTCGGACTCAGTGGACTAGGAAGCTAGGAAGCGGGCTTCAAACACCTCGGCGGCCACCGGCCTGCTGAGCAGGTAGCCCTGGATTTCGTCACAGCCCAGCAGCGCGAGCCGGCCGCATTGTTCGTCCGTTTCTACGCCTTCGGCAACCACCTTGAGCCCCAGCGAGTGCCCCATGTTGATGATGGCGGAGACCAGCGCCTGCCCTTGCGGTCCGGTGTCCATCCCCATGATGAAAGAGCGGTCGATCTTGAGGGTGTCAGCGGGCAGCGTGGCCAGGTAGCTCAGTGATGAGAACCCGGTGCCGAAGTCATCAATGGCAATCGTGATGCCCATCTCGCGCAGGGCGTGCAGGCTGCTACGGCTGTGCTCCACATCCTCCATGACCATGCTCTCGGTGATCTCCAGCTCCAGCCCGGCCCCTGCGGCCGGGTCAAAGGCCAGCGCCTCGCGCACCTCGGCCACGAAGCTGCGGTGGCGCAGCTGCAGAAACGACACGTTGACCGCCACCCGCAACGGCGCATGGCCGGCCTGCCGCCAGCGCTGGTTGTCTGCCAGTGCTTGCCCAAGCGCCCAGCGCCCCACGTCGTAGATTAGGCCGGTTTCCTCCAGGATGGGGATGAAAAGCCCCGGCGGCACCAAGCCACGCTCAGGGTCGTTCCAGCGGATCAGGGCCTCTGCGCCTGCCAGGGCGCCAGTGGACAGGCACCGCTTGGGCTGGTAGTGCAGAACAAACTGCCCGCGCTCCAGGGCATCGCGCAGGCGGCCTTCCATGCCCAGGGCCTCGGCCACGCGGGTATTCATCTCCGACATGTAGAACAGCAGGCTGTCTGCCGATGCCTTGGCCTTGTTGACGGCGGCCTCCGCATTGCGCAGCAGCGTTTCGGCATCAGCGCCATCCATGGGGTACAAGGCCACGCCAGCCTTGGCGGCCATGCGCAGCTCGGTGCCGCCCAGCGCAAAAGGTGTATCAAAACAGGCGCGCAGGAGGTAATCCACCGCCATGGCCACCGCGCCCGCATCGCGTGCGTCGGTCACGGCGATGCCGAAGCTGTTGATGCCAATGCGTGCCACGTCGTACACATCGCGGCTGGCGTGCTGCAACCGCTGCGCGACCTGCTTGAGGAGTTCGTCGCCCATCTGCCGCCCCAGCGTGTCATTGACAAAGCGAAAGCGGCTGATGTCCATCAGCGCAATACCCATCAGAGGCCGTGTGCCCTCACGCGGGCGCAGGTGCTGGCCGGTGCGCTCCAGAAAAAGGGTGCGGTTGGGCAGCCCGGTGATTTCGTCGTAATAGGCCAGGTAGCTCAGCCGGTCTTCCTTGTCGAGGTGGTCCAGGGCAAAACCGATGTCGCCGGACAGCTCTGTCAGCAGCTTCATCTCGGCCTCGTCGAAGAAGCCCACCTCGTCTGCCAGCAGGGCCAGTGTGGCGGCGACCTCCTGACCCACCAGGATGGGCAGTACCGCAATGCTGGCCACACCCCGCTGGCGCAGTTGATCGCGCAGCATCACGCGCGGGTCGCCGCTGATGTCGTCGCACAGCACGGCCTTGCGAGTGCGCACCACTGCGGCGGCAAGGCTTTCACCCGGTGTGGGAACGTCAAACAAACCCAGTCGGTCGCGGATGTTGTGCACAAAATCGGCCTCTACGCCCGACAGCCCCACCGGCACCACCTGCTGCGCCGCGCGGTCCACGCGGCCGATCCAGGCGATGCGGAAATGGCCGTGCTCCACCGCAATGCGGCACGCCTCGCGGAACAGTTCCTCGCGGTCGCGCACCCGCACGATCAGCGTGTTGATGCCGCTGAGCATCGCGTACACGCGGTTCAGGCGCTTGATCTTGCGCTCGGCCTCACGGCGCTCGGTAATGTCTTCACCGAGCGCAGCCACGCCCGTCACCTGTCCGCCCACAGAGCGCAGTACGGTGTTGTTCCAGTGCACCAGGCGCCGCTCGCCCGAGCGGGTGAGGATCTCGTTGTCGTAGTGCCAGGCCGAAGGCCGGTCCGCCAGCACATCGGCAAACACGCTGCGCACATTGCCCATCTCAGGGGGCACAAACATGTCAAACCAGTTGCGGCCAGCGATCTCTTCACGCTCCCAGCCTGTCAGGCGCAGCAGGTAGTCGTTGCAATAGGTGATGCGCCCTTCGCAGTCGAGCATCAGCGAGATCATCTCGACCTTGTCGAGCATGTCATTGAAACGGCGGTCGCTTTCGTGCAGCTCTTCCTCGGCGCGTTTCTCCCGGGTGACATCCTGGATGGTGTTGAACCAGCGGCCCTGCTCGCCCCGGCCAGCCTCATCCTCCAAGGGCTCCATCACCTGGCGCAAATGCAGCAGTTCGCCATCTGCGCGCAACAGGCGGTAGGTGAAATCCAGGCGGGCGCCTTGCTGTGCGGCCTGCAGCGCATGCTGGCGGAACATGTCGCGGTCTTGCGGGTGTACCAGCGCCAGCCACTCGCGCGCGGACTTGGGCATGGCATCGGCCCCCAGCCCCAGCATATCGGGCAGCGTGTCCAGCCAGCTCTCGAAAGCACCATCAGCACCGCTGATCACATGGGTGATTTTTGCCAGTGCCTGCGCCCTTCGCAGGCTGGCTTTGCTGGCGCGCAGCGCGTCCATGGCCCGCTGGCGTTCGAACACTTCCACCTGCAGTTGCTCGGCATGCTTCTGGATCTCGATATAAAGGCTGCCGTTTTCGTAGATACGACCCACCTGCGCGCCCAGGACGGCCAGGACTTTTTCATCGTCGGCCGTGAACGCATCTTCCCCCTGCTTGTTGGCCAGGCAGATCCAGCCATAGGAGAACGAGAGCGAAGTGATGGGCGCAATCAAGCCGGTGTGCAGCGGCGGGTAGCCTGCAGGCAGGCCGATATCGCTCGGCGCACCGCTTTCATTGACCAGCCGCTCAGAGCGGCGCGCAGCGCGCAACTGACCCAATAGGCCGTGCGATACCACGGGCAGGTCCAGCAGCCCGGTCAGCGCCGACTCGATGCCGCTGGTGCACACGATGGAGGCATCGCTTTGCTTGCGCACCACGCACAGCACCGCATACTGCGCCCCCACCAGCTCGCGCGCGCCACGGCATACATTGGCCAGCAGCACCTGCGGGTCGCGCTCGGAGGCCAGTTGCAGGTTCAGGTCGGTCAGGGCCGCCAGGCGCCGGTTCATGGTTTCCAGCTCGGCGACGTTGCCCGTGAGCTTGTCCGTCATGAGCTGCAGGTGCCGGGTCTGAAAACTGTGCTCCATCGGGTGGAAGGGCTGCGGCGGCACCTGCGACAAGGCCTGCTCAATGGCCGAGGTGATGTCCTGTGGCTCGCAGGGCTTCACCAGCACCTGCGTCACCCCACAGGCCAGGGCCAGGTTGCGGGCCTCTTGCTCGCGGTAGTGCGCGCTGTAGAAGATCACCTGGGTTGCGGCGAGCTGGTGGTCTGTGCGCAGCTGGCGCACAAACTCGTACCCGTCCATGGTCGGCATCAGGATGTCGGAGATCACCAGATCGGGACGCTCGGCACGCACCAGGGCGAGGGCCTCGGCACCGTCTGCGGCCTCCAGGGCCTGGTGGCCACTGTGCCCGATGAGCGTGACCACCAGCGCACGGTTGGCCGGCAGGTCATCGACAACAAGGATCTTGGCCATGCTACCCGGGGTCCAACGTCAGGCCGCGCCCGGCGGCGCGTGGAATGCAGAACCCAGAAACGCCTCGACCTGGCTCACGAAGGTTTCGGGCGTGATGGGCTTGGACAGGTGCTCGTCAAAACCCACCTCAAGGGCCTTTTCGCGGTCACCCGGCATCGAAAAAGCGGTCACAGCCACCAGCGGCACCACACGCCACCCATGGTGCGAGCGCAGGCTTTGTGCCACCTCATAGCCATTCATCACCGGCATTTGCAGGTCGCACAGGATCAGGTCGGGCCCCTCGGCCAGCGCCAGCCCCAGGCCCAGGGCGCCGTTTTCGGCGGCCAGCACACGGTGGCCCGCTGCCTCCAGCAGGTAGGTGACGAGTTGCCGGCTGGCATCATCGTCTTCGATGACCAGGATGGTGGCTTTCATGCGCTGGTCTCCTGAAACTCCACAATGAACGTGCTGCCCTGCCCTTCGGCGCTCTCCAGCCCCACACTGCCCCCCAGCGCTTCGGCAAGCTTGCGGCTCAGGTGCAGGCCCAGGCCGGTGCCTTCGTGGTGACGCCGGTCGGCGCTTTCGACCCGGGAGAAGGCCTCGAAAAGCCGCGACTGCTCCTGCAGCGGAATGCCAGGCCCGGTGTCGCGCACCTGAACCTGCACGGTGCGCCCTTGGGCCGACGAAGTCTCCTCCAGTACCACATCCACACGCCCCTGCGGCGTGAACTTGATGGCATTGCCCACCAGATTGATCAGAATCTGGCTGAAGGCCCGGCGGTCGGTGTGCAACTGCACGGCCTGGGCGGGGGCATACACATTAAACACCAGGCCCTTGCGCACGGCTTCGGGCTCCAGCGTGGCGGCGACCTCCGCAACAATGCTGCGGCAGTCGAGCGGCTCCTTGTGGAGCGACACCTTGTTAGCGCTGAGCTTGGCCACATCGAGCAGGTCGTTGATGAGCGAAAGCAGGTGCCGCGCCCCAGTCTGCACGATGCGCAACTGCTTGTCCTGCTCCGGGTTGAGCGGCCCCGGCAGCTGCATGAGCAAGGTGCCCGTGAAACCGATGATGGCGTTCAGCGGGGTTCGCAGTTCGTGGGACATGCTGGCCAGGAAGCGGTCTTTGACCAAGGCGGCATTTTCAAGCTCCAGGTTCTTGTCGCGCAAGGCCCGCTCGATCCGCTTGCGCTCCGTCACATCGCGGATCGCGCTGGAGACAAACAGCCCTTCTTCCGTCTCCAGCGGGCTCAGGCTGATCTCGACTGGAAACTCGGAACCATCCTTGCGCAAACCATACAGATCAAGGCCAGCCCCCATGGAGCGGGAGCGTGGTTCGGCAAAAAAGCCGCGTCGGTGCTCAGGGTGCCTACCGCTGAAGCGTTCTGGCACCAGCAACTCGATCTTCTGACCCAGGAGTTCGCTGCGGCTCCAGCCAAACAGTTTCACGGCCTGCGAGTTGACGAGCACGATGCGGCCGTCGCGGTCAACGATGACCATCGCGTCCGGCGCGGCTTCGAGCAGGTCCTTGAACTTCTGGTCGGCCCGCTTGCGGTCGGTGATGTCACGGATCGCGCTCATCACCATCGCGCCTTCTTCGGTGTCGATCGGGCTCAGGCTGATCTCCACTGGAAACTCGCCGCCATCCTTGCGCAGGCCATGCAGCTCCAGCCCCGCACCCATGGTGCGCGTGCGCGGCGCCCCAAAGAACCCGCTGCGGTGCCCCAGGTGCGCGCCCCGGTAGCGGTGTGGCAACAACACCTCCACGGCCTGCCCTAGCAATTCGGTCCTTTCATAGCCAAACACGCGCTCGGCCTGGGAGTTGACCAGGACGATGCGGCCTGTCACGTTGACCATCACGATCGCGTCGGGTGTGGATTCGAGCAGGTCACGGAACCGCGCCTCCAGCAGCTTGGCCTCGCGCTGGACCTTGAGCTGGGTGACATCCTTCTTGCTCGACAGAAAGTACAGCAGCTGGCCAGCTTCGTCGCGCACGGCCTTGGTGGACACGTTGACATGCACCAGCGATCCATCCTTGCGGCGGCGCACCGACTCGTGCACGGTGCTGCTCAGGCCCCGCAGGGCCTCGGCCCGGATCTCGTCTTCTTCATGGGCCCGGTTCTCGGGAACGATGAGATCAATGAGGCGCCTGCCCTGAGCCTCTGCCGGTGCATAGCCAAAGATCGCTTCAGCAGCCGGGTTCCAGTTGAGCACCACCCCCTCAGGCGACAGCACCAGCAGCGCATCGGGGTTTTGCTCCCAATATGCGGCAGAAAAATCAGATGCCATGCAGAACTCCCTGTGGGGACCCATCCCTCTGCATCCCGTTGTTGTGTTTGTGTGCGACTGCGGATGCAAGCCCGTGCCATCGCCCGCGCGGGCCCATGGCTGGACCCATCTTAGGCGGGAAGCCTCCCGATTGCCAACTCTGAAATGCCACAGCCAGTTCCGCGCCGACGACCATCGGGGCAGTTTGGCCCTGGGCGGAGCCCTGCAGCCGCCAGACGACAAAAAGCCCCTGCACCAACAAGGGAACAGGGGCTTGCGAAACGGCGCAAAAGCCGCGCTGGCTTACATGTGGTCGATCATGACCTGGCCAAAACCCGAGCAGCTCACCTGGGTGGCTCCGTCCATCAGGCGGGCAAAATCGTAAGTCACCTTCTTGGAGGCAATCGACTTCTCCAGCGAACTGATGATCAGGTTGGCGGCCTCGATCCAACCCATGTGGCGCAGCATCATCTCGGCCGACAGGATCTCGGAGCCGGGGTTCACATAGTCCTTGCCTGCATATTTGGGGGCCGTGCCGTGGGTGGCTTCAAAACAGGCCACCGAGTCGGACATGTTGGCGCCGGGCGCAATGCCGATCCCGCCCACCTGGGCTGCGAGCGCATCGGAGATGTAATCGCCATTGAGGTTGAGCGTGGCCACCACCGAATACTCGGCCGGGCGCAGCAGGATCTGCTGCAGGAAGGCATCGGCAATGCTGTCCTTGATGGTGATGTCCTTGCCCGTCTTGGGGTTCTTGAGCTTGCACCACGGGCCGCCGTCGATCAACTCGGCACCGAACTCTTTTTGCGCCAGGGCGTACGCCCAGTCGCGGAAGCCACCTTCGGTGTACTTCATGATGTTGCCCTTGTGGACGATGGTCACGCTGGGCTTGTCGTTGTCGATGGCGTACTGGATGGCCTTGCGCACCAGGCGTTCGGTGCCCTCGATGGAGACGGGTTTGACGCCGATGCCCGAAGTGTTGGGAAAGCGGATTTTCTTCACACCCATCTCGTCCTGCAGGAACTTGATGAGCTTCTTGGCCTTGTCCGACTCGGCTTCGAACTCGATGCCGGCATAGATGTCCTCCGAGTTCTCGCGGAAGATCACCATGTTGGTCTTTTCGGGCTCTTTCAGCGGCGAAGGCACGCCCTTGAAATACTGCACGGGGCGCAGGCAGACATACAGATCCAGTTCCTGGCGCAGTGCCACGTTCAGCGAACGGATGCCGCCACCCACGGGCGTGGTCAGCGGGCCCTTGATCGACACCACGTACTCGCGCAACACCTGCAGGGTTTCTTCGGGCAGCCACACATCAGGGCCGTAGACCTTGGTGGATTTCTCGCCCGCATACACCTCCATCCAGTGGATCTTCTTCTTGCCGCCATAGGCCTTGGCCACCGCAGCGTCCACCACCTTGATCATCACCGGCGTGATGTCGAGCCCCGTGCCATCGCCTTCAATGAAGGGAATGATGGGCTGGTCCGGCACATTCAGCGACATGTCGGCATTGACCGTGATTTTCTGGCCTTCGGCAGGCACCTTGATGTGCTGGTAGCTGGTCATGGAAGGGGTGTCTCCTGTGGAAGCTGAAGCAGATTCAGCAGATGGGGCAAAGCGCTCGGTAGCCAGTCAATTCTAATGACAATTTTTTGGGCAAAGTCCCTGCCAGCCTGCGCGCCGCTGCTATCGTTGCGGGCGAAGCCGTGCAGGTTTGCGCGGTTTCAGATCCTCTCTTTCAACCCCTTCACTGGAAACGGCATATATGAAAAAACTCCTCGCTGTCCTGGTGGCTGGTCTGTTGGGTGCAAGTGCTTTTGCACAGGCGCCTGCAGCCGCTCCGGCCCCCGCCCCTGCAGCCCCAGCGCCCATGGCTGCACCCGCTGCACCTGTAGCTGCTGCCCCGGCACCCGTCGCCAAAACCAAGGCAAAGGCCAAGGCCACCAAAACGGCCAAAAAGAAAACCACCAAGAAGGTCGCCAAGAAAAAGACCACCCACAAGGCAGCCTGACGCTGGCATGCAGCACCCTTAGCGGGGTCATGCACATTGCTTCAAAATCGCCCGCTACTGCGGGCGTTTTCTTTTTCCGTTCTTTTGCCCTTCTTTTGCCCGCCGGTTCGGCGCCCCTTGTGCGGACGCTGCCCCCCTGTCCAGAAAGCCTTGCCCATGACCGCTTTTGCACTTGCCTTGCCTTTTTCCGCTGCCACACGGCGCACCGTGGCCGCCGCGCTGTTGACCGCTGCTGCGGGACTGCCGTTCACCACGGCACAGGCCCAGGACGGCCCCCAGCTGAATTTGCAGCGTGTGGAACTGACCGCAGGCATGCACCGCATTGACGCCCAGGTGGCCGCCACGCCCCAGGAGCGCCAGACCGGCCTGATGCATCGCAAGGAGATGCCCCAGCACGAGGGCATGCTGTTTGTGTTTGAACAACCCGCGCAGCAGTGCTTCTGGATGAAGAACACGCTGCTGCCGCTCACGGCAGCGTTTGTGGATGACGACGGCACCATCGTGAACCTGGCCGACATGAAGCCCCAGACGCTGGATTCGCACTGTTCGGCAAAACCGGTGCGCTACGTGCTGGAGATGAACCAGGGATGGTTTGCCAAGAAAAACATCAAGGCAGGCGCCAAGCTGGGTGGAGCGCTTTTCAGCCGCAAGTGACGCAGGACCACCCAGCGACTTGCGCAGATCGGGATGCCACAGCCCCATAGGCCTTGGCCCTGGGCCCTGCCACTTGCCCGAGCGCTGTCTTGCCGACATCGCACTCCCAGGATCCGGGAGTGCAAATTACTATCATTTATATAGCTACCAGCGCTTATCCAGCAAGCGCCAGATGCCAAAAACGCCTCAAAGTCCCCAACAAAAAACGGCCCGAAGGCCGTTTTTTGTTGCCCGCAGACCTCAGTCCGTCAGGACAGATCACTCGCGGGGCGCGGATCGCGCATCAGGCGAAGTTGGCTTCGGCAAACTTCCAGTTCACCAGCTTGTCGAGGAAGGTCTCAACGAACTTGGGACGCATGTTGCGGTAGTCGATGTAGTACGCGTGTTCCCAGACGTCCACGGTGAGCAGCGCCTTGTCGGCGGTGGTCAGCGGCGTGCCGGCGGCGCCGGTGTTGACGATGTCCACGCTGCCATCGGCCTTCTTCACCAGCCAGGTCCAGCCCGAACCGAAGTTGCCCACGGCAGACTTCACAAACGCTTCCTTGAAGGCTGCGTAGCTGCCCCACTTGGCGGTGATGGCTGCAGCCAGTGCACCAGAAGGCTCACCGCCGCCCTGGGGAGCCATGCAGTTCCAGAAGAAGGTGTGGTTCCAGATTTGCGCTGCATTGTTGTAGATGCCGCCGCTCGACTTCTTGACGATCTCTTCGAGCGTCATGGCTTCGAACTCGGTGCCCTTTTGCAGGTTGTTCAGGTTCACCACATAGGCGTTGTGGTGCTTGCCATGGTGGTACTCCAGGGTTTCCTGGCTGTAGTGCGGAGCCAGGGCATCGATGGCGTAGGGCAGCGGGGGAAGGGTATGTTCCATGGTGGTGTTTCCTTGTGGTTTGAAATTCCGGGATGCCATCTGCAACGCTTTTCTTTCCTGAGCAATGCAGTCGGACACAGCGCGAAGGGGGCATTGTAGGAACATCAGGTGACCTGTGCAGCGTGAGGCCACCCAGATCCGGTCTGCAGCACCACAAACCGCTGCTGTCCTACAGAGGCGCGCCTTCTACCGCGCCGCGACATCACCCCGTTACAGCAGTCGCGGCTGGGCCACCGTCACGTCCACCACGCCATCGGCCAGTGTGGCGCGCAGGGCATCGCCAGGCTGGGCCTGGCGCACGCTGGTCACGGCCCGGCCCTCGGTATCGGTGAGCAGCGCGTAGCCGCGCTGCAGCACCAGGCGCGGGTCGAGCAGCTCCAGCCGCAAGGCCGCGCGGTCAAGCCGCTCGGCCTGCTGCACCAGGCGCCGTTGCATTTTTTGAGGGAAATCGGCCTCCAGCGCTTTCTGGGATTGCGCAAGCCGCTGCAATTTTAATAGCACTCCATGGCGCATGCGCTGGGCCAGGCGTGCCAGTTGCATCTGCTCACGCGCCACCAGGCCCGACGGGCGGCCCAGCCGCGCCGCTGCCTGGTCCAGCCGCTGGTGCCGGGTGTCGAGCTGGCGCTGCACGCCGTCGCTGATACGCCCAGCCAGCAGCCCGAGCGCCCCCAGCCACACATCGCGCGGCTGGGCGACCAGCTCGGCGGCAGCGGTGGGCGTGGGGGCGCGCAGGTCGGCGCAGAAGTCGGCGATGGTGAAGTCGGTCTCGTGCCCCACCCCGCTGATGAGCGGCACCGGGCTTTGCACGATGGTCCGGGCCAGTTGTTCGTCGTTGAAGGCCCAGAGATCTTCGATGGAACCGCCCCCGCGCACCAGCAAGATCACGTCAATGGGGGGATTTTTGGTCAAATCAGCCCCTGGCGCTTGTCCCGCTTGCGCAAGCATGTACAGTTTTGATAGCGCCGCAACCAGCGAAGCAGGTGCTGCGGCGCCCTGCACCTGCGCAGGCACCAGCACCACCGGAATGTGCGGCACGCGACGGCGCAGCGCCGTGACCACGTCGTGCAGGGCTGCCGCCCCGGTGGACGTGACAAGGCCAATGCCACGCGGCTGCAAAGGCAGCGGGCGCTTGCGGGCGCTGTCAAACAAGCCTTCCGTTTCGAGCTGCGCCTTCAGGCGCAGGAACTGCTCGAACAACGCGCCCTGCCCGGCCCGCTGCATGCTTTCCACAATGAACTGCAGATCGCCCCGCGCCTCGTACACCGAAAGGCGCCCGCGCACTTCCACCAATTCGCCATCGCGCGGCGAAAAGTCAAGCAGGCTGGCGGCGCGGCGGAACATGGCGCAGCGCAACTGGCCGTTCGCGTCTTTGACCGAGAAGTAGCAATGTCCGCTGGATGCGCGCGAGAAGCCCGTGATCTCGCCGCGCACCGCGACAGGATTGAAGCGAGCCTCCAGAGCATCAGCAATGGCGCGGCATAGCGCGCCAACTTCCCAGACGCGCGGCGCCGCTGCGGGGCTGGGGCGCTCAAACATGAGAAACGGCGGGCGTTTGCGCCGCACGCACCGCGCAAGTACTCCACAGAATCTGGCCAGCGGCGGTTACCACAGCCACATAACTAAAAACCGCCCGCAAAACACCAGAGCACGTACAAGTTATTGATTTATATAGATTTTTCATTGCGCAATTTTTCATCAATCTGTTGCAAGCACGGCGTGGCGCCACTTTGCGTGGCCTGGAACAGTGGTTGCCCACAAAGTTATCCACAGATTTTGTGGGTGAGCAGATGGGGCGACGGCGCGCACAGCAACGTAACGGTTTGTGACGAGATGGGCCCTGCAAGCTGGGCCATAATCGCCGATTGCTTTCATCTGCGCGGAGAGAGATTTGCTGTCCATCATACAAGCCGCAGGCTGGCCGATCTGGCCCCTGATTGCGTGTTCCGTACTGGGAATGGCGCTGATTTTTGAACGTTTCGTGGCCCTCAAGACGGCCCGTGTCGCCCCCCCGAAATTGCTCGATGAAGCCATTACGGTCTCGTCCAAGGCCGTGCCCACCCCCGACGTGGTGAACCAGTTGGCGCAAAACTCCGCCCTGGGCGAGGTGCTGGCCAGCGGCCTGCGCACCCTCAACAGCAACCCCCAGTGCAGCGAGACCGACCTGCGTGCCGCCATGGAAGGCGCGGGGCGCGCCGTGGCGCACCGGCTTGAAAAATACCTGTCGGCACTGGCCACCATCGCCTCGGCCGCTCCCTTGCTGGGCCTGCTGGGCACGGTGATCGGCATGATCGAGATCTTTGGCTCGCAGGCCGGCAGCGGTGGCGTGGGCCAGGCCATGGGTGGCGGCAACCCGGCCCAGCTGGCGCATGGCATCTCGATCGCGCTGTACAACACGGCTTTTGGCCTCATCGTGGCCATCCCGGCGCTGATCTTCTGGCGCTACTTCCGCGCCCGGGTGGATGCCTATCTGCTCACCTTGGAGTTGGCTTCGGAACAATTTGTGCGCCACATCCTGCGTTTGCGGAAGAAATGACGCCCCCACGGTCCGCCCGCTGCGCGTGGCTCCCTGCCCCCCAAGGGGGCCGCGTTTTGCCTTGGGGCGGCCCGGCGGCAAAACCTCAGCCTGAAAGGCTTCGCCAATGAACTTCCGTCCCCGCGCCAAGGAAGAGCCGGAGATCAACCTGATCCCGTTCATCGACGTGCTGCTGGTGATCCTCATCTTTCTGATGCTGACCACCACCTACAGCAAGTTCACCGAGCTTCAGCTCACGCTGCCCGTGGCCGATGCCGAGCAGCAACGCGACCACCCCAAGGAAGTCATCGTGTCCGTGGCCGCCGACGGGCGCTACGCCGTCAACAAGACGGGCGTGGACGGCAAAAGCGTGGACGCGATCGCGCAGGCCTTGCGCAGTGCCGCCACAGCGGGCCAGGGCAGTGTGGTCATCATCAGCGCCGATGCGATGGCGCCGCACCAGTCGGTGGTTTCGGTGATGGAGGCCGCGCGCCGCGTGGGCCTCACGCAGATCACGTTTGCCACGCAGTCTTCGGCTGCGGCGCGCAGCCCCAGCCGCTGACACGCATGGCTGCCCCCGGGCTGCAGCCTCCCTCGCCCAGCGCCCCCGCATTGCGGGGCGCAGCCCTCCCCCCACCCGCCTCCGGGCTCCAGAAAATCTGGCAGACACGCGGCCCGCTCGCCTGGGTGCTGTGGCCGGTCTCGCAGGTGTACCGCACGCTGGTCGGTATGCGGCGCGGGCTTTACCGCATCGGCCTGCTGAAGGCGGAGCACCCTGGCCGCCCGGTCATCGTCGTGGGCAACGTGATTGCCGGAGGCGCAGGTAAAACGCCTGTGGTCATTGCCGTTGTCCAGCATCTGCAAGGTCTGGGCCTGCGCCCCGGCGTGGTCTCACGCGGCTACGGCCGCAGCACCACCGACTGCCGCGAGGTGACGCCCGACAGCCCCGCCCATGAGGTGGGCGATGAACCCGCCCTTATCGCGCGCAACTGCCGGGTGCCCGTGTTTGTGGCGCCTCGCCGCATCACCGCCGCCCGCGCCCTGCGGGCTGCTTACCCGGACACCGACGTGATCGTTTGCGACGATGGCCTGCAGCACCTGGCCCTGGCGCGCGATCTGGAGGTCTGCATCTTCAACGAACAGGGCGTGGGCAACGGTTTCCTGCTGCCAGCGGGGCCCCTGCGTGAGCCCTGGCCACGCGCGGTGGATTTTGTGCTGCATGCAGGGACTCTGCCGCCTGGAAGCGACCCCGCCCATGCCTATGGCCTGCAACGCCGACTGGCCCCCTATGCCCTGCGTGCGGTCGGCACCCGGGTGTCACTGTCGGACCTGCAAGGCCAGCCGCTGCATGCCGTGGCGGCCGTGGCACGCCCCGACGTGTTCTTTGCCATGCTGCAGGGTCAGGCGCTGCAGCTGGCACACACGGAAGCCTTACCAGATCACTATGATTTTGATAGCTGGAACCGCTCATCTGACAAGCGCCACCCGCTAATTTGCACCGAAAAAGACGCTGTCAAGCTCTGGCAACACCACCCGGACGCGTTGGCCGTGCCCCTGCAATTGCACATTGACCCGGCCTTTTTCGCAGCGCTGGATGCGCGCCTGCTGGCCTTGGGCGTCCAAAGGCATTAATGATTCACCGCCCGGGCCGCCGCTATCATCCTTGCCTGCCCGAACGAACCTCCTGGAAAGCGCTGTCACCATGGATCCCAAACTGCTTGAACTGCTGGTCTGCCCCGTCACCAAAGGCCCGCTGACCTACGACCGCGATGCCCAGGAACTGGTCTCCCGCAGCGCTCGCCTGGCCTATCCGGTGCGGGACGGCATCCCGGTGCTGCTCGAAAACGAAGCCCGCACACTCACCGACGAGGAACTGGAGCAATGAGCGCAGCAACGGATCCCGGCACGCCAGGCGTTGCGACCGCGAGCGGTCGCTTCACGGTGCTGATCCCAGCGCGCATGGCATCCAGCCGCTTGCCCGACAAACCCCTGGCCGATATCGCGGGCCTGCCCATGGTGGTACGGGTGGCCCAGCGCGCCGCCCAAAGTGCAGCAGCCCGCGTGGTGGTGGCAGCCGATGACCCTCGCATCCTGCAGGCCTGCGCCGCCCATGGCGTACAAGCGATACTGACCCGCGCCGACCACCCCAGCGGCAGCGACCGCCTGGCCGAAGCCTGTACCCAGCTGGGCCTGGACGGGGACGACGTGGTCGTCAACGTGCAAGGCGATGAACCTTTGATAGACCCCGGCCTCATCAACGCTGTGGCAGCCCTCCTGCCCACCCAGCCGGAGGCCAGCATGGGCACCGCAGCCCACGCCATTGCGTCACTGGCCGACTACACCAACCCCAACGTGGTGAAAGTGGTGCTGGACGCGCGTGGCCTGGCCCACTACTTCAGCCGCGCGCCCATCCCTTTTGCGCGGGACCATATGGGATTGGCCTGGTGGCAAGGTGCCGCCGAGGCGGCGGCACCCGGTGTAGCAGCCCTGGCGGGGTTCGCGCCACTGCGGCATGTGGGCATCTACAGCTATCGTGCGGGCTTTCTGCGCCAATTTCCTGCCCTGACACCCGCCCCCACCGAGGCGGTGGAGGCGCTGGAGCAACTGCGCGCGCTGTGGCACGGCCACCGCATTGCGGTTCACCTGGCCAAAGCGGCCCCTGGCCCAGGCGTGGATACGCCCGAAGACCTGGAACGGGTTCGCCGCCTTTTTCGATGAGGAGCGGGCCGGTGGCGCGCGCCGTGCTGGTCCGCCGAATGCCCCTGCTATCCACCCTGCGACACCCCTGCCCAACCCGGTGCAGCATGTAAGTCAGCGCAAGGGAGTCGCATGCTATCCTCGACCGCAACGAGAGCACCGCATCCCGGGCGCACAGAACGGCTTCAGGCGCCCTTCGAACGTCCCCGCCAGCGGCGCCAACCGATTTCTAACCTTCGAGGACTTCCATGAGACTGATTTTGTTGGGCGCGCCTGGCGCCGGAAAGGGCACGCAAGCCACGTTCATCTGCCAGAAGTACGGCATCCCCCAGATCTCCACCGGCGACATGCTGCGCGCAGCCGTCAAGGCCGGCACCCCTCTGGGCCTGCAGGCCAAGGCGGTGATGGATTCGGGCGCCCTGGTCAGTGACGACATCATCATCGGTCTCGTCAAGGAGCGCATCACGCAAGCAGACTGCGCCAACGGTTTCCTGTTCGACGGCTTCCCCCGCACCATTCCCCAGGCCGATGCTATGAAGGCAGCGGGCGTCAAGCTCGACTACGTGCTCGAAATCGATGTGCCTTTTGACGCCATCATCGAACGCATGAGCGGCCGCCGCTCGCACCCCGCCAGCGGCCGCACCTACCATGTCAAGTTCAACCCGCCCAAGGTGGAAGGCAAGGACGACGTGACGGGCGAAGAGCTGATCCAGCGCGAAGACGACAAGGAAGAAACCGTCAAGAAGCGCCTGCAGGTCTACAGCGACCAGACGCGCCCGCTGGTGGACTACTACAGCAACTGGGCCCAGGCCGAACCCGAGCTGGCCCCCAAGTACCGCGCCATCAGCGGCACGGGCAGCGTGGACGAGATCACGGCACGCGCACTGCAGGCACTGGCCAGTTAAGGCACGGGGCTATCGCCCCTTGCAACCAGCGACGCCATGGCAGCAGGGCGTCGCTTTTTTTATGCGGTGCAGGGAACAGTTTCAGGTCTTTCGCATGGCTATCCCCGGGCCATACCGATGGCTCAGGCTGGGCTGGAGCGTAAGCCGTAGGCTTTGCCATCCACAAACAGGTATTCCGCCCGCAGCACCGCGTCGCCCTTCTCTTCGCGCAGGGTAAAGCCCACCACCGATACCGCAGTGCCGGGTTTGATCTCCTGCACCTGCCAGGCCTGCATGCGGGTCAGGGGCGCCAGCTCCACCTCCCAGCGGCGGTCTTTGCGGGTAGGCAAAACCGTCTTGGCCAGCAAGGCCTTGCCATCCACGGGGGACACCTGCGCAGGCACCACACGCTGGGCCAGATCCGCAGGCAGCTTCAGCTCCGCAGGTGTCTCCAGCTCCAGCTCGGCGTGTGGATTTTGCCAGCGCACTTTGCGCACGGTGCCTTCCAGGTAGATGGGACGGTCGGGGTCAAAACTGCTCCACCCATGGTGGGCACGCGCTCCCCAGGGAATGGCCGTGGCGGCCAGGAGCACGTGGCGGCGTTGCAGGCTCATCGGTTCTCTCCTTGTCATGTCCGATCAGAGGTAAGCAATCCAGCGGCCACACACCACCACAGCCAGCCAGATCACGGTGGAACCCAGCATCTGTACCCGGGCCAGAGCATCCAGGCGAGCCAGGGAACCCCGCCCATGGAACCACGCGGCGTTGCAACCTGCAAGCATTAACAGCAGCATCTTCAAGGTGAATGCGCGGCTGGCGAGCAGTTCGGCAGGCTGTGTGGCAAACATCAAGAGGCCCGACGCCGCCGCCAGGCCAAAACCACACAATGCCAGCGACAGGCTGAGCCGCGCCAAATCCTTGACGGGCAGCGCCGCCCCACGGCCAAACACCCGCAACTCCAGCAAGACCAAATTGCCCAACAGCAAGGCAATGCCCACGATGTGCACCACCTCCAGCGCGGGGTAAGCCCACGCATGGGACTTAAGAGTTGCAAAAAACATCGGGGCGGCCTTGTTGCTCAGTGCAGCAGTTCGAGCATCAGCGAGATCCTGGCCTTCAAGGGGGATAGCCCTTTGGAGTCCGGTAATGCGTCCCCCGGCTTGGGCAGCACCTGCCCCTCGGAGCAGCGCGTGGACCGCACCACGCGCACACCCGCCTCCTGGGCACGCAGCAATGCGGCCTCCAGAGCATGGTGGATGGTGCCATTGCCCGTGCAGGCCACCACCAGCCCCTGGACCCCATCTCGCACCAGTGCGTCCACCATCGTTCCCGATGCGCCAGCGTGGCTGATGACCACTTCCACGCGAGGCCAGGCTGCGGCATTCACTACATTTTCAATAGCATTCAATGCTGGAACATCAGGCGCCAGGGGCCAATCCTGCACAAGGCGGACAGCCCCCTCCTCCACCCAACCCAAAGGCCCGGCCTCGCCCGAGTTGAACGCATTCACCCGGTAGGGGTGCACCTTCTGAACCTGCCGTGCCCCATGAATTTCGCCAGCGGCGACCGCCAGCACACCCCGTGCGCCGGGCGTGACCGCCACAGCAACAGCATCCAGAAGATTCTGAGGCCCATCGGGCGTGAGCGCCGTGGCCGGGCGCATGGCACAGGTCAGCACCACGGGTTTCGCGCGGGTGTCCAGCACTTCGTGCAGAAACCACGCCGTCTCTTCCAGCGTGTCGGTTCCGTGGGTAATGACTACACCACGCACCTCGGGATCTTCCAGGTGGTGCGCACAGCGCAGCGCCAGCGCCTGCCACACCTGGCCATCCATGTCCTTGCTGTCGATCTGGGCCACCTGCTCCGCCACCAGCACGCCCCGCGCGGCCTGCTGCAATCCGGGAACAGCTGCAAGCAGCTGCCCGACCCCTACCTGCGCAGCGGTGTAGCCGATGTTGTCGCCAGCCTGCGCGGACGTGCCTGCAATGGTCCCTCCGGTGCCCAAAACCACAATTTTTTGCCCACTCACTTGCGTACTCCGAAAAACTGGTGAAAAATACAGTTACTGGATTAAAAAACAGTTGTCCATCACTGTAGCCGCCTCCACCGGAAACCACCATGCTCGACAACCCGAAACTCACTGCCCGCCAGCAACAGATTCTGGATCTCATCCAGACGGCCATTGCACGCACCGGGGCGCCCCCCACCCGTGCAGAGATCGCTGCCGAACTGGGGTTCAAGTCGGCCAACGCGGCAGAAGAACATCTCCAGGCGCTGGCGCGCAAAGGCGTGATCGAGCTGGTCAGTGGCACATCCCGCGGCATCCGGTTGCGCGGTGACACCGTGCGCTCCATCAATGCAGCGCGCGGCAATCAGTTCAGCCTGCCGATTCCCGGACTCTCACAACTGGTGCTACCCCTGGTGGGACGTGTGGCGGCAGGGTCGCCCATTCTCGCGCAGGAACACGTTGACCAAACCTACAGTGTGGAAAACAGCCTGTTCCATCACAAGCCCGATTACCTGCTCAAAGTGCGTGGTATGTCGATGCGCGATGCCGGAATCATGGATGGCGATCTGCTGGCTGTGCAGTCCACCCGCGAAGCCCGCAACGGCCAGATCATCGTGGCCCGCCTGGGAGACGATGTAACGGTCAAGCGCCTGCGCCGTACTGCGACCGCCATCGAACTGCTGCCCGAGAACCCGGATTACCCGGTCATCGTGGTGCAGCCCGGCGAACCCTTTGAGATTGAAGGGCTGGCCGTCGGCCTCATCCGCAACACCATGTTGATGTAGCCACAGCGCTCCATCGCATTCACTCATGAATTAGTTCGTTAGCTGCCGCGCTGCAGGTGGCGGGCGTTTGGCGCACTGGTAAAACCGGTACGCCAGCCCTGCGGTGCCGGTTTATTTTGCAATCCTGCCTATGTCCAACCCCCGACCTTCGGAGTTTTCACATGGGAATTGCCTTGACCACCTTTTCTGCGCTCTCCAGTACTCTGCGTACCCTGACCCACTGGCTCCACACCTTCAAGGAGCCGTCTGCAGCAGACCTGCCAGCGCCCCGCCCCCATCCCGATGACGCGGACCTGGGCCGCAGGAGCGGATCAGCAGGCACTGACAAACCCCGCCATCCATCCAACATCCCCAGCCAACGTCCACCGCGAGGCAAATGGCCCTTTACGGTCAGCCCCCAGACACCACCCACCGGAGCCACCACGCGGTTTGTGGCCACCAATACCGATGCCCGGGCGTTCATACCGCCGCCTGCCGCTACCCGCGTTGCCTGTGGATCATCCAGATTGGCAGACGGCTCAGGCTGCAGGGCTGCCAAGGTCCTGCGCAGGCTCCCCACATCGAGCGGCTCAGGCCGACTGGTGATCGCCGGCCGCATGGCCGATGTGTGCGCCGAGTTGGACCGCCTGGCTGCATCCGAGGCGGCGCTGCAAGCCTGTTGAGCTCAAGGCATGCACCACCCAGCGATCCATTGACTGCTTTGTATATGGAGGATGCCGCCTGATCGCTGTGGACGGCGCTTGTCGAGGTCTCCAACACTCCGTCACCAAAAGCCCCATCCTTTCCTGTGCCAGGAGGCGGTTCGGTATGAAACGACCGGCGTGGCCAAGGCACAATGTCGGAATGAACATTGTGATTCTCGACGACTACCAGGACGCAGTCCGCAAGCTCCACTGCGCATCCCGGCTCGACGCGTACACCGCCAAGGTCTACACCAACACCGTCAAGGGGCTGGGCCAGCTGTCCGTCCGCCTCAAAGACGCTGACATCATCGTGCTCGTGCGAGAGCGCACCCAGATCACCCGTCAACTGGTGGAGAAACTTCCCCGTCTCAAGCTCATCGCGCAAACCGGCAAGATCGGCAGTCACATTGATGTAGCTGCCTGTACGGAACGTGGGATTGCAGTGGCAGAAGGCATAGGCTCACCCGTGGCCCCCGCAGAGCTGACGTGGGCACTTGTCATGGCCGCAATGCGCCGACTGCCGCAGTACATCTCCAACCTCAAGCATGGCGCCTGGCAACAATCAGGGCTGAAGACGGCGTCCATGCCTCCCAATTTTGGCCTTGGCAGCGTGCTGCGGGGCAAAACGCTGGGTATCTGGGGTTATGGCCGCATTGGCCAATTGGTGGCGGGCTACGGACGTGCTTTTGGAATGAACGTCCGCATTTGGGGGCGTGAGGCATCACGCGCCCAGGCCTTGACGGATGGATACCAGGCTGCCACCACGCGCGAGGAGTTTTTCTCGCAATGCGATGTGATCTCGCTCCACCTTCGGCTCAACGACGAAACGCGCGGCATCGTCTCACTCGAAGATCTGTCTTGCATGAAGCCCACCTCCCTGCTGGTCAACACTTCGCGTGCCGAGCTGATTGAGACCGATGCCCTGATTGCCGCCCTGAACCGGGGCCGCCCCGGCATGGCCGCTGTCGATGTATTCGAGAGCGAACCCATCCTTCAGGGCCATGCCCTGCTGCGGCTGGAGAACTGCATTTGCACGCCCCACATTGGCTATGTCGAGCAAGACAGCTATGAGCTTTATTTTGGTGCAGCGTTCGACAATGTGGTGAATTTCATCAAAGGCACTCCCACCAACATTGTGAATCCAGGCGCACTGCAGGTGCGGCGTTAATTTGGCGCAAAAATCGGGCACATCCATCCTCGCGCGTAGCGCCGGTTTTGGTCATCGCCCGAGTCTTCAACAAACTCCAGCTCCTGGGCATTGAGCAGCCAAGCAGAACAACCTGCTCACCCCACCTAGCTGCATTTGAACAACAAAAAAAGGGCTTCCCAAAGGAAGCCCTTTTGTTTGGCGCTCTCCAAAGCCAAAAAGACCTTGAAGAGCCAGACCACTGCGATTACAGAGGGGTCTTCTTGCCGTCCTTGTAGACGTACAGAGTGATGGCGGGGTTCTTCATTTCGCCATTGGGTTCAAAAGCAATGGTGGAGGTCACACCCTTGAAGTTGGACTTGGCCAGTTCGTTCACATACACCTTGGGGTCCACGGAGTTGGCGCGCTTCATAGCGTCCACCAGCAGGAACGTGGCGTCGTAGGTGTAGGGGCTGTAGACCTGGAACTGGTTGGGGTACTTGGCATCGTACTTGGCCTTCCAGGCCGTGCCGCCGGGCATCTTGGCCAGCGAAGAGCCGCCTTCAGCACAGATCACGTTGCCCAGGGTCTTGGCACCCGCTGCGAGCTTGGCGATTTCAGACGTGCAGACGCCGTCACCACCGAAGTACTTGACGTTGCCCATGCCCAGTTGTTCCATCTGGCGCAGCATGGGGCCGGCTTGAGGGTCCATACCGCCGTAGAACACGGCATCAGGGTTCTTGGACTTGATGGCCGTCAGGATGGCCATGAAGTCGGTTGCCTTGTCGGTCGTGAACTGCTCGTCCACCACTTTCATGCCCTTGGCAGTGGCAGTCTTCTTGAACACGTCTGCCACACCTTGGCCGTAAGCGGTACGGTCGTCAATGATGGCAACGGTCTTCAGCTTGAGCGTATCCACAGCGTAGAACGCCAGGCCAGCGCCCAGGGCGTTGTCATTGGCGATGATACGGAATGTGGTCTTGTAGCCAGGCTTGGTCAGGTTGGGGTTGGTCGCAGCGCCCGTCACCATCGGGATGCCGCAGTCGTTGTAGACCTTGGAAGCAGGAATGGTGGTACCGGAGTTGAGGTGGCCGACAACGCCTGCAACTTTGGAGTCGCACAGCTTTTGTGCAGCGGCCGTGCCCTGCTTTGGATCGGCAGCGTCATCTTCAGCTTGAAGTTCGAACTTGATCTTCTTGCCGCCGATGGTGATGCCTTGAGCGTTCAGCTCTTCAATGGCCATGCGGGCGCCATTTTCGTTGTCCTTGCCGTAGTGGGCTTGGGCGCCGGAAACCGGAGCCACATGGCCGATCTTGACCACCTGCTCTTGTGCAGAGGCCACACCAGCAACAGCCGCGATAGCAGCAACCACGGTCAGTTTCAACTTCAATTGCATATCAAATCTCCAGTAAAGATAAACGCTGAGAATCTTCTTGTGTCTCAACGCAGGCGAACATATCGCAATTTACGGGCCAGATCATTAGGGAACACGATTAAACGCGAGAGAAACCACAGGGGAATACCCTGTCATCCCTTTGGCACCGAGGACGCGCCACTGGCCAGCTCGTCCGCCACCGCCTCGTACACGGCATGCCGGACCACGGATTCAATCTCTTCACGCAGTCGCGGCAGCACCGATCGTGTCTGCTCCTGCACCACGGTGGCGATGGCTTCACGCAAACGTTGATCCAGCACAACGTCCACACGCTGCATGACCCTGTGCACCATGTACTCCTCCATGCCTTCCAGCAGTGGCCGGGTGAGCTGCGGTCTGGGCGTCTTTGAAGACCCGAGGGTCGACGCGAGAGATGCAGGCGAAGACGAAGACGCGGGAGCCACTGCCGCCGCAACGGGAGCTCGGTGAACCAATGGAGCGGGCGCACTCTGCATAGGCGCTGGTGCAGCCGGGCGTGGCGCCATCACTGCAGGCGGGCGGGCACTGGGCAGAGGGGGGCTCAGCGGTCGTGTCGCAGGCTGCGCTGCTGTCGGGCTGGGTCTTGCAGCGGGCAACGCGGACGGAGACATGACCGTGGTGCGCAATGGTGCAGAGGACGCCGGCGGCAGAGGCGCGGAGTCCGGCACCTGCACCACTTCGGTGAGGGTGGGAACGAAGCGCGGGGGCGTTTTGGGAGGAGGCAGCGCCATCAGCCAGCTTTCAGCACCAAGTCGTGGCGAGTGATGGCATAGCCGCGCGATGCATAGTGGCGCCAGCGCGCCCGGGCCTCGCCACGATCCAAGTCATCCTGCGCACTCACCACTTCCACCAACCGATCAAACCGGCCAAATCCCTCCGGCACCTCCGGGTGCAGGTTCAGTAGCACTTCATGGTGCGGGGCAGACCGGGCATCGGCAGTCAGCAACACGGGAGACGCATGGACCAGGTCTTCATCAGCATCGCCGAGGCAATGGGCCACAAAGTCCTGCGGAGCAAGGGCCCAGAGCATGCGGTCCAGCGTCGCCAAGGTGTCGGGCGGCGCCGCAATCACCAGGCGGGCCCCGCTGCGCTGCACCTTGCGCGCAAAGCGGCATGCGTAGGCCAGCTTGTCCGGCGCATTGAAATGAAACGCAACCTCGGTCATGGCACGCTCAGGCCGTCTTGGTGCGCACGGAGCGTTTTGCCGCCGCAGGCTTTGAAACCGGCTTGGCGGCAATGGCCTGGCCCATCAGATAGTGCACCAGAAGTCCCACCGGCCGCCCTGTGGCACCTTTGGCGGCGCCACCCTTCCAGGCCGTGCCAGCAATATCCAGGTGCGCCCATGGCACGTCGCCCACGTACTTTTGCAGGAACTTCGCGGCGGTGATGGAGCCCCCCGCACGGCCGGCTACATTGCCCATGTCGGCGAAATTGCTCTTGAGACCATCGGCATAGTCGTCGTCCAGCGGCATGCGCCAGCAAGGGTCCTGGGCAGACTCGCCGGCCTGCTGCAATGCGGATGCCAGGGGATCGTTGTTGGCGAACAGACCACTGCGCACACCACCGAGCGCAATCACGCAGGCGCCGGTCAGGGTGGCAATGTCCACCACGGCGGCAGGCTTGAAGCGGGCGGCGTAGGTGAGCGCATCGCACAGCACCAGACGGCCTTCGGCGTCGGTGTTCAGGATTTCGATGGTCTGACCGCTCATGCTCGTGACCACGTCACCCGGCTTGACGGCACGGCCATCGGGCATGTTCTCGCAGGCGGGTATCAGCCCCACCACATTGATCGAGGGCTGCAACTCTCCCAGAGCGCGAAAGGTGCCCAGCACGCTGGCAGCCCCGCACATGTCGAACTTCATCTCGTCCATCTCCGGGGCAGGCTTGATGGAGATACCCCCGGTATCGAACGTAATGCCCTTGCCCACCAGCACGACGGGAGCCTGGTCCTTGGCCGCGCCGTTGTAGCGCAATTCGATGAATCTCAGGGGTTCCTCGGAACCCCTTGCCACAGCGAGGAAGGCGCCCATGCCCAACCGGGCCACTTCGGCCGGGCCGTGGACCTTGCACTGGATGCGGGGCAGCTTGCTCAGGGTCTTGGCGGCGTCGGCGAGCAGGGTGGGGGTGGCATGGTTGGCGGGGCGGTTGCCCCATTCCCGCGCAAACTCCACCCCAGCCACCAGCGCCACACCGGCGTCGAAGTCCTCGCGCACATCCGGGGCGGTGGGTACACCCACCACGCAGCGGCTCAGACTGCGCGCCTCCACCTTGGTCTTGGTGGTGGTGTAGACATAGCTCACTTCGGCCACGGCCTGCACAGCGGCGCTGACAGAAGCGGCTTGCACGGCCCCGGCAAAACACAACACCACCCGTTTGGTCTGCGGCGCCTTGACGGCACCCCCCACCGCCTGCAGCGCCTGGCGGGTGGCACGGGCAGATCCGTCACCCTGCCCCACCAACACTACGCGACGGGCGGCAACGGCAGGCACCTGGTACAGCTGCAGGTGCTTGCCCGCCTTGGTGGCCAGATCCCCGTTCTTGAGCGCCAGGGCCGCCAGGGCGGACAGCGCATCCTTGCCGGGCTTGAAGCCCTCAGGGAGCAGCACAACCAGCAGGTCGCATTTCTCTGAAGCTGCCGCAGCAAGGTCAAGGGTCTTGAGATCAAAGTTCATAATCGGTGTTTTCCTTTTGAGCGTGCTATGCACTTTGATATGCACGCAAAAGTGCATAGCGCGCTCCTAGCCAATGTTATTCGATTCATCCATCCGCAAGGAGCTGGCGCGCAGCTTTGGCGCGACGCTCGTGGTGCTGGTGACCGTGGTCATGACCATGATGCTCATCCGCACCCTGGGACAGGCATCCAAGGGCAGCGTGAGCCCTTCCGACGTGATGCTGGTCATGGGCTTCACGGTGCTGGGGCAGTTGCCCACCATCTTGAGCCTGAGCCTCTTCATCGCTGTGGTCGGCACACTTTCGCGCATGTACCGTGACAGCGAAATGGTCATCTGGTTTGCCAGTGGCCGTGGCCTCATCAGCCTGCTGCGGCCCTTGCTGCGTTTTGCGTGGCCGGTCATGGTTGTCATTGCTGTGCTGTCGCTGCTGGTGTGGCCCTGGGCCAACTCCCAGATTCAGGAACTCAAGACGCGCTACGAACAACGCAGCGACATCGACCGCATCGCGCCCGGCGAATTCCAGGAATCCTCCAACGGCAGCCGGGTGTTCTTCATCGACAAGGACAGCCCCGACACGCAGGCTGGCAACAACATCTTCATCGCCGCCACCGACGGCGCCCGCGAATCCGTGACCTCTGCGCGCAGCGCGCGGCTGGAGACACGGGGCGGCGAGCGCATGGCGGTGCTGAGCGAAGGCCAGCGCCTGGAGACCTCGCGCGACAAGCCCGGCGTCAAGATCAGCGAGTTCTCCGAATACGGCACCCGCATTGGGTCGGCACCTGCAGGCTCGGCGGAAGAACTGTCTGTGAAGACCCGCGCCACACACGAGCTGCTGATGCAACTCTTGCCCGCTTACCGCGCCGAGCTGGGCTGGCGCCTGGGGCTGGCGCTGGCCGCCATCAACTTCGTCGTGCTGGGCCTGGCCGTGGCCAGCGTCAACCCGCGCGCTGCTCGCAGCACCAGCCTGGTGTTCGCGCTTTTTGCCTTCATCGTGTACTACAACCTCATGACGCTGGGGCAAAGCTGGGTGGGTGCGGGCCGGTTGGGCCTGCTGAGCTTCATGGCGCTGCTGCATGGCGGCATGCTGACCATGTCGCTGCTGATCCTGGCTGCGCGCCACAACCACTGGACCGTGCGGCGGCTCTGGCAGCCCCGTCCGACCAGGAGCCCCGCATGAAAACCATTCGCCGCCTGATCCACCGCGAAGCCCTGTTCGCCGTGGCCTTTGTCACCGCCGGGTTTCTGGCGCTGTTTTTCTTTTTTGACCTGGTGGACGAACTGCGCTGGGTGGGCCGCACCGGCGCCGAGGGCTACCAGCTCTCGCACGCATTCCTGTTCGTGGTGCTGAGCATTCCCAGCCACCTGTACGAATTGCTGCCCATTACCGTGCTCATCGGCACCATCTTCGTGATGGCTCGGCTCGCCCAAAGCTCCGAATTCACCATCATGCGCACCAGCGGCATGGGCCCGTGGCGCGCCTTGCGCACCCTGGTGGCGCTGGGGGGCTTCTTTGTACTGTTGACCTTTGCGGTAGGCGACTACATTGCGCCGCTGACCGACCGCGCCGCCCAGCTCGTCAAGGTGCGATACCTTGGGCGCCTGACCACTGGCGCCACGGGCGCCTGGCTCAAAGAGCGCCAGGACGACCACTCCTATGCCGTGAACGTGCGCGCCCTCACACCCAATGGCGGCATGCTGGACGTGCGAATCTTTGAATTCGATGCCAAGGGCCGGCTCGCCTCGCAGACGCGGGCCGCATCCGGCCAGTTTGGGCCGGACGGTGCGTGGAACCTGGAGCAAGTGCAGCGCAGCCGCTTCGAACAGCGCGGCAACGACGAGGCGCGTGTGGAGCACCTGGATGCACCCACCTTGCAGTGGCCCACCCGCATCAGCGCCGACATGGTGGCCGCCTCGCTGCTCAAACCCGACCGCATGGCCACCATCGACCTCTTCCAGTACATCCGCCACCTCGACGCCAACGGCCAGTCTGCCCAGCGGTACGAAATCGAGTTCTGGCGCAAGGTTTTCTACCCGCTCAGTTGCCTGGTGATGGTGGTGCTGGCCCTGCCTTTTGCCTACCTGCATTTCCGCTCGGGCGGCATTGCGGGCTATGTGTTTGGCGGCGTCATGGCGGGCATCAGCTTCTTCCTGCTGAACAACGTATTCGGCTATGCAGGCAACCTGCAGAACTGGTCGCCCTGGCTCACCGCCGCCGCGCCTGGGCTCATCTATTCCGTGCTGTCGCTAGCCGCCTTCGGCTGGCTGGTGCTTCGCCGGTAAAATTTTTCTAAGCCTTTTGGGCCTCTACCGCTTATGCAGCAAGCGCAAGCCGCTATCATTTTATTCGCACACGGATCGCGGGACCCACTCTGGCGCGTGCCGCTGGAAGCCGTTGCGGCGCATATCGCCGCGCAGCAGCCTGGCAGGCCGGTCCTTTGCGCTTACCTGGAACTGTGCACACCATCGCTGCCAGATGCCGCCCAGCAACTCGCCGCACAGGGCGCCACGCAGGTCACCGTGGTGCCCATGTTCCTGGGCACCGGCAAGCATGCGCGTGAAGACCTGCCCGTGCTGGTGCAGGACCTGCGTGCCGCCCACCCCGGCGTTCATTTCCACGTGCAGACCGCCATCGGCGAAGACCCGCGCATGACCGCATTGATGGCAGAAATCGCGTGCGAGGCGCCCCAAAGCTGAGGTTCTTCCAATATCTCTTAGATGCCTGCAGCATAATGATGCAACCCTTTAGGCGATATCAGATATGAACCTGCACCAATTCCGCTTCGTTCAAGAGGCAGCACGCCGCAACCTCAACCTGACTGAAGCCGCCAAGGCCCTGCACACCTCCCAGCCCGGCGTCTCCAAGGCCATCATCGAGCTGGAAGAAGAACTGGGCGTGGACATCTTTGCCCGCCACGGTAAACGCCTCAAGCGCATCACCGAGCCCGGCCAGCACGTGCTCAAAAGCATCGAAGTCATCATGCGCGAGGTGGGTAACTTGAAGCGCATTGGCGAGCAGTTCAGCGCACAAGACAGCGGCACCTTGAGCATCGCCACCACCCACACCCAGGCCCGCTACGTGCTGCCCGTGCCCGTGGCGCGGCTGCGTGAGGCCTACCCCAAGGTCAACATCAGCCTGCACCAGGCCACGCCGCACGAGGTGGCGCGCATGGTGATCGATGAAGTGGCCGAAATCGGCATGGCCACCGAATCCCTGGCCGATTACCCCGAACTCGTCACCCTGCCCTGCTACGAATGGCAGCACGTGCTGGTCGTGCCCAACGACCACCCGCTGGCGCAGAAGGAACGCATCGGCCTGGACGACCTGGCGCATGAGGCGCTGATTACCTACCACCCCTCGTTCACCGGCCGGGGCAAGATCGACCAGGCCTTTGCCGCCCGCAAGCTTCAGCCGCGCATCGTGCTCGAAGCCATCGACTCGGACGTGATCAAAACCTACGTGCGCCTGGGCCTGGGCATCGGCATCGTGGCTGAGATGGCCATGCGCGACGACCCGGTGGGCGACCTGGCCGTGCGCCCTGTGGGCCACCTTTTCGGGCAGAGCGTGGCACGCGTTGCCTTCAAACGCAGCGCCTACTTGCGCAACTTTGTCTATAAATTTGCCGAACTGCTCAGCGACCGGCTGAGCCGTGACCTTATCGCACGTGCGATGACGGGGCACGTCAACGACTATGAGCTGTGACTTCGCCGTAGTTCGCCTGTCTTCAAAACACCTTTGATTTTTACGTTGTTGCGCCATGACCCAAGCTAACGCTGCCGCCCGCACCCCAGCCTTCCCCAGCAAGCTGCCCCACGTCGGCACCACCATCTTCACGGTGATGTCGGCCCTGGCCACCGAACACAAGGCCGTCAACCTGGGCCAGGGCTTTCCAGACTTTGAATGCGCCCCTGAGCTGGTGAACGCCGTCACCGCTGCCATGCAGGCCGGGCACAACCAGTACCCGCCCATGCCCGGCATCCCTGCGCTGCGCGAGGCCGTGGCTCGCAAGATCGAGGCGCTGCACGGCCGCGCCTACAACCCCAACACCGAAATCACCATCACGGCGGGCGCCACGCAGGCCATCATCACCGCCATACTCGCCATCGTGCACCCGGGTGATGAGGTGATCGTGCTCGACCCCTGCTACGACAGCTATGTACCCAACATCGAGCTGGCTGGCGGCAAGGCCGTGCGCGTGCCGCTCACGCCAGGCACCTTCCGCCCCGACTTTGCCAAGATCAGCGCAGCCATCACGCCGCGCACCCGCGCCATCCTCATCAACAGCCCGCACAACCCCAGCGCCACCATCTGGACGGCCGAGGAAATCCGCCAGCTCGATGACCTGCTCGCCCCCACCGACATCCTGCTCATCAGCGACGAGGTGTACGAGCATATGGTGTTCGACGGTGCCGAGCACCAGAGCGCAGCGCGCTTTGCGGGCCTGGCTGCCCGCGCCTTCATCGTGTCGAGCTTTGGCAAAACCTTCCACGTTACCGGCTGGAAGGTCGGCACCGTGGCCGCCCCTGCAGCGCTGACGGCCGAGTTCCGCAAGGTGCACCAGTTCAACGTGTTCACCGTCAACACGCCCATGCAGCATGGCCTTGCTGCCTACCTGCAAGACCCCACGCCCTACCTGCAACTGCCCGCGTTCTACCAGGCCAAACGCGACCTGTTCCGCCAGGGCCTGGAAGGCTCGCGCTTCAAGCTGCTGCCCAGTACCGGCAGCTACTTCCAGTGCGTGGACATCTCGGCGATCAGCGACTTGAACGAGGCCGATTTCTGCCAGTGGCTCACCCGCGAGGTGGGCGTGGCTGCGATTCCGCTGTCGGCGTTCTATGGCGACGGGTTTGACCAGCGCGTGGTGCGGTTCTGCTTTGCCAAGAAGGACGAAACGCTGCGCGCCGCGCTGGAGCGGCTGCGCAAGCTCTGATCTGCAGGGGCCTTCAGGGCTCTTACTTCGTCTGCCGCGCCAGCCACACCCCCGCCACTGCCAACGCCATCCCCACCAGCGCCCAGCCGCTGAGCGTCTCGCCAAACATGGCCCAGGCGATCAGCGCGGTGGTGGGCGGGGTCAGGTAGAACAGGCTGGCCACGTTCACCGCGCCGCCCCGGCGAATGAGCAGGTTCAGCAGGCTCACCGCCCCCAGCGAGAGCACCAGCACCAGCCAGCCCAGCGCAAACACAAATTCGCCGGTCCACGATATGGCCATGGATTCGGTGGCGTAGGCGACGGCGGCCATGGCCACGGCACAGGGCAGGTACTGAATCACCGAGCCCGTGCGCAAGTCGAACGAGGGGCAGAACCGCTTTTGGTACAGCGTGCCGGCCGTGATGCCCAGCAGCGCGACCACAGCGGGCAGCAGCATGCCCATCAGTGCATTGGCTGGCACGGTGGCCACCTTGCCGGCCACCACCAGCGCCACGCCGGCAAAGCCCAGGGCCAGGCCCGCCCACTGGGCCGGCCGCACCTTCTCGCCCAGCAAAGCCCCGGCCACCAGGGCTGTCAGCAGTGGCTGCAACCCCACCACCAGCGCCGTGATGCCTGACGGCAGCCCGTGCCCGATGGCCATGAACACCCCGCCCAGGTACACGCCATGCACCAGCAGGCCCGACACCCCAATGTGCAGCCAGGCCCTTCCCGTTGGCGGCCACGGCGCACGCGCCACGGCGACCACCGCGAGCATGAGCACGATGACGATGGCAAACCGCAGCGCCAGAAAGGTCAGTGGCTCCACATACGGCAGCCCCAGCTTGGCGCCGATAAAGCCGGTGCTCCAGAGCGCCACAAAAAGCAAAGGAACCAGCGAATTGAGCGGACTGGAAGCGCTGGGACGGAGTGGAGTGGCCTGGGTCATGAAGAAAAGAAACGAAAACCGGGGTGGGGATGATCTCACCTCGCGAGCGCCTTGGCTCCGGGCTGGCATCCAAGCACTGCTGTGACCCGGCTCTCTTGCTAGAAAGCCTCAGTGTGTGCCCCAGCAAGGCGTGCAGCAGCAGACACACCCAGCGCATGCACCACCACGGCCAGCCCGTGCCCCGCACAAAGGTGAATCAGAGCAAAAACAGCCTCTAGCGCAGGAAGATAAAGCGCCAATAGCTATCAACTGGATAGCACACCACCACACACCTGTTTGAAAGTCCGGCCGCGCGCCCGCGCATCTTGATGCGATCTTGATACCCCACCCCGCACTCTTGCGCTCGTCTTGATGCGGCCATTCCTAGCATCGGTCCATGTCTCAAGGAGGACGCTATGGACTGGATATTTTTGGCGACAGCAGGCCTGCTCTGGCTGGCTGTCTATGGGCTGGCCCAGGGTTGCGCGCGGCTGCAACAGCAAGCGCAAGGGGGGCGGTCATGACCAGCGGCTGGATGATTCTGGCGGCCGTGCTGGCTGCTGCCCTGTTGGTGTACCTGGTCGCTGTGCTGCTGCGGCCGGAGGACTTTTCATGAGCACCGGTGCCTGGCTGCAATTGGCAGTGTTTATCGCACTGCTTCTGGCGCTGGCTTGGCCGCTGGCGCGTTACATCGACACCGTGATGGCGGGACGCTTTGCCCTGGGGCGGCGGCTGGAGGGGCCGCTGTTCAAACTGGCTGGCGTGCGGCCCGACGAAGAAACTGGCTGGCTGCGCTACGCGCTGGGCCTGCTGGTGTTCAACGGCCTGGGCGTGCTGGCCGTGTATGCGCTGCAACGCTGGCAGGCGGTGTTGCCCCTCAACCCGCAAGGCATGGCTGCCGTGTCGCCGGACTCGGCCTTCAACACGGCCATCAGCTTTGTCACCAACACCAACTGGCAAGGCTATGGTGGCGAGAGCACCATGAGCTACCTCACGCAGATGCTGGCGCTGACGGTGCAGAACTTTCTGTCTGCCGCCACAGGTCTTGTGGTGGTCATTGCACTGGTGCGTGGTTTTTCAAGGCACTCTGCACAATCCATCGGCAACGTATGGGCCGACCTGACCCGTGCCACGCTGTGGGTGCTGCTCCCTCTGTCGCTGGTGCTGGCCGTAGTGTTTGCAGGCCAGGGCGTGATCCAGAACCTGTCACCCTATACCGAGGCACAGACGCTGGAGCCCGTCCACTACGACGCCCCCAAGCTCGACAGCGCAGGCCATCCCGTGCTCGACGCACTAGGCGCCCCGGTCACCGAGCCCGCCACACAAACCACCCAGACGCTGGCCATGGGCCCCGTGGCCTCACAGCTAGCCATCAAGATGCTGGGCACCAACGGCGGTGGCTTCTTCAACGCCAACTCGGCCCACCCGTTCGAGAACCCATCGGCCGCCAGCAACCTGCTGCAGATGCTGGCGATCTTCCTCATCCCCGCCGCGCTGTGCCTGGTGTTTGGCCGCATGGTGGGCGATGAGCGCCAGGGCTGGACGATTCTGGCAACGATGAGCCTCCTATTCCTGGTCGCAGTGGTGGCAGCCACCACGTTTGAGCAGCAGGGCAACCCGCTTCTGGCCTCGCTGGGCGTGGACCAAGCCGCCAGCGCGCTGCAGCCGGGCGGCAACATGGAAGGCAAGGAAATGCGGTTTGGCATCGCCGCCTCGGCCCTGTTCGCAGTGATCACCACAGCCGCGAGCTGCGGCGCGGTGATTGCGATGCACGACAGCTTCACCCCCCTGGGCGGCATGGTGCCCATGGTGCTCATGCAGATGGGCGAGGTGGTATTTGGCGGCGTGGGCTCGGGCCTGTACGGCATGCTGGTGTTCGCCATCATGGCCGTGTTCATTGCCGGGCTGATGATTGGCCGCACGCCCGAATACCTGGGCAAGAAGATCGAGGCGCACGAGATGAAGCTTGTGTCCATCGCGATCCTCATCACCCCGCTGCTGGTGCTGCTGGGCACTGCCGTAGCGGTGATGAGCGAGGCGGGCCGCGCTGGCCTGGCCAACCCGGGCGCGCATGGGTTCAGCGAGGTGCTGTATGCGCTGTCTTCCGCCGCCAACAACAACGGCAGCGCCTTTGCAGGCCTGTCGGCCAACACCCCGTTCTACAACACGCTGCTGGCCGTGGCCATGTGGCTGGGGCGGTTTGGCGTGATCGTGCCCGTGCTGGCCATGGCCGGTGCCCTGGCCGCCAAGAAGCGCGCCACCGCCACCGACGGCACCCTGCCCACCCACGGCCCGCTGTTTGTGGCGCTGCTGGCTGGTGTGGTGCTGCTGGTGGGTTTGCTGAACTATGTACCCGCCCTGGCGCTGGGACCGGTGGTCGAGCATTTGATGCTCTGGCCACGTTAAGAAGATAGCTGGGAGATTGTGATGACTCGCAAAACATTGACCCTGTTCGACCCCGCCCTGGTGCGCCCCGCGCTGCTGGAGGCTTTCAAGAAGCTGGACCCGCGCGTGCAATGGCGCAACCCCGTGATGTTTGTGGTGTATGTGGGCAGCGCCTTCACCACTGCGCTGGCCGCCAGCAAACCTGAGAGCTTCACCGCTGCCGTGGCGCTGTGGCTGTGGTTCACCGTGCTGTTCGCCAACTTTGCCGAGGCCATGGCCGAGGGCCGCAGCAAGGCCCAGGCGGCTTCGCTGCGCGGCCTGAAAAAGCAGACCTGGGCGAAAAAGCTGGACGGCCAGTTTGACCGCAACACCCCACGCACCGCAATGACCTGGCTGCCCTTGGAGGCTGCCAACCTGCGCAAGGGCGATGTGGTGCTGGTGGAGGCGGGTGACACCATCCCTGCCGATGGCGAGGTGATCGATGGTGTGGCCTCAGTGGACGAGAGCGCCATCACCGGCGAATCCGCCCCGGTGATCCGCGAATCGGGCGGAGACTTCTCGGCCGTGACTGGCGGCACCCGCGTGCTGTCCGACTGGATCGTGGTGCGCGTGGCCGTGAACCCCGGCGAGACCTTCGTGGACCGCATGATCGCCATGGTGGAGAACGCCAAGCGCCACAAGACACCCAACGAGATCGCGCTGACCATTTTGCTGGTGGCGCTCACCATCGTGTTCCTGGGTGTGGTGGTCACGCTGCTGCCGTTCTCGCTGTTCAGCGTGCAGGCCAGCGGTGCGGGCGAGCCTGTGAGCCTGGTGGTGCTGGTGGCCCTGCTGGTGTGCCTGATCCCCACCACGATTGCGGGCCTGCTCAGCGCCATTGGCGTGGCGGGCATGAGCCGCATGATGCAGGCCAATGTGATCGCCACCTCAGGCCGCGCGGTGGAGGCTGCAGGCGACGTGGACGTGCTGCTGCTGGACAAGACCGGCACCATTACCCTGGGCAACCGCCAGGCCAGCCAGTTCATCTCGGCCCCAGGTGTCACGGATGCCGCCCTGGCCGACGCCGCCCAATTGGCATCGCTGGCCGACGAAACGCCCGAAGGCCGCAGCATCGTCGTACTGGCCAAGCAGAAGTTCAACCTGCGCGAGCGCGACATCGAGGCCATGGGCGCCCAGTTCGTGCACTTCACCGCCCAGACCCGCATGAGCGGGGTGGACCTGCCCGGCCCGCGCCTGCTGCGCAAAGGTGCAGCAGACGCCATCCGCAAGCATGTGGAGGGACTGGGCGGACGCTTTCCTACCGCCGTGCAGACGGCGGTGGACGACGTATCCCGCCGTGGCAGCACGCCCCTGGTGGTGGCCGATGGTGCCCACGTGCTGGGCGTGGTGGAGCTCAAAGACGTGGTCAAGGGCGGCATCAAGGAGCGCTTTGCCGAGCTGCGCCGCATGGGCATCAAGACCGTGATGGTGACCGGCGACAACCGCCTCACTGCCGCCGCGATTGCTGCCGAGGCCGGTGTGGACGACTTCCTGGCCGAGGCCACGCCCGAAGCGAAACTGCAGCTCATCCGCAGCTACCAAACGGCCGGGCAGCTGGTGGCCATGACGGGCGACGGCACCAACGACGCCCCCGCCCTCGCCCAGGCCGACGTGGCCGTCGCCATGAACACGGGCACACAAGCCGCCAAGGAGGCCGGAAACATGGTGGACCTGGACAGCAACCCCACCAAGCTCATCGAGATTGTGGAGACCGGCAAGCAGATGCTGATGACGCGCGGCTCGCTGACCACCTTCAGCATCGCCAACGACATCGCCAAGTACTTCGCCATCATCCCAGCGGCGTTTGTCACCACCTACCCGCAGCTGTCGGCGCTGAATTTCATGCACCTGGCCAGCCCTTCGTCGGCCATTCTGTCCGCCGTGGTGTTCAACGCGCTGATCATCATCTTCCTCATCCCACTGGCCCTGAAGGGCGTGGCCTACCGCGCCGTGGGTGCCGCCGCGCTGCTGCGCCGCAACCTCGCGATTTATGGGCTGGGGGGCATGGTGGTGCCGTTTATTGGCATCAAGCTGATTGACATGGTGTTGGCCGCCGCAGGTCTGACCTGAGCCGTGCCCCAACCAAAGACACCGCCCCCCAATCACTGACAAGGAAAATCGTATGCCTATCCGTATCCCCCGCGACGACGCGCCCGCCAGCCCAGGCGGCCTGCTTCGCCCTGCACTCACGCTGTTTATCGCGCTTTCCATCGTCACCGGCCTGCTCTACCCGCTGCTCGTCACCAGCGTGGCGCAGACCGCGTTCCCCCACCAGGCCAATGGCAGCCTGATCACCCAGGGTGGCAAGACTGTAGGCTCCGAGCTCATCGGCCAGTCGTACACCGAACCCGGCCACTTCTGGGGCCGCCCTTCAGCCACGGCGCCCATGCCCTACAACGCATCGGCATCGGGCGGCTCCAACCTGGGCCCCACCAACCCGGCGCTGACAGATGCCGTGAAGGCCCGCATCGAGGCCCTGCGTGCTGCGGACCCCGGCAACATCCGCCCCATGCCCGTGGACCTGGTCACCGCATCGGCCAGCGGGCTGGACCCGCAGATCAGCCCCGCCGCTGCCGACTACCAGGCAGCCCGCGTGGCAAAGGCCCGTGGCCTGCCGCTGGCGCAGGTGCAGGCCCTGGTGCAGCAGCACACCGAAAGCCCCTGGCTGGGTGTGCTGGGCGAGCCGCGTGTGAACGTGCTGGCTTTGAACCTCGCACTCGAATCGCTACCAAAACAATAGCTGCTTATGCTTGACGGACAAGCGCCAGAGGCCAATTTTATTCAAAATTGACGAGTACACTGTGCCCATGCAGGATCGCCCCGACCCCGACGCGCTGCTTCAGCGCATCCAGCAAGAGCAGGCCCAGCAGCAGCGCGGGCGGCTCAAGGTGTTCTTCGGCGCCTGCGCGGGCGTGGGCAAGACCTTCGCCATGCTGTCGGCGGCAAGGGCCGCACAAGCGCAGGGCCTGCCCGTCACCATCGGCGTGGTCGAGACGCACTGCCGGGCCGACACCGAGGCGCTGACCACGCACCTGCCGCGCCTGCCACTGCGCGCCCTGCCCTACAAAGACCGCATCCTGCCCGAGTTTGACCTGGACGCCGCCCTGGCCTGGGGGGCAGAGCACCCCGAGGGCCTGGTACTGCTCGATGAGCTGGCCCACAGCAACGTGCAAGGCTCGCGCCACCCCAAGCGCTGGCAAGACGCCGAAGAACTGCTGGCCGCAGGCATCGACGTGTGGTCCACCATGAACGTGCAGCACCTGGAGAGCCTGAACGACATCGTGAGCGGTATCACCGGCATCCGCGTGTGGGAGACGGTGCCCGACCAGTTCTTTGACGCGGCCGACGAAGTGGTGGTGGTAGACCTGCCGCCCGACGAGCTGCTCGAGCGACTGAAGGCCGGCAAGGTCTACCTGCCCCAGCAGGCCGAGCGCGCCGCCGCCAACTTCTTTCGCAAAGGCAACCTGCTGGCCCTGCGCGAGCTGGCCCTGCGCCGCACCGCCGACCGGGTGGACGATGAAATGCGCGCCTACCGCCGCGCCAGCACCACCACTGCCGAAGCCGTGTGGCCCAACCGCGAGGCCCTGCTGGCCTGCGTGGGCACGGGCGACAACGCCGAAAAGGTGGTGCGCAGCTGCGCCCGCCTGGCCGCGCAGCTCGACCTGCCCTGGCACGCCGTGCATGTCGAGACGCCCGAGCAGCAAGGCCGGTCGGCCACGCTGCATCCGCAGGTGGAACGCACCTTGAAACTTGCGCAACAGCTGGGGGCCGTGGCCTGCACGGTACTGCCTGCCGCCCAGCCTGCGCAGGCCCTGGTGCGCTATGCGCGCGAGCACAACCTGGTGCGCGTGGTCATGGGCCGCAGCGCACGCCGCTGGCCCTGGCAGACCACGCTGGCCGACCAGGTGGGGCATCTGGCCAGCGACCTCGACCTGCTGCAGGTGGGCACGCTGCCCGCCCGCGCAGGCCTGGCGCGCCCCTCCACCTCCAATGCATCGCCTGAAACCACGAACAAGGGCACTGCCTTCTGGCCTGGCTACCTGGCGGCGGCCCTGGCCTGCTGCATTGCCGCCGTGGTGGCCACGCCGCTGGCGGATGTGCTGGAGCTGACCAACATCGTCATGCTGTTTTTGCTGGTGGTGGTGGGCGTGGCCTTGCGGTTTGGACGCGGCCCTGCCGTGATGGCCGCCATTCTGGGTGTGGCGTTCTTCGACCTTTTCTTTGTACCGCCGCGCTTCACGTTTGCGGTCAGTGACGCGCAGTACCTCGTCACCTTCGCCGTGATGCTGGTGGTGGCCCTGGTAGTGGGCCAGCTCACCGCCGGGCTCAAGGTGCAGGCAGAGTCCGCCACCGAGCGCGAACACCGCGTGCGCAGCCTGTACGACATGGCGCGCGACCTGTCTGCCGCGCTGCTGCCCGAGCAAGTGGCCGAAATCGGCGCGCGGTTCATGACCGGCGAGTTCAACGCAGGCAGCACTTTGGTGGTGGCTGACGACGACAACCGCCTTCAGATACTGCCCGGTGGCAGCGCGCCGGTGGACATGGCCGTGGCGCAATGGGCGTTTGAGCGCGGTGAGCCTGCTGGCCGGGGTACGGACACCTTGCACTCCAGCCCCACGCTGGTGCTGCCGCTCAAGGCGCCCATGCGCATCCGCGGCGTGCTGGTGGTGGCCATGCCCCAGGGCCAGGTGCCAGGGGTGGAACCGCGCCGCCTGCTGCAGACCTGCGCCTCGCTGCTGGCCATCTCGCTGGAGCGCATCCACTACATTGATGTGGCGCAAAAAAGCACGGTGCAGATCGAGTCCGAGCGGCTGCGCAACTCGCTGCTCTCTGCCATCTCGCACGACTTGCGCACGCCGCTGGCCTCACTGGTCGGCCTGGCCGAATCACTGGCCATGGTGCAGCCGCCCCTGCCCGCCCACCAGCAGGAGCTGACCGGCGCCATCCAGCAATCGGCCCAGCGCATGAGCGCGCTGGTCAACAACCTGCTGGACATGGCCCGCCTGGAGGCTGGGGCCGTGCAGCTCAACAAGGCCTGGCAGCCGCTGGAAGAAGTGGTGGGCAGTGCGCTGGCTGCCGGCGCCCCCGCCATGGGCGCCCACCGTGTGGTCGTGCACCTGCCCGACGACCTGCCACTGCTGCAGATCGACGCCGTGCTGATGGAGCGCGTGCTGGTCAATCTGCTGGAAAACGCCGCCAAGTACACGCCCGCCGGCACGGCCATCCACATCGGGGCGCAGGCCCAGAGCGATGCGGTGGCCCTGACCATCACCGACGAAGGCCCCGGCCTGCCCAAAGGCCGCGAGGAGCTGCTGTTTGAAAAGTTCGAGCGTGGGGCCCGCGAAAGCGCCACGCCCGGTGTGGGCCTGGGGCTGGCCATCTGCCGCGCCATCGTGCAGGCGCATGGCGGCAGCATCAGGGGCGAGACCATCCTCAACGCCCAGGGCCAACCTGCGGGCGCACGCTTCACGCTGCTGCTGCCACGCGGCACACCGCCCACCGATCTGGGCACCGATACCGATACCAACAGCGACGTTTGACGGCACGGCCCCGCAACCACCATGACCGACCTACCCACCCACATCCTCATCGTCGAAGACGAAGCCGACATCCGCCGCTTTGTGCGCCTGACGCTGGAGAGCGAAGGCCACACCGTGCACGAGGCCGCCACCCTGCAGCGCGGCCTGATCGAAGCTGGCACGCGCCGCCCCGACCTGGTGGTGCTGGACCTGGGCCTGCCCGATGGCGACGGCGTGGACCTGATCCGCGACCTGCGCACCTGGTCGGCCATGCCCATCATCGTGCTCTCGGCCCGCAGCGCCGAGGCCAGCAAGATCGCGGCGCTGGATGCGGGGGCCGACGACTACCTGGTCAAACCCTTTGGCTCGGGCGAACTGATGGCCCGCGTGCGCGCCCAGTTGCGGCGCAGCCAGCGGGCATCCAGCGCCGAGGCGCAACCCGTCATCCAGTTCGGCGACATCACCGTAGACCTGGCCCGCCGCACCGTGGTGCGCCGCACGGGAGAGGATGGCAGCGAGGCCCTGCACCTCACGCCCATCGAGTACAAGCTGCTCACGCACCTGGCGTCACAGCCCGACCGCGTCATCACCCACCAGCAGTTGCTCAAGGCCGTGTGGGGGCCGGGCCATGCCGAAGACACGCACTACGTGCGCGTGCACATGGCCAACCTGCGCAAGAAGGTGGAACTCAATGCCTCCATGCCCCAGCATTTGCGGACCGAGGCGGGCATCGGGTACCGTTTCGTGCCTTGAGCATTCATACCCATTTGCTTTCAAAAATATGAAACCGTAGTTGTCCGTTGCGTTGTGCACCGCCCGCGATGCATGAAACTGGCGCAGCCCAAACCCAGTGCCGCCGCGCTGGGGGCGTACCCCTCACAGATGGCGAAGCAACGTGAGAGAGGGGGAAGGCGCGAAGCGACACAGGGGGTGTTTCACTTCAGGCGCAGCGCAAGGCCCGCTCCCCCGCCACCCGCAAGCGCTCCTTCAACGAAAAGGGTGCAAGCACTTCGAACTCCACATCGAGCGCCATCAGCCAGTACACCAGCGAATCGTTGGCGCCGCATTCCAGCTGGCACCGCTGCCCCTCATCGAGCGCCGACACCACACCTGCCGACTGCGGAATGCGTCTGGCCATCTCTTGATACGGTGCATGCAACACAATGCGCGCCTGTTCGGCATGGGGCGCCACTGCAATCGAACGTGAAACGTATGCCTTCAGATCCCCGCCATCGGGCGACACCCGGGGCGCGAAATGGGCACCCACCGTGGGAGCCCCCACGATGCGGTCGATACGGAAGGTGCGCCAGTCCTCCCGCACCCGGTCCCACGCCACCAAGTACCAGCGGTGGCCGGTATGGGCCAGGCCCTGGGGCTCCACGCTGCGTTCGGCGCTGCGGCCCTTGCTGTCGCCGTAGGTGAACGCCAGGCGCAACTGGTCACGGCAGGCCGACGCCAGTGTGGCCAGCAGCGAGGCATCCACCACCGGCCCGACACGGTCCATGGGCAGGATGGTGGAGCGCAGTGCATCCACCTGCTGCCGCAGGCGGGCGGGCATGGCCTGCTCCAGCTTGACCAGGGCCCGAAGTGCGGGCTCTTCAATGCCGCCGACCGCGCCGGCCGTGGCAGTGCGCAGGGCAATCGACACGGCCAGCGCTTCGTCGTCGTCCAGCAGCAAGGGCGGCAGCGCCTGACCGGCCCGGAAGGCATAGCCACCCGCCACGCCGCTACTGGCATGCACGGGGTAGCCCAGCTGGCGCAGGCGATCGATGTCGCGCCGCAAGGTGCGCGGGTGCACTTCCAGGCGCTCGGCCAGTTCCGGCCCCATCCAGTGGTTGCGCGTCTGCAGCAAGGAGAGCAGACGCAGCAGGCGGGTTGATGAAGTGAGCATGGCGCGACTTTACTTTCTATTGCGGACTGAAATTGTCCGCAATGGCTTTTACGGTGGCACCACCTTTTCTTCCACAACCACCCAAGGAGCTTTCCATGTCCATCGTTCTCTATTGGCATCCCATGTCCAGCGCCACCCCCATCGCCTGCGCCCTCACCGAGCTGGCCGTGCCCCACGAACGCGTGAAGATCGACATCCGCACCGGCGAGCAGCGCCGCCCGGAGTACCTGGCCCTGAACCCCAACGGCAAGGTGCCCACCTTGACCGTGGACGGCGCCCCCATGTTCGAGGCCCTGGCCATCCACCTCTGGCTGGGCCATCGCTTTGGCATTGAGCGCGGACTGTGGCCCGCTGCGGGCACGCCCGAGGCGCTGCAGGCCCTGTCGTGGTGCACCTGGGCGTATGTGACCTATGGTGCGCTCGTGGGACGCCTGCATGTGGCAACCCAAGGCGAAGAGGTTTGGCGCAACGCCGCCCAAGCAGAAGCCCTCCTGCGTCAACTGAGCGAGTTGCTGGCGGTGCTGGACGCGCGGCTGGCTGCGCAGCCCTGGATGCTGGGTGCCGACTATTCGCTGGTGGATTTAGTAGTGGGCTCGGTGCTGGGCTACAGCCTGTACCTGGGCGCCCCCGTCAACGCGCACCCGCATGTACAGACCTGGCTGGCGCGGGTGCAGGCACGCCCGGCGATGCAGATCGACGCTTGAAGACGGCGCGCAGAACGATGGGCGCTACAGCAGCACGATGTCGTACTGCTCCTGCCCCATCGCGCTCTCGGATTGCAGCGAGATCGGCTTCTTGATGAAGTCCGAGAGACCAGCCAGGTGCTGGCTTTCCTCGTCCAGGAACAGCTCCACCACGCGGGGCGACGCCACCACGCGGAATTCGCGCGGGTTGAACTGGCGGGCTTCGCGCAGGATCTCGCGCAGGATGTCGTAGCACACGCTGCGCGCGGTCTTCACGCTGCCCTTGCCCTGGCAGGCCTCGCAGGGCTCGCACAGCATATGGGCGAGGGATTCGCGCGTGCGCTTGCGCGTCATCTCCACCAAACCCAGCTGCGAGAAGCCACCCGCCATGGTCTTCACGCGGTCGCGGGCGAGCTGTTTTTTGAACTCCGCCAGCACGGCCTGCTGGTGGTCGTCGCGCACCATGTCGATGAAGTCCACGATGATGATGCCGCCCAGGTTGCGCAGGCGCAGCTGGCGGGCAATGGCCTGGGCGGCCTCCAGGTTGGTCTTGAAGATGGTGTCGTCGAAGTTGCGTGCCCCCACGTAGCCACCGGTGTTCACATCGATGGTGGTGAGCGCCTCGGTCTGGTCCACGATGAGATAGCCGCCAGACTTCAAATCGACGCGGCGCCCCAGGGCTTTGGCCACCTCTTCGTCGATGGAGTACAGGTCAAAAATCGGGCGTTCACCCTTGTAGTGCTGTAGCTTGCCGGCAGCCGCTGGCATGAATTCCTGCCCAAACGCACGCAGGCGTTGGAACTGCTCCATCGAGTCGAGCCGGATGGTCTGCGTGTGGTCACCCACCAGATCGCGCAGCACGCGCTGCAGCAGGTCCAAATCCTGATGGAGCAGCGACATGGCAGGCAGCTTGAGCGATGCCTCCTTGATGCGCGCCCAGGTCTTGCGCAGGTAGGCAATGTCTTCGGCCAGCTCCGCATCGGTCGAATCCTCGCCGTTGGTGCGCAGGATGAAGCCGCCGCCACCACCCGTGGATTTATCGCCCACCAGCGCCTGCAGCCGCGCGCGCAGCGCATCGCGCTCGGCCGGCGGAATCTTCTGCGACACGCCCACATGGTCGTCCTGCGGCAGAAACACCAGCAGGCGCCCGGCCACGCTGATCTGCGTGGACAGTCGTGCGCCTTTGGTGCCAATCGGGTCCTTGATGACCTGCACCATCAGCGCCTGCCCCTCGAACACCTGCTTTTCAATCGGCACCTGCGGCTCGTTCTTGCGGGCGAATGCGGGCGGCTCGCCATCAGGCTGGCGCTGCCACACATCGGCCACATGCAAGAAGGCCGCACGCTCCAGGCCGATGTCGATGAAGGCGGACTGCATGCCCGGCAGCACGCGCGACACCTTGCCCAGGTAGACATTGCCCACCAGGCCGCGCTCCAGCGTGCGCTCGATGTGCAGCTCCTGCACGGCGCCGTGCTCCACCACGGCCACGCGGGTTTCCTGGGGCGACCAGTTGATCAGGATGTCTTGTTGCATGGCGTTGTTGTCTGTTGTTGCTGTCGCCTAGATGGCGAAACCTGCCGCGCGCAGCAGCTGTGCCGTCTCGTACATCGGCAGCCCCATGATGCCCGAATAGCTGCCAGCCAGGTGCTCCACATATGCAGCAGCCCGGCCCTGGATACCGTAAGCCCCGGCCTTGCCCAGTGGCTCACCCGTGGCCACGTAGGCCTCAATCTGCGCGGTGGTCATGGCTGCAAAGGTCACTCGGGATATGGACAGCGCGCTCAGGCGCTTGGGGCCCACCTGCAGCGCCACCGCGGTGAGCACGCGGTGCTCGTGGCCCGCCAGCTCGGCCAGCATGCGTGCGGCATGGGGCGCGTCGTCGGGCTTGCCGTAGATGGTGCGGCCCAGCGCCACGGTGGTGTCAGAGCACAGGATGGGCGCATCGGGCAAACCACGGCGGGCACGCCGGGCCACAGCCGCGTCGAGCTTGAGGCCCGTCACGCGCTCCACATAGGCCGTAGGCGCTTCGCCGGGCAGCACCACCTCGATGGCTTCGGCGTCCTCGGACTCGTCACCCTCCACATTGGGCAGCAGCAGTTCGTGGCGTACGCCCAGTTGTTCGAGCAGTTGGCGCCGACGGGGGCTTTGGGAGGCAAGGTAGATGAAGTCAGGCATGAACAGATTTTGATTAAAAATCGGCTCTAGCGCTTACCCATCAAGCGCTAGCAGCTATAAAAAATATAGTATTCCACCCACACCCCGATCCAGGCCTCATTCTCGGTGGTAGGGGTGCCCGGCATTCACCGACCAGGCGCGGTACAGCTGCTCGATGAGCAGCACCCGCACCATGGCGTGTGGCAAGGTCAGGTCAGACAGGCGAATGCGCTCGTGCGCGCCCTGGCGAAAGGCCGGGTCCAGCCCGTCGGGGCCGCCGATGACCAGGGCCACATCGTCACCGCCCAATTGCCAGCCCCGCAGGCGCTCGGCCAGGGCCTTGGTGGTGAGATTGGTGCCGCGCTCGTCCAGCGCCACCACGCGGGTACCCCGGGGGATCGCAGCTTCAATCCGCTCGCGCTCGGCGGCGTACAGCGTCTCCAGCGTTTTGGAGCCGCGCGGTTCGGTCTTGACGGCCTTGAGTTCGACCTTCAGCTCCGGCGGAAACCGCTTGGCGTAGTCGTCGTATGCCGTCTGCGCCCAGTCGGGCACGCGCTGGCCCACGGCCACGATCAGCAGCTTCATGGCAACTCAGGCGCGGTGCGCGGGTACGGGGGGGACGTCGATGGGCCGAGGCTGCAATCACTTGCGGCCCGGAGCCCTCTTGGCGGCGGGCTTGGCGGCTGCTCCGCCGCGTGCGGGTGCAGGCTTGGCACCGGTCTTTGCGGTGGCAGCGGCTTTACTGCGGGAGGCCGATGGCTTGACGACCACAGTCTTGATCGGTGCCTTGGTGGCTGCGGGCTTCTTGGCGGCAGTGGCTGGCTTTGCGGGCGCCTTGGCCGGTGCGGCCTTGGCACTGCTGCTTTTTGCGGGGGTCTTGGCTGGGGCCTTGGTGATGGCTTTGGCAGGTGCTTTTGCGGTTGTCTTCGCTGCAGGTTTGGCAGCGGACTTGGCAGCTGTTTTGGCCACAGCCTTGACCGTAGCCTTGCCCGACCGGGCCGGCACGGCTGGTGCGGCTGCCTTTTTGGCGGTCGCCTTGCCTGCAGCCTTGGCGTCGGACTTGGCAGCCTTCTGGGCCGACTTCTTTTCGGCCAAGTCGGTGGCAGCGCTGGAAACAGGCTTGGCGGCGCCCAGCTTCAGGCGCACGGGCGTATCGCCCCACAGCTCTTCCAAGCGGTAGTACTGGCGGATGGCGGGCTGCATGATGTGCGCCACGGCGGCGCCGCAGTCCACGATGATCCATTCGCCGTTGTCTTCGCCTTCGATGCGCGGCTTGGTAAAGCCCGCTTCTTTCACCGCGTCGCGTACGCTGGCGGCCAGGGCCTTGGTCTGGCGGTTGGAGGTGCCCGATGCCACGATCACCCGTTCAAACAGCGGCGAGAGATGCTCGGTGTTGAAGACCTGGATGTCTTGCGCCTTGACGTCCTCCAGTCCATCAACGATGGCGCGCTGGAGTTTGGTAACGTCTTTTTTGGCGGCGGTTTCCGATTTGGTGGAGGTGGTCATCAGGCGGTGATTAGAGAGGAAATGGAATCAATATAGCGTGCAACGCAGCGCGCAACCAGTGGGGCTGCGCCTTGGGTGTTGCACAGCTGTTGCGCGTTGGCGCTGCGTCCGTTTGAGGTGTTTTTGGCCTCTTGCGCTGGTGTGAAAAGCGCGGGCAGCTATTGAAATTATAGCTTTTGCGCTTTTCAAGGCTTTCAAACCGCTGCAGCAGACTCGCCACCGAGCCAGTCGCGCCGCAGCAGAAAGCGCTGCGTGAGATCAGCTTCGGCGGAATCGGCCACATCCGAACGCTGGTACGACCACGCCACCAGCGGCGGCATGGACAGCAAAATGGACTCGGTGCGCCCACCCGACTGCAGGCCAAAATGCGTGCCCCGGTCCCAGACCAGGTTGAACTCGACATAACGGCCGCGGCGGTAGAGCTGGAAGCCCCGCTCGCGCTCGCCGTAGGGCGTGCCCTGGCGCTTTTCCACGATAGGCAGGTAGGCCTTCAAAAAGGCGTCGCCCACCGACTGCGTCATCGCCAGGCTTTGCTCAAAGCCCAGCTCGGAGAAGTCGTCATAGAACACGCCACCCACGCCTCGCTGCTCGCTGCGGTGCTTGAGGTAGAAGTATTCGTCACACCACTGCTTGAAGCGCGGGTACTTGTCGTCACCAAAGGGTGCCAAGGCATCACGGCAGGTGCGGTGAAAGTGCACCGCATCTTCCTCAAAGCCGTAGTACGGCGTGAGGTCCATGCCACCGCCAAACCAGCAGGTCGGCGCTTGCCCAGGGTGACCAGCCGCGATCATGCGCACGTTCATGTGCACCGTCGGCACGTAGGGATTGCGCGGGTGGAACACCAGCGACACGCCCATGGCCTCGAACGGTGCGCCCGCCAACTCGGGCCGGTGCTGCGTGGCCGAGGGTGGCAGCTGGGGGCCGCGCACATGGCTGAAGCCGCAACCCGCGCGCTCGAACACTCGGCCGCCTTCCATGATCTTGGTGATGCCGTCGCCCTGCAACGGCTCACCGGGCGTCTTGCTCCAGGCGTCGGCCAAAAAACGTGCACCGCCCTCGCCTTCCACGGCTTCGAGCGCGTCGGTGATGCGCGCCTGCAGACCCACCAGATAGCCGCGCACCCTCGCCACTGTGTCGGCGGGGTTCAAGTTCTGAACGTCTGCCATCAGCTCTTGAGTGCTCTGAAGCCGATATCGCGGCGGTACTGCGCACCATCGAACTGGATGCCGCGCGCCACGTCATAGGCACGCTGCTGCGCCTGCTTGACGCTGTCGGCCAGCACCGTCACGCACAACACACGGCCACCGGTCACGCTGACCACGCCATCTTTCAGCTGCGTGCCCGCATGGAACACCACGGCATCGTCCGCCTCGGCTGGCAGGCCGGTGATGGGGTCACCCTTGCGCGGGTTCTCCGGGTAGCCATGGGCGGCCATGACCACGCCCAGTGCGGTGCGGCGGTCCCATTGCAGTTCCATCTGGTCGAGCTTGCCGTCAGCGGCAGCAGCCATCACGTCGCTGAAGTCGCTTTTCAGGCGCATGAGGATGGGTTGCGTCTCGGGGTCGCCCATGCGGCAGTTGAATTCGAGCGTCTTGGGCTGGCCCTTGGCGTCGATCATCAGGCCTGCATACAGAAAACCGGTGTAGGGAATGCCGTCCTTTTCCATGCCACGGATCGTGGGCAGGATGATCTCGCGCATGGCGCGGGCATGTACATCGGCCGTGACCACGGGAGCGGGCGAATACGCACCCATGCCGCCGGTGTTGGGGCCTTCGTCGCCGTCTTTGAGGCGCTTGTGGTCCTGGCTGGTGGCCAGGGCCAGCACGTTCTTGCCGTCGCACAGCACGATGAAGGAAGCTTCCTCGCCTTCAAGGAATTCCTCGATCACCACACGCGCGCCACCTTCGTTGTGGGTCACGCCGTATTTGTTGTCCACCAGCATGAAGTCCACAGCATCATGGGCCTCCTGCAGCGTCATGGCCACGACCACGCCCTTGCCTGCAGCCAGGCCGTCGGCCTTGATGACGATGGGCGCGCCCAGCCGGTCCACAAACGCGTGGGCCGCAGCGGGGTCGGTGAAGGTGTCGTAGTCGGCGGTGGGGATGCCATGGCGGCGCATGAAGGCTTTGGAAAAGGCCTTGGAGCTTTCGAGCTGGGCAGCAGCCTTGGTGGGGCCGAAGATGCGCAGGCCATTGGCACGGAACTCATCGACCACACCGGCCGCCAGTGGCGCCTCGGGGCCCACCACCGTCAGTGCGATCTTTTCGGCCTGCGCCCACACACGCAGTTCGCGCACGTCGGTGATGGCCACGTTCTCGAGCTTGGAATTCAGCGCGGTGCCGCCGTTGCCCGGCGCCACGTACACCTTGGTCACCTTGGGGGACTCGCTCAGTTTCCACGCCATCGCGTGTTCACGGCCGCCGCCACCAATCACAAGTACTTTCATAGGAACCTTTGGTGAACCCTGCTCGCAGCGCTGGGCTGCTTGGCGGGGTTCGGGGAAATATCAGTCGGAAAACAAGTCAGCGCAAGAAAAAAGCGGCGGTCCACAGGCGCAATGTCACAGGGCAGCGTTGTGGTAGACCTCCTGGGTATCGTCCAGGTCCTCCAGCACATCCAGCAGCCGCTGCATGCGCGCCGCGTCGTCGCCCGTCAGTTCGATGGTGTTTTCAGGCCGCATGGTCACGCCCGCCACTTCAGGCGTCAGGCCTGCGGCTTCCAGGGCATTCTTCACGGCTTCAAAGTCGGCCGGGGCGGTCAGCACCTCCACTGCGCCGTCGTCGTCGGTCACCACGTCTTCGGCCCCCGCCTCCAGCGCCACTTCCATAACCTTGTCTTCGCTGGTGCCGGGGGCAAAAATCAGCTGGCCGCAGTGCTTGAACTGGAAGACCACCGAGCCCTCGGTGCCCATGTTGCCACCGTGTTTGCTGAACGCGTGTCGTACTTCGGCCACGGTGCGCACCCGGTTGTCGGTCATCGTGTCGATCATGATCGCTGCGCCACCAATGCCATAGCCCTCGTAGCGGATTTCCTCGTAGGTCAATCCCTCGGCGTTGCCCGTGGCCTTGTCGATGTTGTACTTGATGCGGTCGGCGGGCATGTTGGCCGCCTTGGCCTTGTCCACCGCCAGGCGCAGGCGGGGGTTGGCAGACAGGTCGCCGCCGCCCGAGCGGGCAGCCACAGTGATTTCACGAATGATGCGGGTCCAGATCTTGCCGCGTTTTTCATCCTGCCGCCCTTTGCGGTGCTGGATATTCGCCCATTTGCTGTGTCCTGCCACGAGAAGTCCTTTTGTATTGATTTAATCTACTGACCGCGATTTTACTTTTGACTCCACCCGGAACCTCCGCCATGGCCGAACCCCTCCTGATTGCCAAGCACGACACCATCGAATGCCACCTGCTGCCCGGCCTGGCCAACCGCCACGGGCTCATCACCGGCGCCACCGGCACCGGCAAGACCGTGACCCTGCAGACCCTGGCCGAAAACTTCTCGCGCATCGGTGTGCCGGTATTCATGGCCGATGTGAAGGGCGACCTCACGGGCGCGAGCCAGCCGGGCAAGATTGGCGACAAGCTGGCCGCCGTGCTCAAGGAGCGGGGCCTTCCCCTGCCCGCCCCCCTGGCCTGCCCCACCACGCTGTGGGACGTATTTGGCGAACAGGGCCACCCTGTGCGCGCCACGGTGTCGGACATGGGCCCGCTGCTGCTGGGCCGCATGCTCAACCTGAATGAAACCCAGCTGGGCGTGCTCAACCTGGTGTTCAAGATCGCCGACGACAACGGCATGCTGCTGCTGGATCTCAAAGACCTGCGCGCCATGCTGCAGTACGTGGGTGACAACGCCAAGGAGTTCACGACCGAATACGGCAACGTCAGCGCAGCCAGCGTGGGCGCCATCCAGCGCGGGCTGCTGCAGATTGAGCAGCAGGGCGGCACGCAGTTCTTTGGCGAGCCCATGCTCAACATCCAGGACTTCATGCAGACGGTGGACGGCCACGGCGTGGTCAACATCCTGGCGGCCGACAAGCTCATGAACTCGCCGCGTCTGTACGCCACCTTCCTGCTCTGGATGCTGTCTGAGCTGTTCGAGCAACTGCCCGAGATCGGCGACCCCGAACAGCCCAAACTGGTGTTCTTCTTCGACGAGGCCCACCTGCTGTTCAACGAGGCGCCGAAAGTGCTCATCGAGCGCATCGAACTCGTGGTGCGGCTGGTGCGCTCCAAGGGCGTGGGCGTGTATTTCGTCACGCAGAACCCTCTGGACATCCCCGACAGCGTGCTGGCCCAGCTGGGCAACCGCGTGCAGCACGCGCTGCGCGCCTTCACCCCGCGTGACCAGAAGGCCGTGAAGGCCACGGCCACCACCATGCGGCAAAAGCCGGGCCTCGATATCGAGACCGCCATCACGGAATTGGCCGTGGGCGAGGCGCTGGTGAGCTTCCTGGATGCCAAGGGCCGACCGAGCATCACCGAGCGCGTGTTCGTGCTGCCGCCCGGCAGCCAGCTCGGACCCATCACAGCGCAGCAGCGCCAGGTGCTGGTGGCCAACTCGCTGGTGGCGGGCGTGTACGAAAAGGTGGTGGACCGCGAGTCCGCCTACGAAAAACTCAAGGGCCGCGCCGCCGAAGCCAGTGCGCAGGCACCTGCCAATGGCAAAGGTGCACCCGCCAACACGGAAGACAGCGGCGGCGGCCTGATGGGCGGGCTCAATGACGTGCTGTTTGGCAGCACCGGTCCGCGCGGCGGCAAACGCGACGGCTTGGCCCAGACCATGGCCAAGTCGGCGGTGCGCACCATGGGCACCACCATCGGCAAGGAAATCCTGCGCGGGGTGCTGGGTAGCATCTTCGGCGGCAGCAAGCGGCGTTGAACGCAAGGGGGGCACAGATTCCGCCCCCCCTGCTCAGCGCCTCCAAGCGCGGCCCCATCACGGCAGCTTCGGCATGCGATGGTGCTGGGGGTAGCCCCCGCGTGACCATCTGGCGACACCACCCAAAGTGTCATCAATCAGTCACCAAACAGCCGTGAAATCGCCACACAACAACAAAAAAGGAGGGACGATGAAGCGCATCGAAAACGTTCTGCTGTGGTGGGGAAGCAAGGTCGTGCTGCTGGCGATTGCCGTGTGGGTGGCCGCCATCGTCGGGATCTTCGCGGGCGCCTGGCGCCTGCGGTGGCCCTGGATTCTGTATTTTTTGGCCACAGTCATCATCACCGCCCTGGTGATCCAGTGGACCAACGCGGTCCGCCAGCGCTATATCCGCGAGGCCCCCCTGCCCCGCTTTCTGCAGCGCAAGCTGCGCGAAACCTACCCCCACCTGAGCACCCGCGACTGCGAGCTGGTCGAACGCGGCCTGCGCCAGTTCTTCATGGCCTGCCTGCGCGGCAACAAACAGTTTGTGGCCATGCCCTCCAAGGCGGTCGACGCGCTGTGGCATGAGTTCATCCTGCACACCCAGGCCTACAAAGCCTGGTGCCACAACGCCCTGGGCTTCTTTTTGCACCACACACCCGCCGAGGCGCTGGGTAAAAAGGCGCGCCACAACGATGGCCTGCGCCGCTGTTGGTACTGGGTATGCAAGGAGGAGTCCATCGACCCCAAGGCCCCCAGCCGCCTGCCCCTGCTGTTTGCGCTGGATGCCAAGTTCGCCATTGCCGGCGGCTTCTCCTACGTGCCCGACTGCTCCGACATCGCCCGCAAGAGCGACGCGGGTGGCAGTGGTGGAGACAGCTACTGCGGCACCAGCTTCTCGGACGGCAGCTACAGCGGCAGCTCGGGCGACTTTGGCGGCGCCGAAAGCTCGGATGGAGGTGGAAGCGACGGCGGAGGGGATGGCGGCGGCTGTGGTGGCGGGGGCGGCGATTGACAGACTGTGCCTATAGACGTCCGCCGCCCGTTCTGCCGAACGCGCGCAAAAGTACTCCTGTTTTCATAGCTGCCAGCGTTTATCAGATAAGCGCTGGCAGCCAAAATAGCTCAGAGTCACCCAGGCGACGACCCGACCTGCATTCACCGGTCTACAGTGGCACCCCATGAACACCCTCACCTGCTTTTCCCTCAGCATCACCGACCACGTGGCCCATCTGGTGCTGAACCGCCCCGAGGCCATGAACACCATGCACCCCACCTTCTGGCGCGAGCTGGACGAGGTGCTGGCCCAGCTCAACAAGGCGGGCGAAACGCGGGCGCTGGTCATCAGCAGCACCGGCAAACATTTCAGCGCAGGCATGGCGCTCGAAACCTTTGGCGGCGCCATCACCATGGACGACCAGAGCCCTGAAGGCCGCGCCGCCATCTTTGACCTGCTGACCGACATGCAGGCCACCTTCACCCGCATCGAAAGCCTGCGCATCCCCGTCATCATGGCCATCCACGGCGGCTGCATCGGGGGCGCGGTGGACATGGTGACGGCCGCCTGCATCCGCTACGCCACGCAGGATGCGTTCTTCTGTATCCAGGAGATCAACATCGGCATGGTGGCCGACGTGGGCACGCTGCAGCGCCTGCCCAAGCTGATCCCACTGGGTGTGGTGAAAGAGCTGGCCTACACCGGCCGCCGCCTGAGCGCAGCCAAGGCCCTGGGCTACGGCCTCGTCAACGAAGTGTTCGAGACCCAAGAAGCAATGCTTGCCGCCGCGCTGCAGTGCGCGCAAGAGATCGCCAGCAAGCCGCCCGTGGCCATCTGGGGCACCAAACAGGCCGTGAACTACGCCCGCGACCATTCGGTGGAAGACAGCCTGCGCCAGATGGGCTGGCTGCAAGGCGCCATCTGGAGCAACCAGCATGTGCGCGAGTCGGTCACGGCGATGAAGCAAAAGCGCGCGGGCGACTTCCCGGCACTGACGCCGCTGCAACGGTTCAGCGAGCTGGGCTGACCCGCCATCAACCATCAAAATCTATAGCTGCTCGCGCTTGCCACACAAGCGCGTAAGGCCATTTTGGATTGAAACCACGCGGCAACCCGCTATCATCCCAGGGCTGAAGGGGCAAGCGTTTGCCCCGCCACCAGGGATGCCGCCATGACCTTGCCCAGCCTCACCCCGCCCACCTACGACGACGTGGCCGCCGCCGCGCACCGGCTCAAGGGCATGGCGCACCACACGCCGGTGCTGCGCTCCACCACCGCCGATGACCTGCTGGGTGCGCAACTGTTCTTCAAATGCGAGAACCTGCAGCGCACCGGCGCCTTCAAGTTCCGGGGCGCCTTCAACACCCTGGCCCAGTTCACCGATGAGCAGCGCGAGCGCGGCGTGCTGGCCTTTTCGGCCGGCAACCACGCGCAGGCCATCGCGCTGTCGGCCCGCATGCTGGACATGCCCGCCGTCATCGTCATGCCCGCAGACGCGCCCGCCTCCAAGATGGCGGCCACACGGGCCTATGGTGCCCAGGTCGTCACCTACGACCGCTACACCGAAGACCGCGAAGCCATCAGCCGCCACCTGGCGCTGGAGCGCGGCATGACGCTGGTACCGCCGTTCGACCACCCGCACGTCATTGCAGGCCAGGGCACCGCTGCCAAGGAACTGTTTGAAGAAGTGCCCGACCTGGACTACCTGTTCGTCTGCGTAGGCGGCGGCGGCCTGCTGGCCGGAAGCCTGCTGGCCGCGCAGGCCCTGGCGCCCCAGTGCCGCGTGGTGGGCGTCGAGCCCGAAACCGGCAACGACGCCCAGCAGTCGCTGCGCGCCGGGTACATCGTCCGCATCCCCACGCCCCACACCATCGCCGACGGCGCGCAAACCCAGGCGCTGGGCGAGCTCACCTTCCCCATCATCCGCGACCATGCCGAAGACATCATCAGCGTGAGCGACGAACAGCTCATGCAATCCCTGCGCTTCTATGCCGAGCGTATGAAGATCGTGGTGGAGCCCACCGGCGCCCTGGCCTATGCGGGTGCGCAGGCCTTCTCTGGCGCTGACAACGGAGGCAAGCTGCTGCACGGTGAGCGCGTGGGCGTTCTCATCAGCGGCGGCAACGTTGACCTGGCGCGCTATGCGCGGTTTCTGGCGGACTAGCCCGCGCCCCCCTGAGTCGCCTGCGGCGCCTTCCCCTCAAGGGGACGCCGCCAGTGGCCTGGCGAAGCCAGTTCCACGGCGTCCACTGGCCTGGGCCGCGCCAGTTTTTACGGGCGCTGGCGCAAGTACCGTCAAAATACCGCCACCCCTTTCATTTCTACCTGTAGACCATAGGCCTCGCCATGAGCACTGCCAGCACCAACAACAACGTCACCGTCATCACCCACCCCCTCGTCCAGCACAAGCTCACGCTCATGCGCCGAAAGGACGCCAGCACCAACAGCTTTCGTCGCTTGCTGGGGGAGCTAAGCACGCTGATGGCGTATGAAGTCACGCGCGACATGCCGCTGCAGGACATCGAGATTGAAACCCCGCTGGAGACCATGACCGGCAAGGTCATCGACGGCAAGAAGCTGGTGCTGGTCTCCATCCTGCGCGCGGGCAACGGGTTCCTGGATGGCATGCTCAACGTGGTGCCCGGCGCCCGCGTGGGCCACATCGGCCTGTACCGCGACCCGGCCACGCTGCAGCCCGTGGAGTACTACTTCAAGATGCCGTCCGAAATGGACGAGCGCGACATCATCGTGGTGGACCCCATGCTGGCGACCGGCAACTCGGCCTCCGCCTGCGTAGACCGCCTGAAAAAGCTCAACCCCCGCTCCATCAAGTTCGTCTGCCTGCTGGCCGCGCCCGAAGGCATCGCCACCATGCAAAAGGCCCACCCGGACGTTCCGATCTTTACCGCCGCCATCGACCGCGAGCTGAGCGACCACGGCTACATCCTGCCAGGCCTGGGCGATGCGGGCGACCGGATTTTTGGCACCAAATAGGCCACGCACCCGCAAAAAAGCCCCGCAAATGCGGGGCTTTTTTGATACTGCGGGTACCGCAGTTCAGCAGATGGCTCCAGGGAGTTGCTGCATGCACTGGTGCGAGGTTGTGTTCGAACGGCCGGGCGCGGGTGCGTTTGCCTTTGCCGTAACCGAGCCAGCCGCTAGGCCTTTCACCACGGCATCCCCGGTCTGAAGCGATCGGTCGAACACCAGCGACTCGCCAAATACCAGCTCCACCCAGGTCGGGTAGGTGTAGGCTGTACCACGGTTATGGTCCACCACTGCGCCGATGACGCCGCCAAGGACGATATTCCCCGCCATCCCGCCATTGGGGCGGGATATCAAGCGTGCGTTGGCTGGCTGCTCTCCATTCTTCGTGCAGACGATCGTCATATCGCCCGCTGAACGGCGCAGTGCCTGCGTGCCACCAGACTTGAAGCTTGTCGATCCATAGTCATTAGTTGCCACACAGTCGGCGCCAGCTACCACCGCGCCACTCTTTTGCCTTGTATCCACGCGGACGCCGTGGGTGGTGTCGTTCGTTACCGAAGCACACCCGACCAACGTCATTGCGGTTGCCACTGCCATCAATGCTTTCACAAGAATCCCTCCCAAGTCATTTTGTAGTCACACACAAGCGCTTCGGGCGAGTTCAGGGGAACCTCGCAAGGCCCCGTCTTCAGCGCCGCCCCCGGCATCCATCCAACGAATTCAAGGGACACCTGAAAACTCCCCGCGCCGTCTCGTACCAGCCAGCCGGTCCAGACGCCCTCATTCGAGCGCAGGATGGTAGTGCGAGAAATACGCTCGACAGCGATGGGCTTGCGAACTTCGGGGGCTACCGAAACACAATGTTTTAACGCTTGCATCTTGCAATCAAGATACCGCCATGCCCTTTGTGTGCATACTTATTGCTTGGACCCGAGCGCACATCCCCTTTTGTTGCATTTCACAAGGACCCCAACCATGACCACTCGCCGCATCTTCACTGGCAGCCTGCTCTGCACCTCCATGGCCCTGTCCACAGCCCTGACGCTCGCACCATCACTGGCCACAGCGCAGTCCAAGCTCAAGGTCGCGGCGATCTACACGGTGCCCTTCGAGCAGCAATGGGTCAGCCGCATCCACAAGGCCCTGAAAGCCGCCGAAGCACGTGGCGAGATCGAATACAAAGCCAGCGAGAACGTCAGCAACGCCGACTACGAGCGGGTGATGCGCGAATACGCGACCGGCGGCAACCAGCTCATCCTAGGCGAAGCCTTTGCGGTGGAAGCCGCCGCCCGCAAGGTGGCCAAGGATTTCCCCAAAACGTCCTTTCTGCTCGGTTCCTCCGGCAAGCCGCAGGCGCCCAACTTCAGCGTGTTCGACAACTACATCCAGGAACCCGCGTACCTCAGCGGCATGGTCGCGGGCGGCATGACCAAGACGAACAAGATAGGCATGGTGGGCGGCTTCCCCATCCCCGAGGTCAACCGCCTGATGCACGCCTTCATGGCGGGCGCCAAAGAGACCAATCCCAAGGTCGAGTTCACCATCACCTTCATCAACAGCTGGTTTGACCCGCCGAAGGCCAAGGAAGCCACCTTTGCAATGATCGACAAAGGCGCCGACGTGCTCTACGCCGAGCGCTTTGGCGTGAGTGACGCGGCCAAGGAAAAGGGCAAGCTCGCCATCGGCAACGTGATCGACACCCAGCCGCAGTACCCCGACACGGTAGTGGCATCGGCCATCTGGCACATGGAGCCCAGCATCGACCGTGCGCTCAAGCTGGTCAAGGAAGGCAAGTTCACCGCCGAAGACTACGGCCCGTACTCGATGATGAAGCACAAGGGCTCTGAACTCGCGCCGCTGGGCACGTTTGAGAAGAAGGTGCCCGCCGACATCGTGGCCAAAGTCAAGGCGAAAGAGGCCGACATCCTGGCGGGTAAGTTCACCGTAAAGGTAGACGACAGCCAGCCGAAATCGACGGCCAAGTAAGCACTGAATGTGGCGGGCACCCACCCTGCCCGCCCCTGTTCCAGTCTGTGCACAGGCCACCCCAGCAAAGCGGTGGCCTGTTTGTTTTTCGCGTTGACTGCGCGCACCGCTGTTTTTCTTTGACGAGGCACCACACCCATGCAATCCCTCCCCGCCGCCAAGCCCTCCCTGATCTCCCGGTGCACACGCCTGCTGGGCGCCCTCACCCTCGCCGCCGTGGTGGCAGGCTGTGCCGCCACCGCGCCCGGCAAGACGGTGGTGCGGCTGGACGACACGCCCCGCATCGCCGTCATCTCTGCCTTCGCCCCCGAACTGACCGTGCTGCTGCCCCAGGTGCAGCAGGCCGCCAAACACAGCATCAACGGCGTGGAGTTCACCACCGGCACGCTGGAGGGCAAGCCTGTAGTGGTCTTCCTCTCCGGCATCAGCATGACCAACGCGGCCATGAACACGCAGTTAGTGCTGGACCGCTTCAATGTGAGCCATGTGGTCTTCAGCGGCATTGCGGGCGGCGTCAACCCCAGCCTGCACATTGGTGACGTCACGGTGCCCGCGCAGTGGGGCCAGTACATGGAATGGCTGATGGCGCGTGAAGACAAACCCGGCCAGTACAGCGCCCCCGCCTGGATGAAAAGCGAGCTGACGATGCCCGCCTTCGGCATGATGCACCCGCGCCCGGTCGAAGTGCGCTCGGCAGCCCAGCCCAAGCTCTCCAAAAAGTTCTGGTTTGAAGCTGACCCGAAGATGCTGGCCACCGCCCGCAGCCTGCAGAACGTGGGCCTGGAACACTGCCTGGCCGCCACCTGCCTGAAGCAGCGCCCACAACTGGTGGTGGGCGGCAACGGCGTATCGGGCCAGGCCTTTGTGGACAACAAGGCCTTCCGCGAATACGCGTTCAAGACCTTCGAGGCCAACGTGCTCGACATGGAAACCGCCGCCACCGCCATGGTGGCGCACAGCAACGGCGTGCCCTACATCGCGTTCCGCTCGCTGAGCGATCTGGCGGGAGGTGGCGAGGGTGAGAACGAAATGGGCACCTTCATGGGCCTGGCGGCGGCGAATTCGGCAAAGGTGCTGCGCGCGTTTCTGGCAGCGTGGAAGTGAGCGCGATGAACATACAACGGCCTTCGCGATGCGCCGGTAGCCCCTCCCCCCTCGCGGGGGAGGGGTTGGGGAGAGGGGGAAGCTGGAAACCGGCGCCGCGCTGGGTACGTAAGCCTCGCCCCCTCTCCCCCACCCTCTCCCGCGAGGGGAGAGGGAGCGAAAGCCAACGGCAGCTAGCGCGCGGCATGGTGGAGGACTGACATGCCCCCTGTCCTGCGCCTCACCCACATCACCAAGCGCTTCGGCAAGCTCGTCGCCAACGACAGCATCAGCCTGACCCTCGCACGTGGCGAGGTACTGGCCCTGCTGGGCGAAAACGGCGCGGGCAAGTCCACGCTGATGTCCATCCTCTTCGGGCATTACGTGGCCGACGAAGGCAGCATCGAAGTCTTCGGCCAGCCCCTGCCGCCCGGCCAACCGCGCGCGGCGCTGGCGGCGGGCATTGGCATGGTGCACCAGCACTTCACGCTGGCCGACAACCTCACGGTGCTGGACAACGTGCTGCTGGGTAGCGAGCCGCTGTGGCAGCCCTTCTCGCGCCGCAGCGAAGCGCGGGCCAAGCTGCTGGCCGTTTCGCAGCAGTTTGGCCTGCCAGTGAGCCCCGATGCGAAGGTCGGCGGTCTCTCGGTAGGCGAGCGCCAGCGGGTCGAAATTTTGAAAGCGCTCTACCGGGGCGCCCGCATCCTGATCCTGGACGAACCCACCGCCGTGCTCACCCCGCAGGAGAGCGAGGCGCTGTTCGACACCCTGGCGCAGATGGTGGCGCAGGGCCTGTCCATCATCTTCATCAGCCACAAGCTGGGCGAGGTGCTGCGTGTATCGCACCGCGTGGCCGTGCTGCGCCAGGGCAAGCTGGTGGCCGAGGCGCCTGCACAGGGCACTACCCAGGGGCAGCTCGCGCAATGGATGGTGGGCCATGCCATCGAAGCCGCCAAGCGCCGCCCCGCAAAGAATGTGGGCGAGCCCATCTGCGTCCTGACCCACGTGAGCACAGCCCCCACCGGGCGCGACCGGTTAAACGATGTGTCCCTGGCCCTGTGCGCAGGCGAGATCGTGGCGATTGCAGGCGTGAGCGGCAATGGCCAGGTGGCGCTGGCCGATGTGTTGTGCGGCGTGCGCAACACCACATCAGGCCAAGTCATGCTGCGTGGCGCACCGCTGCCAGCCCGGCCCGCGTGGCTGGTCGGCCAAGGCGTGGCCCGCATCCCCGAAGACCGGCACGCCGTGGGCGTGGTGGGCGATTTGCCGGTGTGGGAGAACGCGGTTTCCGAACGCCTGCGCAGCCACTGGTTTGCGCACCCGTGGTTCCGCGCCTTCTGGATCAAGCGCGGCGCTGCACGACAGCATGCCGAGCGGGTGGCCAAGACTTTTGACGTACGCGGCGGCGGGCCGGATGCGCCTGCGCGGTCGCTGTCGGGCGGCAACATGCAAAAGCTCATCCTGGGCCGGGCGCTGATGCCGCCACAGAATGGCGCGGGCAACACCGCGCCCGCCCCCCAGCTCATCGTGGCCCACCAGCCCACCTGGGGGCTGGACATTGGCGCGGTGATGTTTGTGCAGCAGCAGCTCATCAACGCTCGCGACAGTGGTGCTGCGGTATTGCTGATCTCCGACGACCTGGACGAAGTGCTGGCGCTGGGTGACCGCGTGGCAGTGATGCACGACGGGCACTTGAGCGAGGCCCGGCCCGCAGAAGACTGGACGCGCGAAGCCATCGGCCTTGCCATGGCCGGTGCGACCCACTGAGCGACAACAAGAAAAATCCATGAGACTCGAAAAACGCAACCAAACCTCCCCCGCCGCCTATGTGCTGGCACCGGTGGGCGCCGTGGTGTTCACATTGATCGTCAGCGCCCTGCTGGTGCTGTGGGCCGGTGCGCCGGTGGGCCAGACTTATGCATTGCTGCTGCAAGGCGCGTTCGGCTCAGTGTTCGCACTGACCGAAACCCTCACCCGCGCCACGCCGCTGATCCTGACGGGGCTGGCGGCCGCAGTGGCCTTCCGCGCCCGGCTGTTCAACATTGGGGCTGAAGGCCAGCTCTATGCAGGCGCGCTGGCCGCCGTGGCCGTGGGCGGCATGCACGGCGGAACGGGCTTGGAGTGGTCGCCCTACCTGCTCTTCCCACTCATGATGCTGGCGGCTGCGCTGGCCGGGGCCGCGCTGCTGCTGGGCCCGGCGCTGATGAAGGCGCAGCTGGGGGTGGACGAGGTGGTCACCACGCTGCTGCTCAACTTCATCATGCTGTTGCTGGTGTCGGCCCTGCTCGATGGCCCGATGAAAGACCCGCTTTCCATGGGCTGGCCGCAGAGTGTGGCGCTGCAGGGCGAGCTGGAACTTTCCAAGCTGGTGCCGCAGACGCGGCTGCACACGGGGCTGCTGTGGGCCATCTCTCTGGCAGTGATGCTGTGGGCGCTGCTGGCGCGCACGGTGCCGGGGTTTGACATTCGCGCCGCCGGGGCCAATGCGCGAGCGGCCGCGTTTGCGGGCGTGCCCATCACCCGCACTGTCGTTCTGGTCGCCCTGCTCTCTGGCGGGCTGGCGGGGCTGGCGGGTGCCATCGAGGTGGCGGGCCGCACTGGGTATGTGACGCTCGACATGTCGCCCGGCTACGGCTACAGCGGCATCGTGATCGCCATGCTGGCGGGGCTGCACCCGCTGGGCGTGATTGCGGCGGGCACCTTTGTGGCGGGCGTGCTGGTGGGTGCCGACAGCATGAGCCGTGCGGTGGGCGTGCCGACCTACATTGCGGATGTGATCGTGGCAACCTCGCTGATCGCGGTGCTGGTCGCCGGGCTTCTCACGCAATACCGTGTGCGGCGGAAATGAGGGCACCATGAACAAGCACGCGCACCAGAATTTCATGCCAAATTGGCCTCTAGCGCTTATCCATCGAGCGCTAGCAGCTATCAAAATCAAAGTAACCAGCACTGAGGCGAGCACATGACAGAACTGCTCGACATCCTCGCCAACCCCGCGTTCTGGATCGCCACCCTGCGCGTGGCCACGCCGCTCATCCTGGGCACGCTGGGGGTGCTGCTGTGCGAACGCGCGGGTGTGCTCAACCTGGGCATTGAAGGGATCATGGTGGCCGGGGCCTTTACCGGCTGGCTCACGGTGTATGCAGGCCATGGATTGTGGACCGGGGTGCTGGTGGCGGCGCTCACCGGCGCTGTCTTCGGGCTATTGCACGCCTGGCTGACCGTGGGGCTGGCGCTGTCGCAGCATGTGTCGGGGCTCGGCATCACGCTGCTGGCCACGGCGCTCAGTTACTACGGCTATCGCGTGAGCTTCCCCAAAGTGAACACACCACCCACCATCGAGCCGTTTGCGCCGATGGAGTGGCTGGGCATTCCCATCCTGTCTGCGCAGACGCCGCTCACGCTGCTGGCCCTACTGCTGGTGCCGCTGCTGGCCTGGGTGCTGCTGCGCACACCGCTGGGATTGGCCGTGCGCATGGTGGGCGAGAACCCGCAGGCGGCCGAAGGCCAGGGCATCTCGGTGGCGGCCACACGCACGGGCGCCATCGTGGCGGGCTCGGCGTTGATGGGCGTGGCGGGGTCGTTCCTCACGCTGTCGGCGTTCAACGCGTTCTTCTTCAACATGATCAACGGCCGGGGCTGGATCTGCGTGGCGCTGGTGGTGTTTGCGTCGTGGCGGCCCGGCAAGGCGTTGCTGGGTGCGCTGCTGTTTGCGTTTTTTGATGCACTGCAGTTGCGGCTGCAGCAGGCGGGGGATGCATGGCTGCCGTACCAGGTCTATCTGATGCTGCCCTACCTGCTGTCGATCCTGGCGCTGGTGCTGGTGGCGCGCAAGGCGGCGTATCCGCAGGCGCTGATGAAGCCGTATCGCAAGGGAGAGCGATGAAGCTTGTTCCACATACTTTTGTCCGTTGGCTGGCCCCGGCTGTGCTGGCCTGCGCGGGCCAGGCCCACGCACTGGGGATGGAGATGCCGTATGAGTCCTTTGCCACTGCACCCGATGTGGACTGGATCAAGGTCTGTGGCCAGTGGCCCGCGCCCGAGCAGCCCGGAGAAAGCCGCGGCATGTATCGCATCGTGCACGCCACACGCTACGCGCAGTCGTTCTTGTACCTGCAGTGGATCGTTCGCGACGGCACCGACAGTGCCACAGAGGTCCACTCCGAGAGCTTTGCGCAGATCAACAACGACCACGCCTCCCTCACGCTGAGCCAAATGAACTGCCAGGCCACGCGCCGAGGCATTCGTTTCACGGCCCGGGCGGAGTCGGGCCATGGAGACCGTGCTTTCCGCATCACCATCGATGCAGGGCACAAGCCAGGCGATGTGCGTTTTCGCACCAACCAAAGGCGTTGAGCCCCCTGCCAACCATGCCCGCCACGCCGCTTCATCCCATCGCACCACCTGCGCTGCCACCCACGGTACTGGCGCGTTGGCAGTTCGACACGATTGACGCCAACCCCACCACGGTGTTGCCCGATGGCTGCAGCGACCTCATCCTGCATACCAATGCGCGCGGCCAGTCTGCCTGGCATATCTCTGCATTGGCCGATGCCGCAATGGTCGTGCCGGGGCGTGCGGGCGAACAATGGCTGGGCTTTCGCCTTGTACCGGGCACCCGCATTGACACACCAGCCTTGTTGAGGTCTGCACAAGCTATCTGGCAGCAGGCCCAGCACCGCGCAGGGCGGCCCTCCTTCAGCTTGGCCGGTGGTGGCACAACGGCGCCGGAAGCCTTGTTGCTGGAAGCCATCGACCAGCACACCCGCGCGGACCCGCGTGCGCAAGAAGCGCTCCGCTCGCTGGCGCATTGCCGCACCGTGGGCGCGGCGGCGCACAGCCTGGGAGTCTCAGAGCGCAGCCTGGAGCGCCTGACCCAACGTACCACCGGCCAAACGCCCCGCTTCTGGCGCGCCCTGGCCCGCGTGCGCAGAGCAGCACAGGCCTTGGGCACTGTGCAGCCGCTGGCCGAAATTGCGGCGGATCACGGCTTTGCCGACCAGGCGCACTTCAGCCGCGATTGCCTGCGCTGGCTAGGGCAAACACCTGCGGCGTTGCGCGGCACACCGCAATTGCTGGCCACGGTGGCGCAGGCGGGCTATGGCTGATTTTTGGGTGAACCCAGCGCCGATGACGGAGCGACGCTGTCCAAGCCGAAGTGATCCCTGCAGTTCAAGCGGCCGGGGGCGCCACAGGCGTGCACAGCTCCACCAGCGCCCCGTTGATATCCGCCACATAGGCCACGGTCTGGCCCCAGGGCATCTGCTCCGGCGCCTGCACCAGGCGCGCACCGGCATCCACCGCGCGCTGCACAGCGGCGGCCACGTCGGCCGTGGTGAACGCGATCTCGAAACTGGGCGCATCGGCCGACGTGCGCTGCGGGTTCTTGCCCAGCTCGGCCATCAGCCGCAGCGACGAGAAGGCCAGTGCGGTGGCTCCGGTGTCCAACTCTCCAAAGTCGCCTGCCTCGTGCACAAAGCGGCGAGCAAAGCCGAAGGCAGCTTCGTAAAAAGCGATGGTTTTTGGAACGTCTTCGACGTAGAGAATCGTGTAGCCAAATTGCATGAGAGCTGCCTTTGTAAGAATGGATGCGCTAAAACGTTGATGCGCAAAGCGAGACCCAGAGCTTAGGCACAGAGCCCGCTCACGTCTTGAAAAAACCCGACACTACGACCTGAACCGCCCACGCCATGCTCGACCTGCTCATCACCCACGCCACCTTGCCCGACGGCCGCCAGAACATGTCGATTGCCGTGCAGGGCGGCCGCATCACCGAAGTCACCGAAGGCCTGCAAGCCCCCGCGCACGAAACGGTGGATGCTGCGGGCATGCTGGTCAGCCCGCCGTTTGTGGATGCGCATTTCCACATGGATTCGACCCTGAGCTACGGCCAGCCGCGCGTGAACGAGAGTGGCACGCTGCTCGAAGGCATTGCACTGTGGGGCGAGCTCAAGCCGACGCTGACGCACGAGGCCATCGTAGAGCGCGCCCTGCGCTATTGCGACATGGCCGTGGCGCGCGGACTGCTGGCCATTCGCAGCCACGTGGACACGAGCCACCCCAGCCTGCTGCCCGTGCAGGCCCTGCTGGATGTGAAACAGCGCGTGGCGCCCTACCTGGATTTGCAGCTCGTGGCCTTCCCGCAAGACGGCGTGCTGCGCGCGCCGGGCGGGCTCGACAACCTGAAACGGGCTCTGGATATGGGCGTGGACGTGGTGGGCGGCATTCCTCACTTCGAACGCACGATGGCCCAGGGGGCCGAGAGCGTGAAGATCCTCTGCGAGCTGGCCGCCGAACGCGGCAAGCGCGTGGACATGCACTGCGACGAATCCGACGACCCGCACTCGCGCCATGTCGAAACCCTGGCTTTTGAAACCCAGCGCCTGGGCCTGCACGGCCGTGTGACGGGCTCGCATCTCACCTCCATGCACAGCATGGACAACTACTACGTGAGCAAGCTCATCCCCCTGATGGCCGAGGCCGATCTGGGCGTGGTGGCCAACCCTCTCATCAACATCACCTTGCAGGGCCGCCACGACACCTACCCCAAGCGCCGGGGCATGACCCGCGTGCCCGAGCTGATGGCTGCGGGTCTCACCGTCGCTTTCGGCCACGACTGCGTGCTCGACCCCTGGTACAGCGGCGGCAGCGCCGACATGCTGGAGGCCGCGCACATGGGCCTGCACGTGGGGCAGATGACCAGCCAGGCTGCGATGCGGCAGTGTTTTGATGCGGTGACGGTGAACCCCGCGCGCCTGCTGGGCCTGGAGGGCTATGGCATTGCGCCCGGCTGCCATGCCGACTTCGTGCTGCTGCACGCACGCACCCCCGTCGAGGCCATTGCGTTGCGGGCAACCCGCCTGGGCGTGTGGCGGCGGGGCCAGCGGCTCGCCAGCAGCCCGGCACCCGTGGCGCAACTGCACCTGCCGGGGCGGCCCTGCAGCGTGGATTTCACGTCCAATTAGCCCCTGGCGCTTATCCAACAAGCGCAACATGCTACAAATTCAATAGTATCCCAAGCATCTACGCCATGCGCGCAATCGTCTTGCGAAACCGCGCCAGCGCCAGGCTGAACAGCACCGCCCCAATGCCCAGCAGCCACACCAGCGACGGCCACACCACCGCCCAGCCCGCGCCCCGGTAGAGGATGGCCTGGGCCAGTTCGGTGAAGTGCGTGGTGGGCGCCAGCGCCATCACGTACTGCACCCACAAGGGCATGCTCTCGCGGGGCGTCATGCCGCCCGACAGCATCTCCAGCGGCATCATTACCAGCACCATCAGCAGCCCGAACTGCGGCATGCTGCGCGCCACCGTGGCCATGAAGATACCCATGGACGTGGTGGCAAACAGGTGCAGCGTGGCGCCCAGCAGAAACAGCGGCACCGAGCCCTCGACGGGCACGCCAATCGCCCAGCGGATCACCGCCGTGAGCGACACCCAGGTAGCGACCAGCACCACCAGCGCCATGGCCCAGACCTTGGCCAGCATGATCTCGCCCGGGGTGACAGGCATGACCAGCAGGTGCTCCACCGTGCCATGCTCGCGTTCGCGGATCAGCGCGGCGCCGGTGAGGATGATGGAGAGCATGGTCACGATGTTGATCAACTCCATCAGCGACCCAAACCACGCAGGGTTGAGCGCCGGGTTGAAGCGCGAGCGCACCGTCAGCTCGATGGGTTGCTCGGCCACGGGGCGGTCGCGCTGCACGAACTCCGCCACCTCCAGCTGCACAATCTGCTGCACCGCCCCATTGGCCGCAAACGCCTGCCCCATGCGCGTGGCGTCGATGTTGAGCTGCACCTGCGGCACCCGGCCCGCCAGCACGTCGCGCTGGAAATGGGCGGGAATATGCAGCACCAGGGTGAAGCGGCCAGCATCCAGCAACGGATCTACCTCGCGCATGCTGATCATGGCGGGGCGCGTGAACTGGGGCGCGTAGAACGCCGTGGCGATGCGCTGGGACAGCGCCGAATCGTCCTCGTCCACGATGGCAATGGGCACGTGGTACAGCGTCTCAGGCTGTGCCATGCCCGCCGAGTACACCGCCAGCGTGGTGGTGTAGACGATGAGGAACAGCATGGCCGGGTCGCGCCACAGGCTCCATAGTTCCTTGATGCCTAACCTGAAAACGTTCGACCAACGACCTCTCAGCGCCATGTCAGGTCTCCTGCTTACGTAGCAACAGGATGGCGGTGCCGACGATGACCGGCACCGCTACCAGCATGGGCCAGAACTCGGCCTGCAAATCCTGCAGGCCCAGCGCCTTGTTGAACACGCCCCGGCTGATGGTGAACATGTGGCTGGCCGGATAGGCCTCTCCGAACCAGCGCGCAAAGCCCGTCATGGACGACACGGGGTTGATGAGCCCCGCAAACTGCACGGCCGGAATGATCGTGCCCACCATGGCAAAGAACATCGCCGCAATCTGACTGCGCGTGACGGTGGAGGCCAGGAGGCCCATGCCCGTGGAGCACAGGCTGAACACCACGGCGGCCAATGTCAACGTGGCAAAACTTCCCGTCATCGGCACGCCAAACACCGTCACCGCTGCCAGGCACATCAGGCCAAAGTTGAACAGCGCCAGCAGCACATAGGGCAGCTGCTTGCCCAGCATGAATTCGGTGCGTGTGGTCGGCGTGACATACAGGTTGATGATGGAGCCCAGCTCCTTCTCGCGCACCACGGCCAGGGCCGTGAGCATGGCGGGCAGCATGAGCAACAGCAGCGGGATCACGGCAGGCACCATGGACGGCAGGCTGCGCACGTCGGGGTTGTAGCGGTAGCGCGGCTCCACCTCCAGCAGGCCCCGGGGCACCACGCCCGTGCGGCTGCGGCTTTGCTCCACCAGCCATTGCTGGTGCAGGCCCTGGGCGTAGCCGATGACGGTTTCGGCGCGCTGCGGCATGGCGCCGTCCACCCAGGCGCCGATCTGCACCGGCTGGCCGCGTGCCACGTCGCGGGCAAAGCCGGGCGGGATCTCCAGCGCCAGCGATATCTCGGCGGAGCGCATGCGCGCATCCAGCTCGGCATAGGTGGTGATCGGCGGCTGCTCGGTGAAGTAGCGCGAGCCCGCCAGGTTCAGCGTATAGGCTCGGCTCAGCGCGGTCTGGTCGCGGTCCAGCACGGCAAAGCGCAGGTTCTCCACATCCATGCTGATGCCGTAGCCCATCACGAACATCAGGATCAGCGAGCCGAGCAGCGCCATGGCGCCCCGCACCGGGTCGCGGCGCAGCTCCAGCGCTTCGCGCCACTGGGTGCTGTGGATGCGGGCCAGGCTTTGGCGCAGGCGGGTGGGCCAGGTGGGGGCGTTGGGTGCGTGCCCAGGTGATGGGGTGGGCGGTGCCGTAGCCGCAGCAGGTTCCTGGGCCGGCGCGGTGCCAGCAGCGTCTTCCAGGTAGCCAATGAAGGCCTCTTCCAAGGTGGCCGCACCCCGCTTGGCCACGATCTCCTGCGGCGCCGCGCTCTCCAGCACCCGCCCCGCGTGCATCAGCGAAATGCGGTCGCAGCGCTCGGCCTCGTTCAGGAAGTGGGTGGAGATGAAGATGGTGACCTTGTCGCGCCGCGCCAGCTCCACCATCAGGCGCCAGAAGTTGTCGCGCGCCATGGGGTCCACGCCCGAGGTGGGCTCGTCCAGAATCAGCAGCTCGGGCTGGTGCACCATGGCCACGGCCAGCGACAGGCGCTGGCGCATACCCAGCGGCAGTTTCATGGGCAACGAACTGCGCACGGCCTGCAGGTCAAAGCGCTCCAGCATGGCCGCCACGCGCGCGGGCACCTCGACCTCGGGCACGTGGAACAGCCGGGCATGCAGCACCAGGTTCTGCTCCACCGACAGCTCGCTGTACAGCGAAAACGCCTGCGACATGTAGCCCACCCGCCGCCGCGTGGCCATGTCCTTGGGGTCCACCGGCTGCCCAAACAGCCAGGCCTGGCCTTCGCTGGCGGGCAGCAGGCCGGTGAGCATCTTCATGGTGGTGGACTTGCCGCAGCCATTGCTGCCCAGAAAGCCAAAAATCTCGCCGCGCTGAATGCGAAAGCTCACATGGTCCACCGCCACAAAGTCGCCAAACCGCATGGTGAGGTCGCGCGCCTCGATGGCCACATTGGCGGCGTCATCCGCCTGCGACCGGTCCAGCGGCGGAATCTGCACCGCCTGGTGGCCCCGGCGCTTGGCCTCGGGCAGCAGGGCCACAAAGGCCTGCTCCAGCGCATCATGCCCGGTGCGGGCCATCAGCTCGGCAGGCGTACCGGTGGCCAGAATGCGCCCTTCGTCCATGGCCACCAGCCATTCAAAGCGCTGGGCTTCTTCCATGTAAGCCGTGGCCACGATCACACTCATGCCGGGCCGCGCGGCGCGGATGCGGCCGATCAGGTCCCAGAACTGGGCGCGCGCCAGCGGGTCCACGCCGGTGGTGGGCTCGTCCAGGATGAGCAAATCCGGGTCGTGGATGAGTGCGCAGCACAGGGCCAGCTTTTGTTTCATGCCGCCCGAGAGCTTGCCCGCTGGCCGCGCCAGAAACGGATACAGCCCCGTGCTGCGCGTGAGTTCATCAATGCGGCGGCGCCGCTCGGCCGCGTCGTGCCCGAACAGGCGGCCAAAAAACTGCAGGTTCTCCTCCACCGACAGCGTGGGGTACAGGTTCTTGCCCAGGCCCTGCGGCATGTAGGCGATGCGGGGGCACACCCGGCTGCGGTGGCGGCTTTGGGCCATGTCGCCGCCCAGCACCTCCACGGTGCCCTGCTGCACCGCCCGTGCGCCCGCCACCAGTGCCAGCAGGCTGGATTTGCCCACGCCGTCCGGCCCGATCAGGCCCACCATGCGGCCTGATGTGATCTCCAGGTCAATACCGTCCAGCGCCACCGTGCGCCCGTAGCGCTGGCCCACGCCACGCAGGCGGGCCACCAGTGCCACGCTGTCAGAGGGGTTCACTGACCGGCCTTGACGGCGAGTTCTGCAGGCCACTCCACCGCAGGGTCCACCCGCAGCCAGGCCACGCCGGGCAGGCCAGTCTTGACCTGGTCCTGGTGGCGCAGCAGCAGCGCCTTGTCGATCTGGGCCCGCACGCGGAACATGAGCTTCTGGCGCTCGCTGGCGGTCTCCACCGTCTTGGGGGTGAACTGCGCGGTGCTGGCGACAAACGAGACTTCTGCAGGAATCACAAAGCCCGGCGCAGCATCGAGCACGATGCGCACCTCGCTGCTCAGCGCCACGCGACCCGCCACGGTCTCTGGCAAGAAGAAGGTCATGTACACGTCGCTCAGGTCCACCAGCTGCAGCACCCGTGCGCCCGCGCCCACCACCTCGCCGGGCTGCACCACGCGAAACTGCACGCGGCCGTCGCGCGGGGCCTTGAGTTCACTGTCGGCCAGCTCCACATCGATCCGTGCGAGCGTGGCCTGAAGCGCGCGCACGTTGGCCTCGGCACTGGTCACCTGCGTCCGGGACGCGCCAATACCCGCCTGTGCGGCCTTGGCCTGTGCTTTGGCAGCGGTCACAGCGGCCTGCTGGCTGCGCACCTTGGCGCGGTCATCGTCGAGCAACTGGCTGGAGAAAAAGCCTTCGCGCGCCAGCTGCTCAGAGCGCGGCAGGCGGCGGCGGGCAGTGTCGAGGTCGCTCTCGCGCTGGGCCACCACGGCCAGCGCAGCCTGGTAGTCGCTTTCGCGCTGGGCCACCTGCACCTGGGCGCTGCTGATGGCCAGCTGCGCCTGCTGCAGCCGGGCCACGGCCTCTTCGCGCTGGGCCTGCAGGCCGTCGATCTGCATGCGGGCCAGGGGCTGTCCCGCTTTCACAAAGTCGCCCTCGGCCACCAGCACCTCCAGCACCCGGCCCGCCAGCTTAGTGGCCACGGCGATCTCAGTGGCCTCAATGCGGCCGTTGCCGCTCACAAAACCGGGGCCTGGCCCCTGGGCCTGCCAGGGCGCCCAGCGCAGCAGCAGCCATCCCCCCAGCAGCACCACGGCCAGGGCCGCGGCGATCTTCCATTGCTTGCTCATGGTCCATCCTTGTGGGCACATGGGCCCATCGGGGGATGGTAGCTTTGCACTCCACGTTGCCCCAAGCTGCAGCACGCCCTCTCTTGACCTGCATCAATCGTCCCCCCAACATCCGGCCTGCACCGGCCGCGCGTGGCTCTCACAACCGAAACCCATGACCGCCTTTACCCGCCCGCCCCTTTCCGACACCCTGGCCTGGCTGCTGGGCCGTCCTGTCAGCGCCGAAGACGGGCTGACGGAAGATGAACTGGCTGCCGCAAGCCATCGCCTGGGGTGCCAGGTGCCCCCTGCCCTGCACGCTTACTATGCCGCCGTGGGCAGGCGTGCCGATTTGATGGCCAGTTTTCAGCGGTTTGCGCCGCTGCAGGATTTGGAGTGCCTGGGCGACAAGCTGCTGTTTCTGGAAGAAAACCAGGCCGTGTGCTGGTGGGCCACCGATGCGCAGCAGCGGGTATGGCAAACCACCGACCTGGATGCCCCCGACTGGCACGAGGAAGACCTGGGCCTGGATGCGTTTTTGCACACCATCGCCTACTACCAGATGGCCCAGGGTGGCTACCCGTTCTGCGGGATGCGCGCGTGCCATGGGTTCTCAACGCAGGGGGACCTGGCAGCGCTGCTGCACGCCATGCAGGCGCAGGCCGTGGTGGATGTAGCGGGGCTGCGCATCTTCACCGTGGGGCCGCAGGCGCTGGTGTGGTACCTGCATGCCGAGGGGGAGCTTGCAGAGCCGGGCTTGTTCCTGAGCGCCCTGGACGCCGATCGCTTTGAGGCGCTGTGCGCCCAGTGGGACTTTGACGATCTGGGCTGATCTGACAATCAGAAAATGTTAAGAAAAATGGCTCCAGCGCTTATTGAACAAGCGCTAATAGCTATATTATTTATAGCAAACAATCTCAGTCAGGGTTGAATTCCGCGGCCCACACCGCACGCGTTGCACCAGCCCTCCACTCAGCCCCGCACATCAAAAGCCGACAGGTGATTGGCCAGGTGCATGGCGTGCGCCTGCTCGTACTGCGCGCGGCTCAACGCTCCGTAGGCAAAGTGCGGCTGCAGCGGCCCGGCATGGGCGGCAAAGTCCTGCACGGCCTTGCGCAGCCGGGCCAGGGCCGCTGACGCGTCGGGCGTGGACGCATCCAGCGCGGGCGCGCCGGGAATGGGTTCTGCCAGGTTGTGGCTCATGCGGCCGCGCAGGGCAAACACGTTGAAAGCCGCCGCGCCCAGCGTGTTCTGGAACAGCGCCGACTTGGGGGCCGGAAAACCCTGCAGCGAGAACTCGATGCTCTGTGCGCAGTGCTCCAGCGTCTGCGACCAGTTCCAGGCCGTGGCGGGTGCCAGCGGCTGGACCGCCGCGCCTGCAAGGCGTTCTACCTCTTGCATGGCGCCCGCCAGGGTGCCAAAGACGAGTTGCCGATCGTTTCCGGGCCGGTAAAGCAGATAACCAGCACCAGAGACCGCCACCACACCCAGGGTGGCCAACCCCGTACCCGAACGGAGGAACGCCCTGCGCGGTGCAGCGGGTGGTGTGGGCAACACATCGAACGGGGCGCCCGGATTGCTGCCGTGGGGATTGCTTGCCATGGGATGGTGATCAGGTTGTTGTGGGCCGAAAGGGTGCCCACCATTTTGCCGCCAGCAAATGCTGCAGCGGCGCAGCGAAGGTCGGGCAGCCGACACAGGCGGTGCGTACGGCGGCTCAAGCAGCAGTCGCTGCTGGCGCCACCGGAGTGCCCACGATTTTTTCAGACACTTCCACGCGGTTGCGGCCGCGCTCCTTGGCCAGGTACATGGCCTCGTCGGCGCGCTGCAGCGCAGCGCCCGCCGCGTCGCCGTGGGCACACAGGGTGACGCCCACACTCACGGTCAGCGGGATGGACTGCGGGCCCGTGGCCACTGGCTGGGCTTCGACCAGCGCGCGCAGGCGTTCAGCCACGGCCAGGGCACCAGCGGCGCTCGCGTTGGGCAGGAAGATGGCGAACTCTTCGCCCCCCAGGCGCCCCATCACGTCTTCCTTGCGCAAGCAACGGTGGGCCAGCATCACAAAATGGCGCAGCACATCGTCACCCGCCCGGTGACCCCAGGTGTCGTTGATGTTCTTGAAGTGGTCCAGGTCCATCACCAGCACGGGCACAGCCGTCCCGGTGCGCTGGGCGGCGCTGATGGCCTTGTCCAGCAGCGTGAGAAACGCGCGGCGGTTGAACACGTTGGTCAGCGGGTCCATCTCGGCCAGGTGCCGCAGCTCGCTGGTGATGAACTCGTTGGCCAGCATCAGTGCACCAAACCCCAGCAACACCACGGCCACAATGGCCTCCAGCAGAACAAACTGCGATACCAGCGCCACCAGTCCGGCGTCTGGCAAGCCGCCGGGCGCAACGGGAGCAAGCTTGAACAGTGCCGGACGCAGCAACAAAAACAGGCCATGCAGACCCGCCACCAACGCAAACAGGTAGCGCGCGGGCACGCGGCGCACGCCACCATCGGCCATCGTGCGCGCCGTGAGCAAAAAGCAGATGCCCGCACCCAGCCCCACAAAAACAAACCGCATGCCCAGATGGGGCTGCACCACGGTGAAATACACCGACGCGACCATCAGGGCCCCGATACCCACGACCGCATACCAATGAGAAAACGGGCGTCGCCCCATGTACATGCGGCTGGCCATCAGGCACAGGTAGGCTGCCAGCGACACCGAACCTTGCGAGATCACCACCGCAACCACCTCGGGAAACCAGTCCCGCACCAGCAGACTCACGCTGAACACCGACCCCAGCAGGAACGACACCATCCACAGGCGCAGGCCTGGGATGTTCCGGTTGAACGACCACACGGCATACAACACCGTGGTGACGAGCGCAGTCAGTAGCGCTGCAATGATGAGGAGTGTGGGGCTGTGCACTTTAAGGGCGGGCTGGCGGGCGGCTGGAATGTTAACCGGACCGCCGCCGGGCACCGTGTCGCGCGGCACCTTTCCTTGACCTGTGTAAAGGTGCCGCCTGGTGCAAATGGGATAAATAGGGTGGATGACGGCGCCAAGCCCGCAGCGTGCCGTTCGCGGCTAGGAGGCTGCGCGGAAGAAGGCATCGAAGCGAGACCTGCGAAAACCGAGGATCGCGTGGTGCTACCGACAAGCCCAGGGTGGGCCCCTGGGCGCAGGAGGTGGTACCGCGCGAGACCGGTTTATCGCGCATTGCAGCCGATGTTCCTTCTGCCGCGCAGCCTCCTAGCCCACCACATTGCATTCCCGGCGCAGCAGGGCCAGGGCATCGTGCATCTGGTAGTCCATGTCGCTGAGCAAGGTTTTTTCTGCGTCCTGCACAAAGCTGGTCCACAGCGCGATGTAGTCCTGCTGGTGCACACCGGGCGCGTGGGTGCGGATGAACTCGGTGGCCAACGCGGGCTGCAGGCCGGATTTGCGCAGTTTGCGCACCAGGCTGGCGGCGGTCTTTTCGGTCAGCAGGGTTTTCTTGGGCACACCCGCAGCCAGGCACAGGAACAGCGTGAGCAGCGAATGTTCGTCATCGTTGCCCTGGGTGGTTTTTGCCCAGGTCTTGCTGGCGGGCAGCGGGGGTTCCTCGCCCTCCTCCAGCGCATCCAGGCTGCGGTGGAAGTTGTCCACCTCGGCCAGCGGGTCGTCCAGCAGAAAGTAGCGCGCGCGGAAAGCGCCGGTGGGGCGCAGCAGCGTACGCACCAGTGTGGCGGAATCCAGCAGCCTGGGCAGGTCGGCCAGCACACTGGCGCAGTGCGCTAACACCACCTCGCGCAGTTCAGCAGGCAAACCAGGGGGCAGGCGCAGCTGTGAAGGCGGCGCCAGCTTCTTCTTGCGCTGTGCCATCAGCATTTTTTCGAACGCGACGGTGTTCGGCCATTCGCCCAGGTCCATGGACCTGGGCGCCAGGGCCAGCATGAGCAGGCCGGTGCGGATGACGGCTTCAGCATCGGCACCCGCAGCTTCGAGCTCGTCCGGGTCCAGGTCGAACTGCTCGGCCAGCCACTGGGCGGCATGGATGGCCTGCGCAATCTGCGTGCGGCGCGCCAGCTCGGCCCGGTAGTCAGCATGGCTACGCAGTGACCACACGGCCAGTAGCGGGGTCTCGGCATCGGCATAGCCCGCCATGCCAAAGTTGCTGCTCTCGGGCATGCCAATCAGGCGCTTGAGCATGTCTGAGCCGCCCTTGGAGCGCGACAGCAACGAATGGTCGCGCAGCGAGATGGCGGCCTGGTGCAGGTCGCCCTCAGTGGTATCGATCAGGTACAGGCTGATGAGGTTGACCATGCGGTCACGCGCCTTCTCCAGCTCGGGCCGCAAAAACTCGCTGCCAAAGTAGCGGGCAATCTGCACCATGCCCTTGGGCGCATCGGCATTGATGGCGGCCAACTTGTCGGCACCAATCACGCCATGCTGGACGCCATAGGCCAGCGCCTTTTCAAAGAAAGGACGGGCGTCGTGGAGCTGCAGCGTGTTGGCCCCCGCAGCCTGGGTAGAGGACTGTTCGTCGATGGTCATTTAGTGGGCCATTCCCGCAGCCGTTGAAACTGGCGCTGCGAAGGCCAGTGCCCCCGCGCAAGGGCCGCCCCGCCGCGCTGGGGGCGTCCCCCTCCCGCGTTGCGCAGCAATGCGAGAGAGGGGTGAAGGCGCGAAGCGACTCAGGGGGTGCTTCATCTCAAATCGCCGATTCCTCATCCGACGTACGTGCGGCGGGCGTGGCCTTGCCGCGATCCGTCTCGCTGGTCTCGAACTTGCCGTCGTCTTCCTCGGCGGGCGATTCGTCGCCCTCTTCCAGGCCCAGGTCAAAGGCACGTGCCTTGGCGCGCAGCACCAGCAAGGTTTCGATGAACAGGTCGCGGCACTCGTAGCGCAGCAGCCAGGCCATCTGCATCCAGTCGCGGTCGGCCACCTCGTCCAGATCGATGCGCGGCTGCACGTAGCCCGAGGCGAGCAGCTCGTCGTCGGTCAGCGTGGGGCCATAGTCTTCCACCGCGTCAAACGTGCCGGTGCGGGCAAAGGCTTCGATGCGGCTCCACTTTTCGGCAAAGTAGTTGGCCAAGGCCTCGGCGCCACCGTCCAGGTCGCCAATGGCAGTAAGAAACTCCACCGGGTCGGCATCGTCGCGGAAGATGACCGCGTTGACCATGCTGCGCAGGTGCGTGTGGGTGAGGTCCTTGTACTGCTTTTCAAGCACCATGGCGCGCGCGAACTGCTCGGGCGTCACAAGCATGTTGACCACAGAGGCCTTGGACTCGTCGTACTCGCGCATCACGGCCAGAATGTCCTTGGGGGCCAGCTGGTCCAGCACCACCATCAAGGCGTTGTCGCCCTCAGCATCCGCCAGCTCCGACAAGGCCGATTCGGCGCCCACGATGTCGCCAGCCGCGATCAGGCTAGTGGTCTTGGTGATAAGGGCGAGGTGTTGGTTGTTGCTGCTCATGGTCGTCACTCCTTGCGGTCAAACCCCGCGTCGGCCAGCCAGTTGGAGCTGGCCTCTTCGCGGCTGCGGCTGTTTTGTGGGTCCGCAGCGTCATCGGCGCTCAGTGCGTTGTAGTCGTCATCATGCTCTGCGGCGTCTTCACCGTCATCGGCGTCGCTGTCACCCTCGGCCGACGAGGCCGCATGGTGCGCCAGGCGGGCGTGCTGCTGCAGGTATTCCAGCCCTGCAGCCACAGCCATGAAGCGGGCGCCCTGCGGTTCGCGCAGCACGGTTTGCGCCAGGCTGCTGGCCCAGGGCTCCAGCGCGATGGCAGGCGAGAGGCTGTGCCAGTCGGGCAGTTCGTCAACCGGCAGGCTCAGCAGGTGTTCCACCACAGCCGGCTTGGTGAAGCGAAAACCCTGGTGGAACACCACGGCCACCATTTCGGGGGCCAACTCCATCATCTGGACCAGAAAGGCAATCTCGTTGCGCTTTTCGGCCAGCCGCTTGCGCAGCACATCCTTGCCTTCGGAGTCGGAAACCAGGTCGTCCAGCTCGGCCTGGTAGGCAGAGCGCAGGTCATAAAAATAAGGGGAAAGTTTCACGGAGTGGTCGTTGTCAAAATGCGCGTGGAATAGGCTTGCCAGATCTCTTGGGCGGTGTGCAGCGGGTCGTCCAGCAGGTTGCGGCGGCGGTTGTCGTCGTAGGCCTGGCGGGCGGTGTCGTCCGACAGCACTTCATAGGCTTTTTGCACAGCCTGAAAGCGCTGGGCAGCGTCGGGGGCGTCGTTGCGGTCCGGGTGGTAGAACGACGCCTTCTGGCGAAAGGCTTTCTTGATGTCGGCCAGCGATGCGTTGGCCGCAAGCCCGAGGGCGGCGTAGTGGTCTGCGGTCATGGATGATTCAATGGAGCGGGGGCGGGATGAAACTGGCACCGGCCACCAGGCCAGCGGGCCACCACCATCAGCCGCCCAGGCTCACAAACACGTTCTGCACGTCGTCGTTGGAATCGATGGCGGCCAGGAAGTTCTCCACCTCTTCGAGCTGTTCGGCGGTCAGGTTGGCGGGGTTTACCGGGTTCTTGGGCTTGTAGCCCAGCTTGACCGACAGCACATTGAAGCCGTGGGCGGGCAGCGCACGGCTCACCAGATCGAGGTCGGTGGGGTCGGTCCAGAAGGTGGTGGTGCCTTCTTCGTCGCCTGCTTCAAAATCCTGTGCACCGGCTTCGATGGCGGCCAATTCGGGGTCGGCGTCGGGGTTGGCGGGCTCGGCCTCGATCATGCCGACATGGTTGAAGTCCCAGGCCACCGAGCCCGAGGTGCCCAGCTGGCCCTTGCGGAACAGCACGCGCATTTCGGGCGCGGTGCGGTTGACGTTGTCGGTCAGGCATTCGACCATCACGGCGACCTGGTGGGGCGCAAAGCCTTCGTAGATCACGCGCTCGTAGTTCACGGCATCAGCACCGGTGCCCGAGCCCTTTTTGATGGCACGCTCCAGCGTGTCCTTGGGCATCGAGGCCTTGCGGGCCTGCTCTACCACCAGGCGCAGGCGCGCATTGCTGGCCGGGTCGGCACCGCCGCGCGCGGCCACGGTGATTTCCTTGACCAGCTTGCCAAACAGCTTGCCCTTGGCGTCGGCCACCTGTGCCTTGCCTTTTGCTTTCCACTGCGCGCCCATGGTGATGTCTTTCTTGGAGTTGTGGCGCGCCAGGGCGCCTGTCGATGTGATGGAGGCCCATTCGAGCACCAAAAGCCCGAAATAAGCCCCTGTGCAGGTTGGAACCGAACCCTATAGGGTACCACCGAGCCACCCGTTGCCTTGCCGCCACGCCCAAGCCAGCGCCCAGCCTGGGGGCAGGTAACCTCACCACCATGCAGGCCCTTCGCTTCCCCGTCATTCAGGACCACTGATGCTCAACACCTTGTGGCTGGGCTTTTTTCTGACCGCTGCCGTGGCCGCACTGGCCCAGTGGCTGGTGGGCGGCAATGCCGAGATCTTTTCGTCGATGGTGCAGGCCCTGTTCCAGATGGCCAAGCTGTCGGTCGAGGTGATGGTGCTGCTGTTTGGCACGCTCACGCTGTGGCTGGGTTTCTTGCGCATTGCCGAAAAGGCGGGCATTGTGGACGCCCTGGCGCGCTGGCTGGCACCACTGTTTGCCAAGCTCATGCCCGAGGTGCCGCGCGGCCACCCCTCGCTGGGGCTGATCACGATGAACTTTGCCGCCAACGCCCTGGGGCTGGACAACGCGGCCACCCCCATGGGTCTGAAGGCGATGAAAGCCCTGCAGGAGCTGAACCCCGAGCCCGACACCGCCACCAACGCGCAGATCCTGTTCCTGGTGCTCAATGCCTCTTCGCTCACGCTGCTGCCGGTGACGGTCTTCATGTACCGCATGCAGCAGGGGGCGCCCGACCCGACGCTGGTTTTTTTGCCCATTCTGCTGGCCACATCAGCGTCCACGCTAGTGGGCCTGCTCAGCGTGGCAGTGGTGCAGCGCCTGCCGCTGTGGAGCCCCGTGGTGCTGGCCTATCTGCTGCCCGTAGCGCTGGTTCTGAGCGGCTTCATGGCGCTGCTGACCACCTTGAGCGCCTCCGCGCTGGCCCAGTTGTCGTCCTTGCTGGGCAACCTCACGCTGTTTGCGCTGATCGTCCTGTTCGTGGGCATCGGCGCGTGGCGCAAGGTGCCCGTGTACGAAGCCTTCATCGAGGGCGCGCGCGAAGGTTTTGACGTGGCCAAGGGCCTGCTGCCCTATCTGGTGGCGATGCTGTGTGCCGTGGGGATATTCCGTGCATCGGGGGCGCTGGGCTATGTGCTCGATGGCATCCGCTGGTGCGTGCAGGTGCTGGGTGCAGACACCCGGTTTGTGGACGCTCTGCCCACTGCGCTGGTCAAGCCGTTTTCAGGCAGCGCTGCGCGCGCCATGCTGATCGAGACCATGCAGACGCAAGGGGTAGACAGCTTTGCGGCGCTGGCTGCAGCCACCATTCAGGGCAGTACCGAGACCACCTTTTATGTACTGGCCGTGTACTTTGGGGCGGTGGGCATTCAGCGTGCGCGGCACGCGGTGGGCTGCGCGCTGTTGGCCGAACTGGCGGGGGTGGTGGCGGCCGTTGTGGTGTGCTATCGGTTTTTTGGTTAAAGTTATTGAAGAAAAATGGCCCTATCGCTTATCTATCAATCGCTAGTAGCTATAAATTGAATAGCAACTTGCTCCTACCCAATTCCTTCTCACTGGGGCCATTCCGACCCTCCCACCGGGGGTTGCCCCTGAGCGCACCACGGACCCCAAAGACTTCGGGGTGGCTTGCACGGACCATCCAAAGCCAATTGGTGGTTTCCACCATGCGGGCGACTGAGGCGGTACCTATGCTCTGCCTCATGGGCGCGCAAGCGGCGCCACGGCAGCGATCGAGCACGTCGTCCCTTGCTCCAGGGCTCCCGGAAAACGCCCTTCACCACGTTCCATGACATTGCCCCCCAACCCCACAGCGCCCCACGACGCCGAAGAGCGCAGGCACTCCGAGGCCCTGCTCCAGCTGTGCAAACGCCTGGAACGCGCCTGGACCTTGTCCGACGTGCTCGATGCCGTCAAACCCATGGGAGAGAGTGTTTTTGACTACCGCCACGTCTGGCTGGCCCTGATTGACGAATCCTCGGGGATGCTGGACTTCCTCACACACACCACCAGTGGTGAGGAGGGTGCCCTGAGCCGCCAGCTGCAGACCATGAAAATCCCCGTGAAGGGGGATGCGCTGCTCGAAGAAATCATGCAGGCCACCCACGTCGTGGTGGTGGAAGACGCCCGCACCGACCCACGCACCAACAAGGCCGTGGTCGCCGTGCTGCACAACCGCACCATCGTCAATGTGCCGCTCATCATGGCGGACCAGCGCATGGGCGCACTGGGCATGGGCACTTATGGCGACGAGGAAGGCGTGCGGCCCCCCAAGCCCTGGCAGATCGCACTGATGCAGGCCACCGCTGGGCATCTGGCCGTGGCACTGGACCGGGTGCGGTTCATGACCGCGCGGCACGAGGCCGAAGAAGCGCTGCTGCAGCAAAAGGAGCGCCTGCAGGTCACCCTGCACTCGATCAGCGACGCCGTGGTCACCACCGACGCCACGGGGCTGGTGCAGTACCTGAACCCCGCAGCCCAGACGCTGACAGGCTGGTCGCTGTCCGCCGCCTGCGGACGCAGGCACCAGGACGTGCTGGGCCTGGCCGCCGAACCTGGCACCCAGGCTGCCCCCGACCTGGTGGGCCGCGCACTGGCGCAAGGCAGCACCCAGTTGCATTCCAAGCTGCGGTCCACACCACTGGCAGGAGCCCCCCTGCTGATGGACCTGTCCGCCTCACCACTGCTGCGCCCCGGCGGGGATGCTGACGGTGTGGTGCTGGTGTTTCGCGACGTGACCGAGGCCAGCCGGCTGAGTCGCGAAATGGAGTTCCAGGCCCTGCACGACACGCTCACGAGCCTGGGCAACCGCCGCGCGTTCGAGCACCTGCTGGCCCAGGCCTTTGCCGCCACGCGGGAGGCCTCCGACCGCCACTGCGTGTGCTACCTCGATCTGGACAACTTCAAGGTGATCAACGACACCTGCGGCCATGCGGCAGGGGACGAACTGCTGCGGCAGGTGGCGCGCCTGTTCCTGGCCCACCTGCAGCCTCAGGATCTGCTGTGCCGCCTGGGAGGCGACGAGTTCGGCATCCTGCTGTGGCAGCAGGACCTGCAACAGACTTTGAAGGTCGCAGAGCGCATGCAGCAGGAACTGGCCGCATTCCGTTTTGGTTGGCGCGACCATGTATTCAGTGTCAGTGTCAGCATCGGAGCCGTGGTGCTGGATGCCGCCACCGAAAGCGTGGGCGCCTTGCTGCAGGCGGCAGACAGCTCCTGCTACGTGGCCAAGGACAGGGGGCGCAATCGCATCCACGTCTATGCCGAGAACGACCCTGCCCTCGCGCAGCGCTATGGCGTCATGGAATGGGTCAGCCGCATCGAGCATGCGCTACAGCATGACCGGTTTGAGCTGTTTGGCCAGCCCATCACCCGCCTGGGCACACGGCAGGGCAGCCCGCCGCACGGCCTGCATTGCGAGATCCTGCTGCGCATGCGCACGGCCGAAGGCCAACGGGTCTCGCCGGGCGAATTCATGCCCGCCGTGGAGCGCTACCACCTGGCCGCGCGGGTGGACCGCTGGGTCATCAAAAAAGCCCTGGCCTGGATGGCCGAACACCAGGAGCGTGTGGAGCTGTGCTGCATCAACCTGTCGGGCCAGTCCGTGGGCGATGCCGCTTTTTTGGGCCAGGTGCTGCAGGCCATGGACCAGACCCCGGTGCGCTGCGACCGCCTGTGTTTCGAGATCACCGAAACCGCCGCCATGGGCGACCTGGCAGCGGCCAACCGTTTCATCCACGCACTGCGCGCGCGGGGCTGCCAGTTTGCGCTGGACGACTTTGGCAGCGGGTTATCGTCGTATGCCTACCTGCGCGAGCTGGCGGTGGACATGCTCAAGATCGACGGGCAGTTTGTGAAGAACATGGCCGACGACCCGGTGAGCTTCGCCATGGTGAAGTCCATCCACGAAATTGGCTGCCTGATGGGCAAGAAGACCGTGGCGGAGTTTGCCGAAAGCCAGGCCGTCGTGGACCTGCTGACCGGGCTGGGCGTGCACTTTGCCCAGGGATACGCCCTGGGCCGCCCTGCCCCGCTTGACGAGCTGCTACTGCAAACCGTGGTGCACTGACTCCCTGGTTGCCGAGCCAGCGGCGGGCGCAACGGAAGCGCTTCAGCCGCGCGGCGCGGAAGGCGATGCCGGTGTTACCGGGGCGGGAGGGGCAGCCACCAGCTCCCACTCGGCCAGTTGCTCGTTGGTCGCAATCAACCGCCCCACCAGCAGCTTGATGAAGGCCTTGTCAAAACACGACTGCAGGTCTTCGGACGCCCCGCGCAGCGCGGGGTTGCGCACCTTGAGCACCAGCACTTCGGACTCGGCCACGGCGGTGGCGGTGCGCAGCCTGTTGTCGGGGCGCAGGTAGGTCATTTCACCCAGGGTGACGCCCGCACTCAGTGTGCTGAGATTCCAGCCCTGGCGACTCACGGCCACCTGGCCCTCGATCAGGATGCAGAACGAATCGCCGGGCGTGTTTTCGCGCATCAGCACCGTGCCCCGCTCCAGCCGCCGCCAGTTGCCCAGGCGCATCAGCTCCCACAGAGCCACGTCGTGAAAGTCGGCAAAAAACGGCAGCGCGCGCAGGCGCGCAAAACGCTCGGCCTCGGTGTCTTGGGATTTTTGGCGGGGCAGACTCTGGTGGGCGGCCAGCAGCGCCCGTGCAAAATCGTCCCAGGTCGCAAAACGGTCGGAGGGCTGCTTGGCCAGGGCGCGCAGCAACACGTCGTCCACATGGGCTGGCAGCGACGCGCGCAGCAGGCTCGGTGGCGTGGGCGCCTCGTTGCTGATCTTGTAGAGCGTGGCGAAGTCGGTGTCGCCGTCAAACGGGCGGCGGCCCGTGAGCAGCTCGTACACAACAACTGCCAGCGAGAACATGTCGCTGTGGTGCGTGAGGTCGTGTTCACGCACCTGCTCGGGCGACATGTAGGACGGCGAGCCCACCAGGCCCGACAGTTGCGTGGCATCGCTGCGCAGTGACAGCGCCGCACCAAAATCGGTCAGCTTGATGTCGCCGTCTTTGGCCAGCATGAGGTTGGCGGGCTTGATGTCGCGGTGCACCAGGCCTTCGCGGCACGCGTACTCGAGCGCGTTGCAGCACTTGAAGGCAATGTCCAGCACCTGGGGCACGGGCAGCAGTGCATCCGGCGTGGCATAGGCTGACAGGGGCTGGCCATCCACATATTCCAGCACCAGGTAGGGGGGCAGCGCCTCCTCGTCCGCATCGAGCAGGCGCACGATGTTGGGGTGGCGCAGGCGGCCCGACAGCGCAGCCTCGTTGCGCAGCAGCTTGCGGTAGCGCTCGGCCTGCTCGGGTACTTTCAGCAGATGGGCATGCGTCTGCTTGATGGCCACCTTGCGCCCCCTAAAGCCGTCGAGCCCCAGAAACACGATGCCGCTCGCACCCCGGCCCAGTTCACGCTCGATGCGGTACTTGCCGATGCTGGCGGGGGGCGCCGAGGTTGCTGTGGCCATGAGGGACTCCTGGGCGGGTATTTGACAGGTCAGGCGCCTGCAAGGGCCTGCTCAAAGTCAGCGAGCAGGTCTTGTGGGTCTTCCAGGCCCACTGACAGGCGGATCATGCTGTCACCAATGTCCATGGCGGCACGCACGGCGGGGCCGGCCTCCCAGAAGATGGTGTGCGCTACCGGGATGATCAGCGTGCGCGTGTCGGCCAGCCCCGTGGCCTTGATGGGCAACTGCAGGCGGTTGCACACGGCCAGGCACTGGTCGGGGTTGCGCAGCTCGAACGACAGCAGCCATGAGCCCGCCTGGAGGAGCTTTTTGGCAAAGGCATGCTGGGGGTGCGAAGGCAGCATGGGGTACAGCACGCGCGAGACGGCCGGGTGCGCCTCCAGCCACTGCGCCAAGGCCAGGGCCGTGGCGCTGGTACGGTCCATGCGCAGCGACAGCGTTTCAGCGCCCAGCGCCAGCTGGTGCGCAGCATGGGACGACAGCGTGCCACCCATGTCGCGCAGGCCCTTTTTGCGCAGCTGCTGAAGGCCCCAGCCCTTGGGGTCGCCCTTGCGGTAGGGCGCAAAGATGTTGGGGTAGCCCGACCAGTCGTACATCCCCGTGTCGGTGATAGCGCCACCCAGCGCAGCGCCCTGCCCGCCGATGCTTTTGGTGAGCGAATTGACCACCAGGCCCGCGCCCACCGTGGCAGCGCGGAACAGATAGGGCGATGCCACGGTGTTGTCCACCACGTAAAGCACGCCACGTTGCTGGCACAGCGCTCCAATGCCTTCCAGGTCGGGGATCTGCGTGCCGGGATTGGCAATGGTTTCGACAAACACCATGCGGGTGTTGGGGCGCAGGGCAGCAGCCACTTTGGCCGCGTCGGTCACATCCACCGTGGTCACTTCAATGCCCAGGTCGGCCAACGTGCCGAACACGCTGTTGGTGTTGCCAAACACGAACTGGCTGGCCACCAGATGGTCACCTGCTTTGAGCAGGGTGAGGAACACCGCGCAAATGCCCGCCATGCCGGTGGAGAAAACGATGGAGCCGTGCCCGCGTTCCATCTGCGTGATCTTGGCCTCCAGCGCCGCCGTGGTGGGCGTGCCCTGGCGCGCATAGTTGAAGCCGCCCTTGCTCGTGCCCTGGAACACGGCGATCAGCTCTTCCATCTTCTCGTACCCGTACTGAACGGACGTATGGATCGGCTTGTGGATGGCCCCATGCTCGGCGCCGCCCAGGCGGTCGGCGTGCACGATCTGGGTGGTGAAACTGTGGTTCTGCGGTGTCGTCATAAAAATCTGCGGCTGCTTTGTTTCTACTGGTCTACGTACGAGGCGGGGCGATCACTACTGGCGCGCCCTGATGCCAGTGCACCCGTGGAACTGGCTCCGCCAGGCCACCGGGTGCGTCCCCCTCCGGGGGAAGGCGCGCAGCGCCTCAGGGGGGAGTCATCGTTCAGGTGCGATGTGCTCCGCGTAATCGTACAAGGCGCCCAGGATGTCCTGGGTACGGTCGTCATCGGCGGTTTCCGACATTTCATCGATCTCGGTGAACAGCTGCTCCACCGTGCGCGCCCCGCCCTGCCCGTCGAACAGGCAGGCGGCGCGGTGGGCCTCCCAGCGCTCTTGCTCTTCAGGCGACAGCGTTGTGGGGAAGTTGCGCGCACGGTAGCGCCACAGCAGCTCGGCCAGGCGCGGGTCATCAAAGTTCGCACGCGCCTTGGCCAGCTTGTCGCCGCTCAGGGTGCGCAGGTCGTTCAGCAGGCGCCGGTCGTTGTTGCCCACAAAACCGCCGTACAGGTCCTGGTCCACATCCTGCGCCGGCTCTTGCGGGCGGGCAAACACTGCGGGCCAGATCCCGCTCATGTCGGGCAGCGCGCGCGCCACCTCGGCGTGCTGCGCGGCCTGGGCCAGGTCGATGCCCCAGCGCTGGGCCAGCGCGGGCGTGAGCGTGTTCAGATTGCCCACCACCATGGGTGACTTGTTCAGGTGGATGGTCTTGATGGGCAGGCGCGTCACGCCCTCGGGCAACGCGTCGGCCTTGCTGAACATGCGCAGGCGGATGTCCTCCACATTGAGTGTGGCCAGCTCCCGCGGGTCGTGGGCCAGGTCCCAGGCGATCAGCTCGTTCTTGTTGGTAGGGTGGCTGGCCAGCGGCCACATCACGGCCAGGCAACCGCGCTCGGTGGGGAACATGCCGGACACATGCAGAAACGGCCGCGCCGTGCTGGTGGTGGCGGGCAGGCGCAGCTCGGCGGCCACGCGGTCTTTCTTGTGCAGGCTCAGTGCAAAGTCAAACAGCTTGGTGTTGTGCTGGCGGATCAGCCGCGCCAGCGCAATGGTGGCGCGCACGTCTGACAGCGCATCGTGCGCCGCGTCGTGCTGCAGGCCATTGGCCTTGGAGAGGTGTTCCAGCTTGAAGCTGGGGGTCACGCCGTCTTCTTTCTTTGGCCAGGTGATGCCATCCGGCCGCAGCGCATAGGTCATGCGCACCACGTCCAGCAGGTCCCAGCGGCCGCACTGGTTTTGCCACTCGCGCGCATACGGGTCGATGAGGTTGCGCCAGAACATGAAGCGCGTGATCTCGTCGTCAAACCGGATGGTGTTGTAGCCCACGCCTATCGTGCCGGGCTGCGCAAATTCGGACTCAATACGCGCAGCGAACGTGTGCTCGGGCACGCCCTTTTCCAGGCACAGCTGCGGCGTGATGCCGGTGATGAGGCACGACACCGGGTCGGGCAAGTAGTCGTTGGCAGGCTGGCAATAGAACATCAGCGGCTCGCCGATTTCGTTCAGCTCCGCGTCCGTGCGGATGGCGGCGAACTGCGCAGGCCGATCGCGGCGCGTGTTGGCACCAAAGGTTTCGTAGTCGTGCCAGAGGAAGGTGTGGGGGGCCATGGTCGATGGGCAAACAGGGGGCGACAGAAGAACAGGGCGAGGGATACCGTGAACTGTAACCTGATTTACAAGCTTTTTAGGCCCCTAGCGTATACTGATAAAGCGCTAGCAGCTATAAAATATATAGCAAATACGAATACCTCATCGGATGCCGCCTCACGCCGTGATACACCTGCAGCGCAGCACCGCCGCTGCAGCGCGGGACAATGGCGCATGCAAAGCACCCACCCAGCCAATCCCTCCGTTTCGCGGCTCCGCCCTTCCCTTTTGTCCTCTTGGTCCCCACGTTCCCTCGCAGCATGTTGGGCAGCCCTGGCTCTGGCGGGCTGCGCCGCAGCGCCCCTCCATCGCCCGGACGCGGTGAAAACACCGCCGCCAGCCAGCGCCCCCCCTGCCACCACCAGCACACCGGCCCAAGATGCCGCAGCATCTACCGGCAGCCCCACCGCTGGCGTGGACCATGCGGCAGGCTTTGCCGCATGGCGCGACGCGTTTTCGGCGCAGGCCTTGCAGGCGGGCATCCAGCCCCGCACGGTGCGCGAAGTGCTGGGCCAGGCGCAATGGCAGCCACGTGTGGTGGAGCTTGACCGGGCACAGCCTGAATTCACGCGCACACCCTGGGCCTACCTTGACAGTGCGGTCTCGCCGCAGCGCATTGCCCAAGGCCAGGCCAAGCTGGCCGAACACAGCGCCACGCTAGAAGCCGCTGCCGCCCGCTATGGCGTGCCTGCCACCGTGATCACCGCCATCTGGGGCATGGAGAGCAACTACGGCAGCAATTTCGGGACGTTCCGCACCGTGGACGCGCTGTCCACGCTGGCCTATGAAGGCCGCCGCCGCGCCTGGGCCCAGGCCGAACTGTTGTCCGCGCTGCGCATCGTGGACCAGGGCGACATCGCAGCAGACCGCATGCTCGGCTCCTGGGCCGGCGCCATGGGGCACACGCAGTTCCTGCCCTCGGTGTTTCTGGCCTACGCCGTGGATGCCGATGGCGATGGCCACCGCGACATCTGGGGCAGCATCCCGGACGTGACGGCGTCTACCGCGCATTTCCTGGCGCGTTCGGGCTGGCAGGCGGGCGAACCCTGGGGGGTGGAGGTGCAGTTGCCCGCGTCTTTCGACCACGCCCGCGCAGACCCTTCCGTACGGCAGACCACAGCCCAGTGGGACGCTGAAGGTGTGCGCGGCATCGACGGGCAGGCATTGCCCACCCTGGCCTCCGCGTCCATCGTCACGCCCGCAGGTGCCCGAGGCCCGGCCTTTCTGGTAGGGGGCAATTTCCGGGTCATCCTGCGCTACAACAACTCGGTCAACTACGCGCTGGGGGTGGCGCTGCTGGCGCGCCAGATTGGCGGTGGCGGGCCCGTGGTTGCCGCCTGGCCGCGCGACCTTGCACCCCTTTCACGCCAGCAATTGCAGGAGCTACAAGAGGCGCTCAACCGCAAGGGATTTGCCGCGGGCACCCCGGACGGCGTGATGGGCCCCGCCACCCGCACGGGGCTGCGAGGCTACCAGCGCAGCATCGGCGTTGTGGCGGACGGCTATCCCACCGTGGAACTGCTGGAGCGGCTTACGGCGCGCCAGTAGACAGAGCCCCAAGGCCTGCCCAACTGGCCGCCCCACGGAGTCATGGCGTCACCAGCCCGTCCATGCGCACGACCTCGAAGTCGCGGCCCAGCACCTGGCGCAGTTCAGACTTCAGGCGATCGTTGTTCCAGCGTTCGTCCGGCGCCCCGCTCAGGAACCAGTTGGAGCCGTTGTCGGCCACCATCATCCCGTGGGTCTTGAGGGCGGTGAGGATAGCCTGCGCTTCAGCAGAGAAGCCCGGCGGGATCGCATAGCCCGCCTTCAGGCGCACGCGCATGCCCATGGGGGGAAGGTTGGGGCTGGTATTGCTCGATGCCCAGTGGGTCGCGGGCGGCACGTAGGCACGGCGGGTCTGGCTGACGGTAAAGCGCAGCGCGTGGCGGATGCCACCGGCGCCCAGCGACGCCTCGTCGTACCGCACCAGGCCCGGAAAGATCGGCAGGCCCGCTGCGTCCGCGCTGGTCCATCGCGGCCTGGCGGTGGGACGCACGTTGTTGCTGTCCAGGTGAAAGACAGCACCACCCGACGCACGCCAGCTGCCGTCGGACTGCGGGTAGCTGTTGCCGGTTTCATACAAGCGGTTGTTGTCGCGGTCGATCACGATCACGTGGCGGTCACCCGCGCTGGAAGGACCGCCTTCAATAGGCGCGTTGGGCGGAATCGGGTACGGGCCTGCATCACTCTCGTCGCCGTAGTCGGTGAACTGCACCGCCACACGCGGCTGGTTACCTGCCACCACCACATAGGGAATGCCGATAGGCGCGCCTTCCCACAGGCCCGCGCCGAAATCCGGGAACAAACCCCGGGTGAGGCCAATGCTGGCGATGAGGTTGTCAGAGTTGGGATCGATGGGGAGCCCACTGATATCCGCGTTCCAGTCATTGTCGGCAGGGAACGGCTGTGCGCCATTGAGCGGCGCGCCCACACCCAGGGTTGCGCCGCGCACATCGCCATACACATGGCCCCCGAGGGGCGGAGCTGGCGCTGGCGCGCCTGGCGCCGGGGAGCCCGGAGGCGGCGAAACCGGCGCCGCATCACCCCCGCCGCCGCCACAAGCTGCCACCAGTGCACCAAAACTGGCAATGGCAAGGCACCGGCTGATCGCGCCCAGACGCCGCTTGCGAGAGGAGGCACCGGGAAACATCGGGACGGATGGTGTGGGTGTCATGGTCATGGTCATGGGGGGCGTCTCCTCAGTCAGCGCGCAGTATGCCGCCCCAAAGGTGCTGGTTCGCCACGGAACTGTGCGAAAACGTTTCAATGATTTTGGGGCACCGGACGGCGTTCGCGCACACCAGTTCGCTGATCCAGCTCGTCAAAGACTGCCTTTGCAGACTTCGCCGCCACCACGCTGTTGACACTGCACTACGGACAAAAAAAAGCCAGCCATCGCAATGATGGCTGGCGTCTGGAGAGTGCCGGTACGTGTCGGCAAAGCGCCAGTGGAGCCAGTGCCCATCAGTCCGCCGTGGCTTCCTCGGGCTCGGCGGGCTCGGACTTGGCCGAGCGTTCCTTCTTGGCCAGCGGCTGGATGTCCAGCAGCACCTCGGAGGTTTCCACGCCCTTGTCGTCGGTCTTCACCTCGATATCGACCGTCAGACGCCCACCGTCCGTCAGGCGACCGAAGAGCAGCTCGTCGGCCAGCGCGCGGCGGATGGTGTCCTGGATCAGACGCTGCATCGGGCGGGCGCCCATGAGCGGATCGAAACCCTTCTTGGCCAAGTGCTTGCGCAGCGTATCGGTAAAGGTAACCTCCACCTTCTTCTCGGCCAGTTGCGTCTCCAGCTGCAGCAGGAACTTGTCCACCACGCGCAGGATGATCTGCTCGTCGAGCGCCTTGAAGTTGACGATGGCATCCAGCCGGTTGCGGAACTCGGGCGTGAAGAGGCGCTTGATGTCGCCCATTTCGTCGCCCGCCTGGCGCGGGTTGGTGAAGCCAATCGTCGCCTTGTTCATGGTCTCGGCGCCGGCATTCGTCGTCATGATGATCAGGACGTTGCGGAAGTCAGCCTTGCGCCCGTTGTTGTCGGTCAGCGTGCCATGGTCCATCACCTGCAGCAGCACGTTGAAGATGTCCGGGTGCGCCTTCTCGATTTCGTCGAGCAGCAGCACAGCGTGCGGCTTCTTGGTGATGGCTTCGGTCAACAGGCCACCCTGGTCGAACCCGACATAGCCCGGAGGCGCACCAATCAGGCGGCTGACCGCATGGCGCTCCATGTACTCCGACATGTCGAAGCGCAAGAGCTCGATGCCCATGATGTAGGCCAGCTGCTTGGCCGCCTCGGTCTTGCCCACGCCTGTGGGGCCGCTGAACAGGAACGAGCCGATGGGCTTGTCGCCCTTGCCCAGTCCGGACCGCGCCATCTTGACCGCGCTGGCCAGCACTTCCAGGGCCTTGTCCTGGCCGAACACCACACTCTTCAGGTCGCGTTCCAGCGTCTGGAGCTTGCCACGGTCGTCATTGGACACATTCGCAGGCGGAATACGCGCAATCTTGGCCACGATCTCTTCGATCTCGGCCTTGCCGATGGTCTTCTTGCGCTTGCTCGGCACCATGATGCGCTGTGCAGCACCGGCTTCGTCAATGACGTCAATCGCCTTGTCAGGCAGATGGCGGTCATTGATGTACTTGGCGCTCAGCTCGGCTGCAGCCTGCAGGGCGGCCGCCGCGTACTTCACGCTGTGGTGCTCTTCAAAGCGCGACTTCAGGCCCTTGAGGATGTCGATGGTTTCGGCCACGCTGGGCTCCACCACGTCCACCTTCTGGAAACGGCGCGACAGCGCTGCATCTTTTTCGAAGATGCCACGGTATTCCGTGAAGGTCGTTGCACCAATGCACTTGAGCTGGCCGCTGGAAAGCGCGGGCTTGAGCAGGTTGGAGGCATCCAGCGTGCCGCCCGACGCGGCACCCGCACCGATCAGCGTATGGATCTCGTCGATGAACAAAATCGCATTGGGCTTGTCCTTCAGCGACTTGAGAACGCCCTTGAGGCGCTGCTCAAAATCACCCCGGTACTTGGTGCCTGCCAGCAATGCGCCCATGTCTAGCGAGTACACCGTGGCCTCGGCCAGGATTTCAGGCACATCGTTCTGGGTAATCCGCCAGGCCAGGCCCTCGGCAATCGCTGTCTTGCCCACGCCAGCTTCACCCACCAGCAGTGGGTTGTTCTTGCGGCGGCGGCACAGGATCTGGATCGTGCGCTCCACCTCGTAGTGGCGCCCGATCAGCGGATCGATCTTGCCGTCTTTGGCGGCCTGGTTCAAGTTCTGGGTGAACTGTTCCAGCGGCGAGGCTTTTTCGTTGCGCTCAGAAGAACCACCCTCTTCGCCTTCCGCCTGGTTGTCCGGCTTGGCAGGCTCTGGGGGTTCGCCCTTCTTGATACCGTGGGCAATGAAATTGACCACGTCCAGGCGCGTCACGCCCTGCTGGTGCAGGTAGTACACGGCATGCGAATCCTTCTCGCCAAAGATGGCCACGAGCACGTTGGCACCCGTGACTTCCTTCTTGCCATTGCCCGTGGATTGCACGTGCATGATGGCGCGCTGGATCACACGCTGGAATCCCAGCGTGGGCTGCGTGTCCACCTCATCGGTGCCAGCCACCTGGGGCGTGTTGTCTTTGATGAAGTTCGCCAGCGATGAGCGCAAATCATCGATATTGGCCGAACATGCGCGCAGCACCTCCGCTGCGCTGGGGTTATCGAGCAGTGCAAGCAACAGATGCTCCACGGTGATGAACTCGTGGCGCTGCTGACGGGCCTCAACAAAGGCCATGTGCAAGCTGACTTCCAGTTCCTGGGCAATCATGTGAACTCCTTTGTGCTTGCGTGGAAGGGATAACTGTAGATCGGGATCAAAAACCTGTTATTCAACAGGTTCACTGACACATTGGAGTGGGTGGCCCGCCTTGAGGGCGGCGTCAAGCACTTGTTCCACCTTGGTGGCAGCCACATCGCGGGAATAAACACCGCAGACGCCTTTGCCATCGAGATGGATCTTCAACATGATCTGGGTGGCTTGTTCACGGTCCTTGCTGAAAAACTCCTGCAAAACCACGATGACGAACTCCATGGGGGTGTAGTCGTCATTGAGCATGACCACCTGGTACATCTGCGGCGGCTGGGTCTTCTGGGTGCGTCTTTCGAGCACGACCGAACCGCCATCATCCCGCGCGGGCCGGGTCACGGGCAGCGCGGTGGGGGGTGAAGGTGGTTTTGTTGCCATGAAAATCATTCTAGCGATCCGCGCGGCATGCTGCCGTGAGAGAAATCTGACGTTGATCCGGTTTTTTTCAAGCTGTCGCCTTCACGATATTCACCGAATGGTTCCCAACACCCGATTTATTCGTAAACCACGGTGGCCGAACCACTGCCCGCCTGGGCGGTCCAGGCGGCCAGCGCAGCATCGGTGGGATAAAAACGGGCGCTCTCACCCAGTTGCAGCTCCGCCACAGCGGCCGCGTCCTGCGCCACACAGCGCACCCCCATGCGCACACGCAGGCCGTGGAGCAATTCACCCTCGGCAAGCTCCTCTCTGCGCGGCGGAAACTCCTTGACCAGGCGGTGCACATCCGGGCCCTTGTCGCCGACGGTGACATGCAGGTACTTGCCAAAACGGCAACGCGCCCCTGCCAAGTCCCACACCTGTTGCACCTTCACGCGCAGGCCACCGCTGAAATGGTCCAGTTGCAAGCGGCCCATCATCACCACAAACTCATCTTCCTTGAGCTGGTTGCGGTACGTGTTGAGCAAGGCCTCATCGGCAGACGCCTCAATGACGGCAGACTTGTCGTCCAGTTTGAACAGGCCCAATTTGCCCCGCTGTCCATTGATGACCCTGAAATCACTGATGATCCCGGCCAAGACCTGGGGTTCGCGACTGTCCAGCAGCTCATCGATCTGGGTGCGCACAAAGCGGCGCACCTCCGTGGCCACTTCATCGAACAGATGGCCGGACAGATAGAAACCGACCGCCGTTTTCTCCAGGGTGAGTCGCTCCTTGATCCCCCAGGGAACCGCGTCCACCAGCTCGGGCTCCTGCGTACTGGAACCGTGGGCATCATCGCCCATCATGTCGAACAAGCCACCCTGGTTCACGTTGGCCAGCGTGGCGGCCGCAAAGTCAAAAGCCCGGTCGATCGACGCCACCATCGATGCCCGGTTCATGTTGATGGAATCAAATGCACCCGCCTTGATCAGCGCCTCCACCGTGCGCTTGTTCATGCGCGCCTTGTCCACGCGCAGGCAGAAATCGAAAAGGCTCTTGAAAGGCCCGGTGGTGGCGCCATGGGGTCCTTCGCCACGCCCCTCGCGCGCCGCCACCATGGCCTCGATGGCCTGCTGGCCCGTGCCCTTAACGGCGCCCAGGCCGTAGCGGATGATTTTGTCGGTCACGGGCTCGAACCGGTAGAAGCCACGGTTGACGTCCGGCGACTCGAAAGAGAGCCCCATTTTTTGCGCGTCTTCGAACAGCACCTTGAGCTTGTCGGTGTCATCCATTTCCACGGTCATGTTGGCGCAGAAGAACTCTGCGGTGAAGTGCACCTTGAGCCAACCCGTGTGGTAAGCCAAAAGGGAGTAAGCAGCCGCGTGCGACTTGTTAAAGCCGTAGCCTGCAAACTTCTCCATCAAATCGAACACTTCGTCAGCCTTCTCCTGGCTGATGTTCTTTTCGGCCGCACCCTTTCGGAAGATCTCCCGGTGCTCGGCCATCTCCTCGGCCTTCTTCTTGCCCATGGCGCGGCGCAGCATGTCGGCGCCGCCCAGGCTGTAGCCCCCCAGCACCTGGGCGGTCTGCATCACCTGCTCCTGGTACACCATGATCCCGTAGGTCTCGGCCAGCACGGGCTCCACCAGCGGATGGGGGTACTCCACCACTTCCTTGCCGTGTTTGCGGTTCACGAAACTCGGGATCAGATCCATGGGACCCGGCCGGTACAGCGCGTTCAGTGCAATCAGGTCTTCAAGCCGACTCGGCTTCGCTTCCTTGAGCATGCCCTGCATGCCGCGGCTTTCAAACTGGAACACGGCCTCGGTCTTGCCGTCGGAAAACAGCCGATAGGTGGGGCCATCGTCCAGCGGAATGTTCTCGAAGGCGAAGTTCTCCTGGCCTTTGTGGCGCTTGATGATGAACTCACGCGCGATTTCCAGAATGGTGAGAGTGGCGAGACCCAAGAAGTCGAACTTCACAAGGCCAATAGCTTCCACGTCGTCCTTGTCGTACTGGCTCACCGCCGATTCGCTGCCCGGCTGCTGGTAGAGCGGGCAGAAATCCGTGAGCTTGCCAGGCGCAATCAAAACCCCGCCCGCGTGCATACCGATGTTGCGGGTCATGCCTTCGAGTTTTTGCGCCATCTCGATGATGGTCTTGACGTCTTCTTCCTTCTGCACGCGTTCGTACAGCAGCGGCTCCAGCTCCAGTGCGTAGTTGTTCTTGTCGCCTTCCTTTTTCACCTCGGGCGGATAGGCCAGCGTGTACGACATGCCGGGCTTGCCCGGTACCAGCTTGGAGATGCCGTCGCAGAACATGTAGCTCATGTCCATCACCCGGCCCACGTCGCGGATGGCGGCTTTGGCAGCCATGGTCCCGAAAGTGGCAATCTGGCTCACGGCATTCTTGCCGTACTTGTCCTTCACATAGTCGATCACCCGGTCACGATTGGACTGGCAAAAGTCAATGTCGAAGTCAGGCATGGACACCCGCTCGGGATTCAGAAACCGCTCGAACAGCAGGTTGTATTGCAGCGGATCCAGGTCGGTGATCTTGAGGGCATATGCCACCAGCGAACCGGCACCCGATCCTCGCCCCGGCCCCACGGGGCACCCGTTGGCCTTGGCCCACTGAATGAAGTCCCCCACGATGAGGAAGTAGCCCGGAAAACCCATCTTGAGAATGGTTCCGATCTCGAACTCCAGGCGTTCCACATAGCGGGGACGCTGCTGATCGCGGTCGGACTCCTTGGGGAAGAGAAGCTTCAGGCGCTCCTCCAGCCCCTCGAACGAGGCAAAACGAAAGAACTCATCGATCGGCATGCCATTGGGGGTGGGAAAGTCCGGCAACTGCGGCTTGCCAAGCACCAGCGTGAGGTTGCAACGCTGGGCAATTTCCACCGTGTTCGCAATGGCCGACGGAACATCAGCGAACAAGGCCTGCATTTCTGCAGAAGACTTGAAATACTGGTCGCGCGTGAACTTGCGCACGCGGCGCGGGTTGGCCAGGATCTCCCCCTCTGCAATACAGACGCGCGCCTCGTGGGCCTCATAGTCGTCTGGAGTGGCGAACTGCACAGGATGTGTAGCCACCACGGGCAAGCTCAGGCGCGCCGCCAACTGTGCAGCAGCCACCACGTGGCTTTCATCGTCGACACGGCCCGCACGCTGCAACTCGATGTAAAACCGGTGTGGAAACAGCCCTGCCAGGCGCAAGGCAATCTCAGCGGCGCCCGACTCGTCCCCCTTCAGGAGAGCTTGGCCCACAGGCCCAGCCTGTGCCCCGGCCAGGGCAATCAGCCCTTCCGACAACTCTTCCAGCCAGGCCCAGGTGCACAGCGCCAGATTCTTGACGACATTGCGCGTCCACGCGCGCGCGAGCAGTTCGGACAGATTGAGGTAGCCCTGGCGGTTCTGCACCAGGACGATCAGGCGTGAGGGGGCCGCGCCCGCTTCGCCTTCCAGAAAAATCTCGGCCCCCAGAATGGGCTTGACGCCCTTGCCCCGCGCCTCCTTGTAGAACTTGATCGCGCCAAAAAGGTTGTTGAGATCGGTGATGGCCAGTGCAGGCTGGCCGTCTTTGGCAGCCGCCTTGGCCACCTCATCGATTCGATTGGTACCGTCTACGACGGAGAACTCGGTGTGCAGGCGCAAGTGAACAAACATGGGGGCCATTGTAGAAAGCCCAGCACCTCCACCGAGAGAAAGCTGGCAGCGCAACGCCTCTTGACAGGTGCCACCCCCAGTACAATGCTTTTTCGTGCCCTGGATGCCAGCGGCGCCTGGCCCTCTGGACCGGCCCAGCTATCCTGCACCCTTGTTTCCTTTTTTGCTGAAAGCTGCCTGCGATGCTGCGTGCCCCACTGCCCCTCGTTTCTGCCCTGCTGCTTGCTGGTCTGCTTGCGGGTTGCTCCAGCACAACCGAAGACAAAACGGCCAACTGGAGCCCCAATCGCATCCATTCGGAAGCGCAGGACGAAATGAACAGCGGCGCCTACGATAAGGCGGTTCCTCTGCTCGAAAAGCTGGAAGGGCGTGCAGCCGGCACCCCGCTGGCGCAGCAGGCCCAGATCGACAAGGCCTACGCGCACTACAAGGCTGGCGAAAAAGCCCAGGCCATTGCAACGCTGGACCGCTTCATGAAGCTCCATCCCGCCAGCCCTGCGCTTGACTATGCGCTGTACCTCAAGGGCCTGGTGAACTTCAACGACAACCTTGGCCTGTTCTCGTTCATCTCGCGCCAGGACCTTTCCGAGCGCGACCAGAAAGCAGCCAAGGACTCCTTTGAGGCCTTCAGCGAGCTGGCCACCCGCTTCCCGGAATCCCGCTACGCACAGGATGCACGCCAGCGCATGACGTACATCGTGAATTCGCTCGCGCAGTACGAAGTGCATGTGGCGCGCTACTACTTCCAGCGCGGCGCGTATGTGGCAGCCATCAGCCGTGCCCAGGTAGCCCTGGCGGACTACCAGGGCGTGCCCGCGCTCGAAGAAGCTCTGTACATCCTGATCCAGTCGTACGACGCACTGGGCATGACGCAGCTGCGCGACGATGCACGCCGCGTGATGGACACTTCGTACCCCCAAAGCGCCTATCTGCGCGGGGGCCTCAAGGAAAAGGCGGAGCCGTGGTGGAAGCTCTGGTAAGCGCCTGAAGAGCTGCTTCAAACTCGGGCTCTGACTCCAGGCGCCGCATGGGCGGCAAGGCCGCCAGCAGGCGCTTGCCATAGCCCATGGTGACAAGGCGGGTGTCACCCACCACCAGAATGCCCTGGTCGGACTCACGCCGGATCAACCGCCCCGCCCCCTGCTTGAGCGCAACGGCTGCCTCGGGCAGTGCGTAAGACTTGAACGCTTTCCCGCCAGATTTCTCAATACGCTGCGTACGCGCCTCCACCAAAGGGTCGCCCGGGGGAGGAAAAGGAAGCTTGTCAATCACAACAAGCTGCAAGGCATCCCCAGGCACATCAAAACCTTCCCAGAACGTCGCGGAAGCCACCAGCACACAGCCCTGCTGCCCGTGCTCGCTCCCTTCGCGAAAACGCTCCATCAGCCGCCGTTTGGGCCACTCGCCCTGCACCAGCACCTCCAGGACAGCGGAGCCCGCAAACTGCGCTTTCAACGCATCGCCAATGGTGCGCAAGGCCTTGAGCGTCGTGGTCAGCACCAGGGTGCGGCCACCCAGTTGCGCTGCAGCCTCGCCCACCCAGCGCGCAAGCGCCATGCTGTGCGAAGGATCGGCCGGAGACGGCAGGTGGCGTGGCACATACAGTGCTGCCTGCGCCCCATAGTCAAACGGGCTCGCAACCCGCAGGATCTGCGCGTCCTGCAAACCCGCCCGCTCCGTGAACCAGCTCAGTTGCTCGTCATCGCCCAAGGTGGCCGAGGTGAAGACCCAGGCCCTGCCGGGTCTGGCAGCAGGCTCCCCGGGCCACCCATCGTCACCCACGGGTTCCGCAGGGGTGGCCAGCAGGCGTGTGCGCATGGCCTCGGCAATGTCCAGGGGGGATTCCGTCAAGCGCAGCTGCGGCCCCACATCGACCCAGCGCACCGCATCCGGATTGCCGGGGCCAGAAAAATGGGCCAGGCGCGCCAGCAGTTCAGTCCCGCGCTCATACAGGCGCACAAAGTCGGGCGCTATTTCGCTGACAGTGTCGAGCGCCTCTTGCGCCTGGGCGCAGGCGAGCGCCACGCGGCGCAGGGCAGTCTGCCATTCATCCGGCCTGACGCTCTCCGGCGTTTCATCGGTCCAGCGCAGCTTTGCGCTGCCCCGCATATCTCCCGCCGCCAAGCGCAAATCCCGGGCAGACAGATCCACTTGGCTCGCAAGCCCCATCCAATCCGCAAGGCCCCGCGCATGCTGCAGCCCTGCTGCCAGCAGGTCCCTGCCAAAATCCATCAGTTGGCCCGTGGACAGCGTAAGCCCCAGAAACTGCACGCCCGTCTCGTTGATCTGGTGCGCCTCATCAAACACCACCACACGCACGGACGGTAAGAGCTCGGCCATGCCCGACTCGCGCACAGCCACATCGGCGAAGAAAAGGTGGTGGTTGATGACCACGATGTCCGCCGCCAAGGCCTCGCGCCGCGCCAAATGCACGTGGCATTCGCGAAATCGGGGGCACTGCGAGCCCAGGCAGTTCTCACGGGTGGAGGTGACCAGCGGTATCACGGGCGAGCGTTCGTCCAACCCCGTCAGCTCTGCAAGATCGCCCGAGCGCGTGCCATGCGACCAACTCTCGACCTTGGCCAAAACCCGTGCCACTCCAGGCTCACGGGCTGACACATCCTGGCGCGCCAGTTCCATGCGGTACAGGCACAGATAGCTCGCCCTGCCCTTCAGAAGCGCCATGCGCACCGGCAAGCCCAGGGTCTGCGCCAGGCGCGGGAGATCGCGCGCAAACAGCTGGTCCTGCAAGGCCTTGGTGGCGGTGGACAACAGCACCCGTTCGCCGCTCAGGAGTGCCGGGACCAGATAGGAAAAAGTCTTGCCCACCCCCGTGCCTGCCTCCACGACCAGCGCCCCGCCCGTTTCGATGGTGTGCGCCACGGCCATGGCCATTTGCGTTTGGCCTTCGCGCGGCTGGAAATGCGTGTCGGCCCGCGCCAGCACGCCGCCAGGGGCAAACACCTCCTGCACCATCTCTACCAGCGCCATCAAGCGGGCTCTTGGGGTTGAAGGTCCCGTTCCAGGCGATCCAGGGCATCACGCAGAGCGAGGCGGCGCTTTTTGAGGCGGCGCAGTGTGAATTCGTCCGCCACGCTGTCGGGGGCACACCGGTCGATCAGAGCGTCCAGATCAGCATGCTCGATGCGCAGCTCAATGAGTTGGCGTTGGGGGGAATGGAGGCTGGGGTTCAAGGCAAGGGGCCGTGGGATGGCAAAAATGCCACAGGCGGGCGGATAATACGCGCTTGCCCCCGTTTGCGCGATGGCCCTTTGCGTACGCGCCCCCACAATCACCAGCATGACCAAAGCGTTTCGCCTCATCGCGTCCACCGGCATCCACAAGGGTGACCGGGAGTACCAGCAAGACCAGGTGATCCTGATCTCCCACGAGCGGCACAATGGCTGCATACTGGGTGTCATTGCCGATGGCATGGGCGGGCGCAGCGGCGGGCGCAAGGCGTCCGACCAGGTCATGATGACTGCGCGCCAGCTCTTCGAGCGCTATTCGCCCGACACCGACGACCCGGTGGCCATGCTCAAGAGCATGGTGGAAGAAGCTCACATCGTGATCCGGCTCACAGCGATTTCTGCCGAGCAGGAACCGCACAGCACCATTGCAGCCTTTCTCATCAACCCGCGTGGCGACTGCCACTGGGTGCATGCAGGCGATTCGCGCATCTACCATTTCCAAGGTGCGCGCATGGTGTTCCGCACCAGCGACCACTCCTACGTCCAGGCTCTCGTGGACCGGGGCGAGCTGACCGAAGCCGAGGCCAACAACCATCCGCACTCGAACATTCTGGTGGGCTGCCTCGGCACTGAAAGCGACCCGCCCATCACCACCCATGTGATCCCCCAGCTGCAGCCTGGCGATGTGCTCATGGCCTGCAGTGATGGGGTGTGGCACTACTTTTCGCCCACCGAACTCGGCTCCGTGGTTGATTCCCTCTCGCCACGGGAAGCCACGGAGTTTCTGATTGAAAAAGCCCGCTCCCGTGCGCGGGGCGGTGGCGACAACCTCTCGCTGGTCATCGTGAAGATGGAGGCGCTGGTGGAAGAAAAGAAGGTCGCTCGCCTGGTACCCGCTGACGCAGGGCGTCCCTGAAGCAGCGTCCCACCCGCTGGTATGTGCATGGGTGGGCAACCGAAAGGGCGAATGGCTGCGCGGCACTTGAGGAAAGCGGCGCTGACGCGAACCGAGCCTCGGTATCCACCGGCCCATTGCGACTTTTGGGCGCCACGCGCACTTTCAACACCTGGAGCAGCCACCCCAAGTAAACCTGTTTCAGCGTGCTGCCGAACCCGCTGGCAACGGAGCCGCAGGGACCCGCCCCTGGGCTGCGGCCTCTGCCCGTGACTTTTCGACTCGGTCGCGGCGCTCCTGCGCAGCCTGAAGCGTTTGCGCGTGGCGTGCGCGCGCCTCTGCGGCACGCTCGGCATTGCCACTGGTGCGCGCTGCCTGCTCCTGGGCCTGCTTTTGCACCTTAATGCGCTGCTGCTGTGCTCTCAGCTCAGCCTCGTGGTCACGCTGCGATTTCAGGCCCTGGGGGTCTTGCGACGGCTTGCGCACCACAGCGCTTGCAGCACCGCTGCCCGCTGAGGGGCTATCCGGCACGCCGCGCTGCTTTTCTTCAATGGATTTGAGACGCTCCGCCGCTTTTTCCTTGCGCTCGGCATCATTGAGCTCGATCTCCTGTGCACGCAAACGGGCTTCCGCATCGCGCACGCCCGCCCGCACACTGCGCAGACAGTCTTCTACGGAGAATCGCTGGTAACAGGCCGATTCGTCCTGTTGTCGCCTGGCCTTGATGGCCTCGCGTTCGGAGCGGATGCGGTCGTGTTCCGCTTTACGTTCGGCCGCCTTGGCGGCTGCCTGCTGGCCGTTGGCCTCCGCACCCGCAGCTACCGGCTGCGCCATGGCCGAGGCCGACAACCCCCAGGCAAGCAAGAAAATCGCCGCAGACACGAAGCGTCTGGAGATCATGTCAGCCCCGTATCGACAGTGCGGCGCTCCAGCGCCAGGAACTCCTTGGACTGCATCTCGTTGAGCCGCGAAATCGTTCGCGGAAACTCGTGCGCCAAGGGGCCTTCGGTGTAAAGCTGCTCGGGGGGTACTGCTGCAGACAGGATGAGCTTGACGCGCCTGTCGTACAACACGTCCACGAGCCAGGTAAAACGCCGCGCAGGCGACGCCATGCTCACCGGCATGTAGGGCACATCGGACAGCAGCACAGTGTGGAACTGCGTCGCGATTTCCAGATAGTCGTTCTGCGACCGGGGGCCACCACACAGGGTCTTGAAGTCAAACCACACCACACCACCGGCCTTGCGGCGTGCCCGGATCTCGCGGGCCTCGATGTGCAGCACCGGGTCTTCGTCGTGCACTTCGGCCAGTTGGTCAAACGCCTGGCCCATTTCAGCATCTGCCTCGGGGCCCAGCGGCGTGTGGTACAGCTTCACGTGCTCCAGAGTGCGCCGACGGTAATCGGTACCGTTGTCCACGTTGACCACTTCAAGCTTTTCATTGAGCAGGGCAATCGCCGGGAGAATGCGGTCGCGGTGCAGGCCGTCGGGGTACAGGTCGTCGGGCTTGAAATTCGAAGTGGTCACAAAGCCCACGCCGTTATCGAACAGTGCCGCCAGCAGGCGGTGCAGGATCATGGCGTCGGTAATGTCCGCCACGTGAAACTCGTCAAAACAGATGAGCTTGTAGCGCTTGGCAATGCGCGCGCCCAGCACGTCCAGCGGGTTGACCGTGCCCTGCAGGCCCGCCAGTTCGCGGTGCACTTCGCGCATGAACTCGTGAAAGTGCAGGCGCACCTTGCGCTTCAAGGGAACGGCGTCGAAAAAGCATTCCATCAGAAAGCTCTTGCCCCGCCCCACCCCGCCATACATGTACACGCCGCGCGGCACATCAGGCCGGTTGATCAGCTTCTTGAGTGCGTTGGAACGCTGGGCCTTGTATGCGGCCCAGTCATCAGCGCAACGCTGAAGGGCATCCACTGCGCGCAATTGGGCAGGGTCACTTTGGTAGCCTTTTGCGGCCAACTCGGCCAGGTAAGCCTGTTTAACAGTCACGTGGTGGATGCTCAGAAACTATGATTTTTATAGCTGCTAGCGCTTATCAGATAAGCGCTAGAGCCCGATTTGACCCAAAAATCAGAAGTTCAGAGTGCGTTTATCCACAGCCAAGGCCGCTTCCTTGGTGGCTTCGCTCAGGCTGGGGTGTGCGTGGCAAATGCGAGCGATGTCTTCGCTGCTGGCCTTGAATTCCATGGCCACAACAGCTTCGGCAATCAGCTCGCTGGCCTGCGGGCCTACGATGTGCACGCCCAGAATCTCGTCAGTCTCGGCATCAGCCAGCATCTTCACCATGCCGGTGGTGTCGCCCAGCGCACGCGCGCGGCCGTTGGCCAGGAAGGGGAAGCTGCCCGCCTTGTACTTGACGCCGTCGGCCTTGAGCTGCTGCTCGGTGCGGCCCACCCATGCGATCTCGGGGCTGGTGTAGATGACCCAGGGAACGGTGTTGAAATTAACGTGGCCATGCTGGCCCGCAATGCGCTCAGCCACCGCAACGCCCTCTTCCTCGGCCTTGTGCGCCAGCATCGGGCCGCGCACCACGTCACCCACCGCCCACACGCCAGGCAGGTTGGTCTTGCAGTCGGCATCCACCACGATGGCGCCACGCTCGTCGAGCTGCAGGCCCACGGCTTCGACGTTCAGGCCAATGGTGTTTGGCACGCGGCCGATGGAGACGATGAGCTTGTCCACGTCCAGCGACTGGGCTTCGCCCTTGGCGTTGGTGTAGGCAATGCTCACGCCCTTCTTGCCGGTCTTGATCTCGCCGACCTTCACGCCCAGCTCGATCTTCAGACCTTGCTTGTCGAAGGCCTTCTTGGCTTCCTTGGCGATCTGCTCGTCCACCGCGCCCAGGAAGGTCGGCAGGCCTTCGAGGATGGTGACTTCGGCACCCAGGCGGCGCCACACCGAGCCCATTTCCAGACCGATCACGCCCGAGCCGATCAGGCCGAGCTTCTTGGGCACAGCGCCCACGCGCAGCGCGCCGTCGTTGGACAGCACCAGTTCTTCGTCGAACGGCGTGCCGGGCAGCGCACGGGCATTGGAGCCGGTGGCAATGATGATCTGCTTGCCCGTCAGCGACTCTTCGGCGGCGCCAGCCACCTTGATCTCGTAGCCGCCTTCAGCAGCCTTCACGAACGAGCCGCGGCCATGGAAGAAGCTGACCTTGTTCTTCTTGAACAGGTACAGGATGCCGTCGTTGTTCTGCTTCACGACGGTGTCCTTGCGGGCAATCATCTTGGCCACGTCCATCTTGACGCCCGTGGCGGTGATGCCGTGCTCGGCGAAGTGCTTGTTGGCGTGTTCGAAATGCTCGGACGATTGCAGCAGCGCCTTGGACGGAATGCAGCCCACATTGGTGCAGGTGCCGCCGGGTGCGGGGCCACCCTTGTCGTTCTTCCACTCGTCGATACAGGCGACGTTGAAGCCCAGCTGGGCTGCGCGGATGGCGGCAATGTAGCCACCGGGGCCACCGCCGATGACGATCACATCAAATTGTTTGCTCATGGGAAATCTCGTTCAGTCTGTTGGAGAAAGACCCACCGGCGGGCACAACCAGAGGTCGGCCACGCGGGTGGGTCCATGCGGTCAGGAGGTTAGATGTCGAACAGCAGGCGCGATGGGTCTTCCAGCGCATCCTTCATCGCCACCAGGCCCAGCACGGCTTCGCGGCCGTCGATGATGCGGTGGTCGTAGGACATGGCCAGGTAGTTCATCGGGCGCACAACGATCTGGCCGTTCTCCACCACAGCGCGGTCCTTGGTGGCGTGCACGCCCAGGATGGCCGACTGGGGCGGGTTGATGATGGGCGTGGACATCATCGAGCCGAAGGTGCCACCGTTGGAAATCGAGAACGTGCCGCCGGTCATTTCTTCAATGCCCAGCTTGCCTTCAGCGGCCTTCTTGCCGAATTCGGCGATCTTCTTCTCGATGTCGGCAAAGCTCATCTGGTCGGCATTGCGCAGGATAGGCACCACCAGGCCACGGGGCGAGCCCACGGCGATACCGATGTCGAAGTAGCCGTGGTAAACGATGTCGTTGCCATCGACCGAGGCGTTCAGCACGGGGTACTTCTTCAAGGCGTGCACGGCAGCCTTCACGAAGAAGCTCATGAAGCCGATCTTCACGCCATGCTCCTTGGTGAACGTGTCCTGGAACTTCTTGCGCATGTCCATCACCGGCGCCATGTTCACTTCGTTGAACGTGGTCAGGATGGCGTTGGTCGATTGCGACTGCAGCAGGCGCTCGGCCACGCGGGCGCGCAGGCGGCTCATGGGCACGCGCTGCTCGGGGCGGTCGCCCAGGTCTTCCTTGGCGGCCGGGGCCGACACCTGGGGCAGTGCCTTGGTGGGCACGCCCGTGGGGATGGCGCTTGGGGCAGCCACAACAGCCTTGGCGGCACCACCAGCCACAGTGCTGAGCACGTCGCCCTTGGTCACGCGGCCATCCTTGCCGCTGCCGGCCACAGCCGATGCGGACAGGTTGTTCTCGGCCAGCAGCTTGGCGGCAGCGGGCATCGCCACATCGCCCTTGGAGCCGCCAACAGCCGCTGGTGCGGGGGCAGGAGCCGATGCCGTGGCGGCAGCGGGTGCTGCAGCAGCGGCGGCAGGAGCGGCCGCGCCGGCCTTGCCTTCGGTATCGATCTTGGCAATGAGCTGCTCGGCCACCACGGTGGCGCCGTCGCCCTGGATGATTTCAGCCAGCACACCAGCCGAGGGGGCAGGCACTTCAAGCACCACCTTGTCGGTTTCGATCTCGATCAGGATCTCATCCACTGCCACAGCCTCACCGGCCTTTTTCTTCCACGTCAGCATGGTGGCCTCGGCCACGGATTCGGACAGCTGGGGGACTTTGACTTCTACGATAGCCATATCAATTCTTTCGGAATGGGGTTTTGTTCTGTTGTCGGGTCGCAGCTGGCCTTACTTGGTCAGGACAAAACCCTTGAGCTTGGCAAACGCGCCGTCCACCAGCGCCTTTTGTTGTTCCTGGTGCAGGTGCGAGTAGCCCACGGCAGGTGACGCGGAAGCCGCGCGGCCGGAATAGCCCAGCTTCTGGCCTTCGAGCATGTTCTCGTGGATGTAGTGCTGCACGAAGAACCAAGCGCCCTGGTTCTGCGGCTCGTCCTGGCACCACACCACGTCGGTGGCGTTGGGGTAGCGCTTGATTTCAGCGGCGAATGCCTTGTGCGGGAAGGGGTAGAGCTGCTCCACGCGGATGATGGCCACATCGTCGTCTTCGCGCTCGGTGCGCTTCTTCACGAGGTCGTAGTACACCTTGCCGGAGCAGGCGATCACACGCTTGACCTTGGCTGCCTTCTTGACGATGGCCTCGTCCTGCTCGGGAATCACCGTCTGGAAGCTGCCCTTGGTGAACTCGGACAGCGGCGAAGTCGCATCCTTGTTACGCAACAGCGACTTGGGCGTCATGATGATCAGCGGCTTGCGCAGATCACGCACCATCTGGCGACGCAGCACATGGAAGATCTGGCTGGCGGTGGTGGGCTGCACCACCTGCATGTTGGCGTCGGCCGACAGCTGCATGAAGCGTTCGAGGCGGGCAGAGCTGTGCTCAGGGCCCTGGCCTTCGTAGCCGTGTGGCAGCATCAGCGTGATGCCGTTGACGCGGCCCCACTTCACTTCACCCGAGGCGATGAACTGGTCGATCACGACCTGCGCACCGTTGGCAAAGTCGCCGAATTGCGCTTCCCAGATCACCAGGGTGTTGGGGTCGTTGGAGGCGTAGCCGTATTCAAAGCCCAGCACCGCTTCTTCCGACAGGATCGAGTCGATCACAACGAATGGAGCCTGATTCTCGGCCACATTCTGCAGTGGCACATAGGTGCCGATGTCCCACTTCTCGCGCTTCTGGTCATGAATAACCGAGTGGCGGTGCGTGAACGTGCCACGGCCACAGTCTTCGCCCGACAGGCGCACGGGGTAGCCGCTGGCCACCAACGATGCGAATGCCATGTGCTCGCCCATACCCCAGTCCACGGGGATCTCGCCACGGCCCATGGCAGCGCGATCGTCATAGACCTTCTTGACCAACTGGTGCGGCGTCACGCTCTCAGGAATGGTCGTGATCTTCTCGGCCAGGCGCTTCCACTCAGCCAGAGGAATGGCCGTGTCGCCAGCGTCCGTCCACTTCTTGCCCAGGAACGGGCTCCAGTCCACGGCGTACTTGCTCTTGAAGTTGGTCAGGACGGGATCGACCGTGTGCTTGCCGGCATCCATGGCGGCACGATAGGCCTTGACCATATCGTCGCCCAGCGACTCACCCAGGCCCTGTGCCGCCAGCTTGTCGGCATAGAGCTTGCGCGTGCCAGGGTGCTGGCCGATCTTCTTGTACATCAGCGGCTGGGTCAGAGCCGGGGTGTCCTGCTCGTTGTGGCCCAGTTTGCGGAAGCAGATGATGTCCACCACCACGTCCTTCTTGAATTCCATGCGGAACTCCAAGGCGAGCTGGGTGGCCAGCACCACGGCTTCGGGGTCATCACCGTTCACGTGCAGCACGGGCGATTCGATCATCTTGACGATGTCGGTGCAATACAGCGTGGAACGCGTATCACGCGGATCGGAGGTGGTGAAACCGATCTGGTTGTTAATGATGATGTGCACCGTGCCACCCGTGTAGTAGCCACGGGTCTGGGCCAGCGCCAGGGTTTCCTGGTTCACACCCTGGCCGGCAAAGGCCGCATCACCATGCACCAGCACCGGCAGCACCTGCTTGCCGTGCGGGTCGGCGCGGCGGTCCATGCGGGCACGCACGGAGCCTTCGACCACGGGGTTCACGATTTCCAGGTGGGAAGGATTAAATGCCAGCGACAGGTGGACCGGGCCGCCAGGGGTGGTCACATCCGAGCTGAAGCCCTGGTGGTACTTCACGTCACCGGCTGGCAGGTCTTCGGGAGCGGTGTGGTCGAACTCGGCGAACAAGTCCTTGGGCATCTTGCCCAACGAATTGACCAGCACATTGAGACGACCCCGGTGGGCCATGCCGATCACGATTTCCTGAACGCCCTTGGCACCGGCAGACTGGATCAGCTCGTCCATGGCGGCGATGAAGCTTTCACCCCCTTCCAGGGAGAAACGCTTCTGGCCGACGTACTTGGTGTGCAGGAAACGCTCCAGGCCTTCGGCGGCCGTCAGGCGGTCCAGGATCTGCTTTTTCTTGTCCACACCAAAGCTGGGCTTGCTGCGGATCTTTTCCAGCTTTTCCTGCCACCAGCGCTTCTGGTTCTGATCAGTGGCATACATGTACTCGGCGCCGATGGAGCCGCAGTATGTTTCGCGCAGCGCGTTGATCAACTCGCGCAGGGGCATCGACTCTTTGCCGAAGAACGTGTTGCTCGTGTTGAACACCGTTTCCTGGTCAGCGTCGCTGAAACCATAGAAAGAGGGTTCGAGTTCAGGAATGGCGGGGCGCTCGGTGCGCTTGAGGGGATCCAGATCAGCCCAGCGTTGGCCCACGTTGCGGTAGGCAGCGATCAGCTGCTGAACGGCAGTGCGCTTGCGGCCCAGCTCAGAGTCCGCACCCGTTGCCACAACAACCTTGGTGCCGCCCTGTTTGGCGCGCTCGGCAAAAGCGTTGATGACGGGGAGGTGGGGGACGTCTTTGGCATTGCTGCCATCCACCGCAGGCACATGTTGAAGTGCATCAAAGTACTCGCGCCAATTGTCTGGCACGCTACCTGGGTTGGCGAGGTAGTTCTCGTACATCTCTTCGACATAGGGCGCATTGCCGCCGAAGAGGTAAGTGTTGCCTTGGTAGGCTTGATAGACGGACGTCGTATCGCTCATATTCCGCTGACCTCCGCTTTCCTTGGGAAAGCATTAGCTGGTTGAGAAACCTTCCGCGACACGGCTGAACCGATTGGCGGATGCGACTGTGGCTGGGGAAGGGCCTTGGTACGGGCGCCATTGTGCCACCGAATGGCCGACCGCCCTACGGAAATGGTGGGGCCGGTGCTGACACGCTGGCGCAACAAGCGGCTACAAACCTGGCTCGCGTACATTCCGGGTATCTCATTGCCACCTACCCTCATGACGCCACCCCCCCTCCAGAACAAAGTCTTTTTGCTGCTGCTGGCCCTTGTCACCATCGCCTTTGGAGCCATCCTTTGGCAGTTCCACGGCGCGGTCTTCTGGGGCGTCATCCTGGCCATCTTGTTTGCCCCCCTGCACCGCAAACTGTTGCGGCGCATGCCCCGGCGGCGCAATCTTGCAGCGCTGTGTACTCTGGGACTGTGCCTTATTGTGGTCATCCTTCCCATGACAGCGATCACGGTATCCCTGGCCCAGGAAGCCACGATAATCTATGAACGGATGCGGTCGGGCCAGCTAAATTTTGGGCTCTACCTACAGCAGGTGATCGCCGCCCTGCCCACCTGGGCCGCCAATTTGTTGGACCGGTTGAATCTCACGACCGTTGGCGAGCTGCAACAAAAGTTCTCTTCCGTCGCTGTCCAGGCCAGTCAGTTTGTTGCCACACAGGCATTAAGTATTGGACAGAACACGCTGCAGTTCATCGTGAGCTTCGGCATCATGCTCTATCTGCTGTTCTTCCTGTTGCGTGACGGATCGAGTCTGGCATTGCGCATTGGCCAGGCCACCCCGCTGGACGAAACACACAAGCGGCAACTGGTCAGCAAGTTCACCACCGTCATTCGCGCCACGGTCAAAGGCAACATTGTCGTGGCGGCCTCCCAAGGAGCGCTGGGCGGTTTGATTTTCTGGATCCTGGGCATCCAGGGCCCCGTGCTGTGGGGAGTTTCCATGGCCTTCCTGTCGCTGCTTCCCGCCGTGGGAGCGGGGCTGATCTGGGTGCCGGTGGCAATTTACTTCCTGGCCACGGGTGCGGTCTGGCAAGGCGTGGTGCTGACTGCGTTTGGCGTTGGCGTTATAGGACTCGTTGACAACGTCCTTCGTCCGATTTTGGTGGGCAAGGACACCAAGATGCCAGACTACGTTGTGCTGATATCCACCCTGGGAGGCATGGCGCTCTTTGGGTTGACGGGCTTCGTGATAGGACCAGTTATTGCGGCGCTTTTCATTGCGAGCTGGGACCTGTTTTCACCCAGCGCCAGCACTGAATCCGCGTAGCAAAATGGAGCGATACAACAATCGGGGCCATGAACAACATGGCACTGCATTGAACGTGCGGATCACAAAAAACAAAGGCCTCCGCAAGGAGGCCTTTGTTTACGCCAAAAGACTGGCGCCTGGATTCGGGTGGTAGGACGTACAAGATTCGAACTTGTGACCAACGGATTAAAAGTCCGCTGCTCTACCAACTGAGCTAACGTCCCAACCGGTTGCAATCAATCATGACTGACTGCTGCAAAGCCTTGGATTATAGCGTCGTTTTTTCAGTGTTTTTGGAAGTTGCGGCAAGTTTGTCCAATACCCACCCTGCAGCGCACTGACCAAAGGTCGCCGTCACTGCAACGACCGAACCGTATCCATGGCAGTTCAGAGAACCATCGCCATCCACATTGCAGGACGCATCGGGAGGCGCCACGGCTTCTCTGCTGAAGACGCAGGTCACTCCGATTTTTTTGCCATCACGGGCCGCCCGATGGTGCTTGCGCAAGCGATAGCGCAGTTGCGCCAGCAGAGGATCGTGGGTCGTCAAAGCAAGATCATCCACATCCACTTTATGCGCATGGCGCTTACCGCCAGCCGCCCCGACCGTGATATGCAGAGCCTTCTGGGCTCGGGCCCAGGCCGCGATGGTCGTCTTGGCTTGCACCTGATCACACGCATCAATCACCGCATCAACGAACTCCGGAAGCAAACCAGGCCAATTGTCTGCATCCACGAACTCCTCCACGCAGTGGACGCTGCACTGAGGGTGTATTTGCGCAATCCGATCGCGCATTGCAAGAACCTTGGCCTGGCCGACGGTATCGGTAAGCGCATGGATTTGGCGATTGATGTTCGACTCAGACACGTGGTCGAGGTCAATCAACGTGATCTGCCCTACCCCACTGCGCGCCAAGGCTTCAGCGGCCCACGAGCCCACCCCCCCGACACCCACCACCACCACATGCGCCCGGCGGATACGCCGAGCGCCTTGTACGCCGTACAGCCGTTCCAGTCCGCCAAAGCGACGCTCCAGCGCTGCATCTTCAACATCCCCTGCCGGGGCGGCTCGCAAAGGCGCTTCGCCGACCATTACTTCAATCGGGAAAGGCGCTCTTTGGCCGCCACAGCTGCCTCGGACTGCGGGTAGGCGCGTACAAGGTCTTCCAATGTCTTGCGGGCAGTTCGTGTGTCTTTGAGTTCAATCTGGCAGTTGGCAATGGACAAAGCCGCCTCTGGCGCGCGCGCATGAGCCGGGGCATCAGACAGCATCAGCTTGAAATTACCAATGGCTTCCTTGTAGTCCCGGGTAGCGTATTGGGCATTCCCAAGCCAGAAACGCGCAGACGGTACAAAACCGCTGCGCGGATACTGCCGCACAAAGGCTGCAAATGCTGCCCCAGCTTCTGGAAACTTGCCTGAACGAAACACGGCCAGTGCGGCTTCAAAGTCCTTTTTCTCAGCAGGATCTGCCTGGAACTCCTGGCCGTCCAAGGTCACCTTCACAGGTTCAAACTGACGCAGGCGCTCGTCTACCCCCTGGGCGATGTCTTTCTGGCGCCGCTGCAAATCGGCAGCATCGCGCAACAGCTGTTCGTTCTGGCCGCGAAGTGTGGACTGCTCCGTGCGCAGTGTGTCAATCTGACCTTGCAGATCCAGCAGACTGCGCCGCAGCTGGGCGTTCTCTTCACTGAGCCTGCGCACTTCCTCTGCGGACCGTTGCTGAGACAGCTGCATGCCATCCACGCGCTGCCGCATTTCGAGAATGGCGCGGCGGGCCTCGCCATCCTCAAAAATTGCGGCATGGCCCGTGGGCAGCAAGGCCACGGACAGCATCACTGCCGCCAGCGCCTTGAGCGGGGAGGACAAAGAAATCGTGCGCATCAACGATAGGACAGTTCAGCCCGGCGATTTTGGGCGTGCGCGTCTTCAGAATTGCCTTGGGCTGCTGGTTTTTCCTTGCCAAAGCTCACAGCTTCCATCTGGCTGTCCTGCACGCCGAGCAGAGCCAGCGAACGGCGCACTGCCTCGGCGCGCTTCTGACCGAGCGCCAGGTTGTACTCACGACCACCTCGGTCGTCCGTGTGGCCTTCAATCATCAGCTTGCGATTGGTGCCGGCCTTGATGAAACGAGAGTGCGCCTCGATCAGCGACTGAAATTCGGGCTTGATTACGTAGCTGTCGTAATCAAAATAAACGATACGGCTCACGCCCACTGGGCCTGCAGCATCGCGGCCCGACTGGCCGAGGTCCACACCAGCAACACCGCTCTGCGCGGTATTGCCAGAGTTGGCGCCAGTATTACCACCCATGGTAGACGTGGCGTTCTTGTCTTCGACCGGCACATCGTCCAGCTTCACGCCAGAGCTGCACCCGGCAACGAGGGCGACAACGGTAAGGGCAAGGGTAAAACGTTTGATCATCCAAAATTCTCCTGAAAACTTGATACTTGAAAGTGCTGATAAGTTCATTGCTTTTGAAACGGGCCCCAATCGGGCTCACGGATATCGCCCGCCTGCCCCGCGAGCCGGGCCTTGATCTTGCCGTCCAGCGTGGTGGTCATGAGCGCTTCACGCCCTTGCTGCTGGGTGGCATAAACGATAAGGCGGCTATTGGGGGCAAAGCTGGGGTTCTCATCTGCCGTTGTGTCGGTGACCGCATTCACAGTGCCCGAGGACAGGTCCATCACGTGCAGTTTGAAAGCCCCACCGACACGGGAGATGTAGGCCAGCCAGCGGCCATCGGGGCTGACGCTGGGGGAGATGTTGTAGCTGCCGGTAAACGTCACACGTTCCGCGTTGCCGCCAGATGTGGAGACCTTGTAGATCTGCGGCGCACCACCACGGTCGCTGACAAAGTAGATGCTGCGGCCGTCACCGGAGAACATGGGCTCCGTGTCGATGCCAGCGCTTTGCATGAGGCGGCGCGGCTCGCCACCGTTGGCGTCGATGGTGTAGAGCTGAGATCCCCCGTCACGGCTGAGCGTCACGGCGAGGGATCGACCATCCGGAGCCCAGGCAGGGGCACTGTTGGACCCCCGGAAATTGGCAATCAGACGCCTGCGGCCGGAGGCCACATCATGCACATAGACCACCGGCTTGCGCGATTCAAACGACACATAGGCCAGTTGCCCCCCGTTGGGCGACCATGCAGGGGAAATGATGGGCTCCGGGCTCGACAGTGCCGATTGGGCATTCTCTCCGTCAGCGTCTGCCACCCACAGGCTGTACCGGGAGCCTGTCTTGGTGACATAGGCGATACGCGTCGAGAAAATGCCGCGCTCGCCCGTCAGCTTTTCATAGATGAAATCCGCAATGCGGTGCGACACCAGGCGCAGATCGCCTTGGGTGACCACAAAGCTTTGGCCACCAAGGTCCTGCCCCTTCACCACATCCCAAAGGCGAAAGCGCACATCGAAACGCCCATCTGCCAGGCGCGTCACACTGCCAGTAGCCAGGGAGTCCGCACTCTTCTGGCGCCACAGTGCGACATCCGGGCGCGCGGTTTCGTCCAGCACCGCGCCGGAGGCGTCTACCGCGCGGAACTGTCCGCTGCGCTCCAGGTCGGCCTGAACGATAGCCGATATTTTCTGGGGAGACTGCGCCTCGCCCCGGAACGGCGCAATTGCGATGGGCAACTGGGTCAAACCAACACCCGTGACCTCAACGCGAAATTGCGCGAGGGCGGGCAGTGCGGGGGTCGAGATCAGCGCAGCCAGCATGTGGCGGCGCAAGGGATGCGGCAAGGCCGCAGGGGATGGGTGTGTTGGGATTCGATCTGTGGTCATTGGCATCCAGCGGTGGCCGAACAAATGCCGAAAGGCAAACCCGAATGTTACACACAGCGGGGAAACCCCTGTGACAAAACGTGCGACCTCCAAACCTATTCGCACCGATTTCTTGCAGCCCCCAACCTGCTGCGCAGAAATATCTCACCGGCACCTTGACCGCCCACAACCGTAGAATCCGGGCCACATGCAAGCCACAGATACGGGCGCCGCGCCTCCCAACACTCCCTCCCCGCCCGCTGCAAGCCTGGCCACACGCCTGCGCCGACTGTCTGTCTACTTTGGCAACCAGCGAATGGCCTGGAGCCTTGCCGTTGTTGCCACCCTCGTCGGCGCGATCACCGAGCCGCTGATTCCCGCATTGCTGCAGCCCCTGCTGGACCGGGGCTTCACGCAAGGCACCCTCCAACTGTGGATGGTGCCACTGGCCATCCTGGGCGTGTTTTTTGTGCGGGGCGTTGCCCAGTTCGTCGGCCAGTACGCACTGGCACGCATTGCCAACGAAGGCATGCTGACGCTGCGCCAGTCGCTGTTTGACAGGGTGCTGGCTGCCGAGATGGGCCTGTTCTCGCGCCAGTCGGCCAGCACGCTGTCCAACACCGTGGTGTACGAGGTGCAAACCGGCGCAACCCTGCTCGTACAGGCACTGCTAGGGGTGTCGCGCGACGGATTCACACTGGTGGCGCTGCTGGTGTACCTGCTGTACCTCAACTGGCAGCTCACGCTGATCGTCGCCGTGGTCGTGCCGGGCGTGGCCTGGATCATGAAGACCTTGTCCCGGCGCCTTTACCACCTGACCAAAAGCAGCCAGCAGGCCACCGACGAACTCGCCTATGTGGTGGAAGAAAACGTGCTGGCCCACCGCATGGTCCGGCTGCATGGCGCGCAGCCTGGCCAGGCCGGGCGCTTCGCCGCCTTGAGCCAGAGCCTGCGACGCCTGGCGATCAAGTCCACCATCGCCTCCGCAGCCATGACGCCGCTGACGCAGCTACTCGCCGCTGCTGCGCTCTCCGTAGTGATCTGCATTGCCCTGTGGCAGAGCCGTGGCACCGTGGACGCCAAGGATGTCACCGTCGGCGGCTTCGTGTCATTCATCACGGCCATGCTGATGCTTATTGCGCCCATACGCCGCCTCGCCGATGTCGCCAGCCCGATCACGCGGGGTGTTGCCGCCCTGGAGCGGGGGCTGGCACTGCTGGGAGACACCGGAGCCGAAGTGGGCGGCCAGTTCCGCAAGGACCGCGCCCAGGGGGCGCTGGAACTCAAGCAGGTCACGGTGTCATTTGGCCCTGACCACGCCCCTGCCCTGGACCACATCAGCTTGCGCGTGGAGCCTGGCGAAATCGTCGCACTGGTCGGCCCCTCCGGGGCAGGCAAGACCACGCTGGTCAACCTGTTGCCACGGTTTGTGACGCCCGCTTCGGGTGAAATCCTGGTCGACGGGAACCCCTTGCCAGAGTGGGACCTCGGATCGCTGCGCTCGCAATTCGCCATGGTGAGCCAGGACGTGGTGATGTTCAACGACACCATTGCGGCCAACGTGGCACTGGGACACGCGGTGGATGAAGCACGCGTGCAGGCGTGCCTGGCGGCCGCCAACCTGGCCGAACACGTGGCAGCACTCCCCCAGGGCATGCATACGGTTGTGGGTCACAACGCCACGCAGTTGTCGGGGGGGCAGCGCCAGCGGCTGGCAATTGCGAGGGCGCTGTACAAGGACGCCCCCATCCTGATCCTGGACGAAGCCACCTCGGCGCTGGACACCGAATCCGAACGGCTGGTACAGGACGCCCTGCAGCGCCTGATGCAGGGACGTACCACCTTGGTCATTGCGCACCGCCTGTCCACCATCGAGCATGCCAACCGGGTCATCGTCATGGAGCGTGGGCGCATTGCCGAACAAGGCACCCACGCTGAGCTGATGGCGATGGGCGGACTGTACGCGCGCCTGCAGGCCCGGCCTGTCTCAGGCGAAACTGCCGCATTGCACTGAACACGCTATTGCGTGCTATTGCGCGCTAACCGGCGCGCGACAACGGCCGATCCCAGCGCTACGTCTACCACCGGCCCCGGTTGGGCTGGCGCTTGCGGATGGCTGCGGCGATTTTGTCGGCGGATTCGGTACGACTCACCCGCAAGGCAAAGTCGGCGGCCGTGAGCCCCAGCTGGTTCTTGAGCGTGGGGTCCGCGCCCTCATCCAGCAGCAGCTGAACGGCCTCGTTGGAACCGTATTGCGCCGCCATCATGAGGGGCGTGGTGCCGTTGGGTGATGTGGCGTCGATGTAGGCATGGTTTTCCAGCAGCAACGCGATGATGGCCACATGCTGGCGCGAACCTGCAGAGGCCGCATAGTGCAAGGGCGCCCAGCCTGTCTTGTTCACATCCGCATCGCGTGCCAGCAGCGCCTTGACGGCTTCCAGATTGCCCTTGAGGGCCGCCATCATCAAGGGACTTTCGTCCTGCGCATTGCGGGCCTCCACGTTCACCTGGCTGGATGCCAGCAAGGCTGCAAACGCTTTGGACGACCCATTCTGTAAAGCGATGGTCAGGCCCACCTGCCCTTTCGGGTCGCGCGTATTGGGATCAAAACCCCTGCGCAACAGCGCGGCAATGGCAGCATCGTCATCACGCAGGATGGCGACAAAAAAATCCTCATAGGCTCCGGCCCAGATGCCGGGGGCGGCAAGCCCCAGCGCCAGGGTGGCCAGCGCATTGCGGCGATGGCAAATCATGCGGTCACTCCCTTGAACAGAATGTCGAAGTTGCGGCTGGTGGCGTCGGCCACTTCCTCCAGCGTCAGCCCCTTGGTCTCGGCAACCTGCCGGGCCACATAGGGCACATACGAGGGGTTGTTGGTCTTGCCGCGATACGGCACGGGCGCCAGATAGGGGCTGTCGGTTTCGATCAGCGTGCGGTCCAGCGGCACAAAGGCCACTACGTCGCGCAGCTCCTGGGCGCTCTTGAAGGTCACGATGCCCGAGAAAGAAATGTAGTAGCCCAGATCCAGCGCCGCACGCGCCACCTGCATCGATTCGGTAAAGCAGTGGAAGACACCGCCTGCACGGTTTCCGGGGCCGTCCTCGCCCTCTTCGCGCAAGATGGCGAGGGTGTCGTCCGACGCGCTGCGCGTATGGATGACCAAGGGCTTTTCGCACACCCGGGCCGCGCGAATGTGGTTGCGAAAACGGTCGCGCTGCCACTCCAGATCGGCAATGCTGCGCCCGCCCTTGCGGTCTTCCATGCCGTAGTAGTCGAGCCCCGTTTCGCCAATGGCCACTACGCGCGGCAGGGCAGCACGGTCCAGCAGGTCCTGCACCGACGGCTCGGCGATGCCTTCGTTGTCGGGGTGTACCCCCACCGTGCTCCAGAAGTTGTCGTGCGCCATGGCCAGGGCATGTACCCCGTCGAATTCTTCCAGCGTGGTGCAGATGCAAAGAGCCCGGGTGACCTGTGCCTCGGCCATGGCCTGGCGGATGGCGGGGAGCTGGCTCACCAGTTCCGGAAAATTGAGATGGCAGTGCGAATCAGTGAACATGCGGTTTCAAATTAGTCGTTTCTGGGGCGCAACGCGGGCCGTCAAAGGCGGCGCAGCGCTCTGGAGTGAAGATACGCCATCCGCGCCCTCGTCGTGGGCGCCCATAAAAAATGCCGACCAGCCTGCGCAGGTCGGCACGGTGGCGGCGCCAAACTCAGATGGTCTGGGTGGGCCGGTCGGACCCCAGGGATGTGCCCAGCAGCTCCTCAATCTTGGCCTTGAGCTGGCGCGACTTTTCGTCCTTGGGAAACTGGATGCCCACGCCCTGGGTACGGTTGCCCGCAGCCCGTGCTGGCGTGACCCATGCCACGCGCCCGGCCACCGGATAGCGCTGCGTGTCGTCCGGCAGCGTGAGCAGCACATAGACATCATCGCCCAGCTTGTAGTCCCGCTGGGTAGGGACAAAAATGCCCCCTTCGGCAAAAAAGGGAATGTAGGCCGCGTACAGGGCCCCCTTTTCCTTGATGGCCAGCTGCATGACGCTGGGGCGGGGGGCGGTGGATGGACTGCTCATGGATGGATGGGTGCGGCTCAGTGCTTGGAGTGTAGGGTGTTTCGCGCCTGGGCGACAAGCGCCTCCAGCATGAGGCCAGCATTGAAAGGATGGTCCGCCGTGCGTGCAGCCTTGGCCAGTGCGCGCGACCAGCGGGTCAGAGCACCCAACGGCGGCACCGTCTTGGGCAGGTCTGCGGGTGCAAAGTAGCGCGGCGCGCCGCCTACGCTGGCCGCCAGCAGGTCATGGCAGAGTTTTTGCAGTGCGTCGATCACCTGCGCGGGCGACCAGTCTCCCAAGGCAGTCACATCGCCCTTGGCCACCGCCTGCGGCAAGGCCGACCAGGCTTGTGGACTTCGGCCCGAGCGCGCCAGTGCCAACGCATCGTCGGGCCGCCCGCCCGCGGCCCGCAAAAAAGACACAGCGGCATCCGCAGCGATGCCCTGCCCTTGCAGCCACTGCAGCATCTGGTCCTGTGCGGGCCAGACCATGGTGTGGCCCAGGCAGCGGCTGCGGATGGTGGGCAGCAATTGGTGCGCCGCCTCGCTGGCGAGTACAAAGCGCACGTCACCCGGCGGCTCCTCCAGGGTCTTGAGCAAGGCATTGGCCGTGATGTGGTTCATCTGCTCGGCCGGGTACACCAGCACCGCCTTGCCTTTGCCGCGCGCCGAGGTGCGCTGCGAGAACTCCACCGCATCGCGCATGGCTTCCACGCGGATCTCGCGGCTGGGCTTGCGCTTCTTGTCGTCGATGTCCGCCTGGGCCTTTTCCGACAAGGGCCAGCCCAGCGCCATCATCTGCACCTCGGGCATCAGCACACACAGATCGGCGTGGGTGCGCACGTCGATGGCGTGGCAACTGTTGCATTGGCCGCACGCGCCCTGCTCTGTGGGCGCATCGCACAACCACGCCCGCACCAGCTCCAACCCCAAGGCGTACTGGCCCAGGCCCGACGGCCCCTGCAACAACCACGCGTGGCCGCGCTGGGCCAGCAGGCTGGTGCGCTGCGCGGCAATCCACGGCGCCAATGCCACTGTGGCCTCGCTCATTGCGGCCCCCCCTGGGACGCCACCATGATCGCCAGCCACCCCTTGCGCACAAACACGCTGGTGAGCTGCTGCCACACGCGGTGGCGGTCTTGGGCCGCGTCCAGGCGCGCAAAGCGCTGCGGCGCTGCAGCGGCGCGGTCGGCATAGCCCTGGGCCACGCGGCGGAAGAACTCGACGGGCTGGGCCTCGAAGCGGTCGGGCACACGCGCACCGGCCAGGCGTTCGGCCGCCACCTCGGGCGCCAGGTCAAACCACACCGTCAAATCGGGTTCACGCATCAAATCTGCCTCTGGCGCAAGTCCAGTCTGCGCAAGACGCTCCAATATTAATAGCACACCAAGATCAAAGCCGCGCCCCGCGCCCTGGTAGGCAAAGGTGGCATCGGTGAAGCGGTCGCACAGCACCACGTCGCCCCGCGCCAGGGCGGGCTCGATCACATTGCGCAGGTGATCCCGGCGGGCCGCAAAAATCAGCAGCGACTCGGTGAGCGCATCCATCGGGTCGTTGAGGACCATTTCGCGCAGTTTTTCGGCCAGCGGCGTGCCGCCCGGCTCGCGGCTGACGGTGACGGCACGGCCCTGTGCCCGAAAGGCGGTGGCCAGCCCCTCGATGTGCGAGGACTTGCCCGCACCGTCGATGCCTTCAAAGGTGATGAACAGACCGGGTCGTGACATGAAAACCTTGGTGGAAGAATCTACTGCTGGCCGCGTTGGTAGCGGTTGACGGCACGGTTGTGCTCCTCCAGCGACGTGCTGAAGTGGCTGGCGCCATCGCCCTTGGCCACAAAGTACAGGGCGCGCGTGGCGTCCGGCTGCACGGCGGCCAGCAGCGACGCCTTGCCGGGCATGGCAATCGGAGTGGGCGGCAGGCCTGCGCGGGTGTAGGTGTTCCAGGGCGTGTCCGTCTGCAGGTCGCGGCGGCGCAGGTTGCCATCAAACTTCTCGCCCAGGCCGTAGATCACCGTGGGGTCGGTCTGCAGCAGCATGCCCACGCGCAACCGGTTCGCAAACACGCCCGCAATCTGGCCCCGGTCGCTGGCCTTGCCCGTTTCCTTCTCCACAACGCTGGCCAGAATCAGGGCCTCTTCGGCCGACTTGAGGGGCGTGTCTGCCGCACGCTGCGCCCAGGCGGCTTCGAGGCGGCGGTCCATGGCATGCATCGCCCGGCGCAACACAGCGATGTCGCTGGAGCCTTTGGCGTAGGTGTAGGTGTCCGGAAAGAAGCGCCCCTCGGGTGGCACACCGGGGCGGCCCAGCTGGGCCATCAGCGCTTCGTCGGTCAGCGTGGCAACGTCGCGCTTGAGCTGATCTTCCTTGGCCAGCGCCTGGCGCACCTGGCGCCAGTTCCAGCCCTCGACCAGGGTGATGGCGCGCAGGCTCTCTTCGCCGCGCACCAGCTTTTGCAGCAGGCTGCGGGGCGTGGTGCCAGGGGGGATTTCATAGTTGCCGGCCTTGATAGCGCGGTCCTGGCCCGAGAAGCGGAACCAGGCGTAGAGCATGCGGGCATCCACGCGCGCGCCAGCAGCCACCACATCGCGGGCGACGCCCCGGGGTGTGGTGCCGGGCTCGATGGCCAACTCCAGAGGCTCGCTGCCGGTCACCAGCGGCTGGTGCAGCCACCAAAAAGCCGCACCACCGGATGCGATCAAAACCAACGCGATCAAAGCCAGTAAACGTCGCACAACCCTGCCGTCTGTGTGTATGAAACAGGGCATCATAATTCAGCGATGACTTACCCCCTGAACGGCATTGCCCCCCTGTCCCACCTGGGCGTGATTCGCGTGGAAGGCGAAGACGCCGCCAAGTTTCTGCACGGCCAGCTCACCCAGGATTTCGCCCTGCTCGGCATGGACCAGGCCCGCCTCGCAGCCTTTTTGTCGGCCAAGGGCCGCATGCAGGCCAGCTTCATCGGCTTCAAGCGCAGCGCTACCGAGGTGCTGCTGGTGTGCAGCCGCGACCTGCTGCCCCCCACGCTCAAGCGCCTGTCGATGTTTGTATTGCGCGCAAAGGCCAAGCTGACCGACGCCACCAACGACTTTGCCCTGTACGGTCTGGCCGGAGACACCGTGCCCGACGTCAGCCAGCCCGCCTGGACCAAGGCCGATATCGGCACCGCATCGGTGGTCCACCTGTACCCCGCCGATGGCCAGCCCCGGGCCCTGTGGGTGGCCCCTGCCGTTGACCCGGCCCCCGCAGGCCCCGCGCTGGACGCCGCGCTGTGGCTTTGGAGCGAGGTGAAGAGCGGCGTGGCAACCCTGACCACGCCCGTGGTCGAGGCCTTTGTGCCCCAGATGCTGAACTATGAATCCCTGGGTGGCGTGAACTTCAAGAAGGGCTGCTACCCCGGCCAGGAAGTGGTGGCGCGCAGCCAGTTCCGGGGCACGCTCAAGCGCCGGGCCTACATCGCCCATGCGGCGGCCGAAGTAGCAGTGGGAGCCGAAGTGTTCAACACGGCAGACCTGGAACAGCCCTGCGGCACCGTGGTGCAGGTGGCTTCTGCGCCGAGCGGCGGATTCGACACCATCGTGTCGCTGCAGATCAGCGCCGCGCAGGAAGGCAGCCTTCAGGTGGGTGCCACGGACGGCGTAGCGTTGGCCCTGCTGCCGCTGCCCTACGCGCTGCTCGAAGATATTTGAATAAAAATGGGCTCCAGCGCCTATCCATCAAGCGCAAGCAGCTCATTTATTAATAGCAAAATCAACTACAACCGCTGCGCCATCGCAATGTGCGCGATGCCAGCCTCTTCGTAAGGCTCACCTACCACGGAGAAACTGGCGCGGCGGTAAAACCCCTCAGCGCTGCGCTGGGCGTGCAATTGCACCTCCGTGTCGCCCCGGGCGCGGGCGGCGGCGACCAGCGCATCCAGCAACTGCCGCCCCCACTGCGCACCACGCACCGAGCGGTCCACGGCCATGCGGCCGATGCGGCCCACACCCGGTGACTGCTGCAGCAAGCGGCCTGCAGCAATGGGCATTCCCAGCCGGTTGTAGAGCACGGCATGGCGGGCCGAGATGTCGTGCACATCGGCTTCGATTTCGGCGGGAATGCCCTGCTCGTGCACAAACACCTCCGTGCGCACACGGCCTGCATCGCGGCCCAGGGTGTTCCAGTCGCCCGTGCGCACCTCGGCCATGTCGGCACCGGCCTCAAAGCCCTCGAAGATGGCGCGCAGCGCGGGTGGCACCGGGCGCGAGGTCTGCGTGGCCGGGTCGGCAAACACATAGACCAGTTCGGCCGAGATCAGCAACCGGTCGCCACAGAAAATGCCCGCCGTGAACAGGCACGACGAGTTGCCGATCCGCGCGCAGCGCAGGCCCACGTCCAGCGTGTCATCGAGCCGCGCAGAGGCGTGGTATTCCACCGTGGCCTTCTTCACATACATCTCACCGCCCAGTACATGCATGCTCGCCTCGTAAGGCAAACCCAGCGCGCGCCAGTAGTCGCTCATGGCCGTGTCGATGTACATGAGGTAGTGCGCGTTGAACACGATCTTTTGCATGTCCACCTCGGCCCAGCGCACGCGCAGGCGGTGGAAACAGCGGAATTCGTTGCGTTGCATGTTGTCTTCACTCCAGTCCAAAGGCCAATCGCAGCGCACGGGCTGCGTCGGCATGGGCCTTGCGCGCCTCGGGGATGGCGCGGCCCATCTTGATGAATTCGTGGGTCACGCCCCGGTAGATGTCCAGGTCCACTTGCACGCCTGCCAGGCGCAGCTTGTCGGCGTAGGCTATGCCTTCGTCCACCAGCGGGTCACACTCTGCCAGACCGATCCAGGCGGGGGCCACACCATCGACATCCGGCGCATGCAGCGGGGCAAAGCGCCAGTCTTCGCGCTCGGCGCGGCTTTGCACGTAGTTGCCGAAGAACCAGCTGATGGCAGGCTCTTCCAGCACCAGGCCGCGCGCGAAGGTGGTGTGCGAAGGCGTGTCCTGGTGCGCTGCACAGCCGGGGTAGATCAGCAGTTGCAGCGCCAGTGGCAGGCCCGCATCCCGCGCCAGGATGGCGTTGACGGCGGCCAGCGTACCGCCTGCACTGTCGCCGCCCACGGCCAGCCGCTGGGGGTCTGCACCCAGGCCCCTGGCGTTGGCCACAAGCCACTGCAAGGCATCCCAGGCATCGTTGCTGGCCGTGGGAAAGCGGTGCTCCGGCGCCAGCCGGTAGTCCAGCGACACCACCAAACAACCGGCCAGGCGTGCCAGCTCGCGGCACAGAATGTCGTGCGTGGCGATGTTGCCAATGGTGAAGCCGCCGCCGTGCGTGTACAGCAGCACGGGCAAGCCCTTGTCGGTGCTGGGCGCGTACAGCCGTGCGGGCAGCATGGCGCCGTCGCGGGCCGGGATCTGCAGGTCCTCCACCCGCGCCAGTGCGGCCTTGGGCACCTCCAGCACATCCGCGCCCGCCTGGTAAGCGATGCGTGCCTCCTGCGGCGTGCGCGTGTGCAGCGGTGGGTGCCCCGCGCGGGCCATGCGTTCGAGAACGCTGCGCATCTGGGGGGTGAGACGGGTGTGGTGGATGTGCAGGTCGGTCAACGGTTGGGGTCTCGGCAAAAAAACAAAACGGCCCGCACGGCGGCGGGCCGCTCATCGGTGGCTTACTTGAAGGTCACGCGCACCGGTGCGGCGCCGGGCAGGCCATCGTAGGTGGCCGTCACCGACAAACCGGCCTTGGGTGGCAGCAGGGGCGAGAATGAGCCCAGGCTGATCAGATCGCCCGGCTGCATGGCCAGGCCTTCTTGCGCCAACGCGCCCGCCAGCCACACCACGGCATTGAGCGGATGCTCCAGGATGTCGCTGCCCTTGCCACCGCCCAGGCGCGCGCCCGCGCCATCGGTCAGCGACACGTTCATGTCGGCCAGCGCCTTCAGCATGGCAAAACGCTCGCCGCGATAGGCTGGCACAGCAATGGGTGTACCCGCCACGCCCAGGCGCGCGCCCACGTTGATGGCCGTCACGCCTGCGCCATTGAGCTTGGGCGGCGCCTGCACCATCAGGTCGGGCAATTCCATGAACGGGATGATCTGGTCCACGGCATCCAGCACGTCCATGGGGGTCTTGGCCTGGTTGATGGCGGCGCTTTTCACGCGCACCAGCATGTCGGCCTCGTACAGTGGGCGGGCACCGAAGGCCGCATCCACCGTGGCGCCACTGGGCAGCACCATGCCTTCGTAGAGCTTGCCCCAAACGGGTTTGTCGGTGTTGAAGCGCTTTTGCACAGCGGGGTTGGTCAGGCCCGCCTTGTAGCCAATCACCTTGCCCATGCGCTGTGCCAGCAATGCGTTGACCTTGCCGCGTGTACAGGCGCCGTCGGCGTCAGTGAGGTTCTCGGGGTTGGCGGCCGGGGTCTTGGCCACATAGTTGGCCACCAGGTCGGCGGCCTGCGCATCGGTCAGGCACTGGGCCTGGGCGCTTGTCACAGATGCGACGGCTACCAGGGCCGCCATCAGGGTTTGCTTCGTTTTCACGCGTGTCTCCTCCTTATAAAGTGAGCTCAGAACTCGTTTCAAGGGCTGGCGAGCTATCGTAATCGCTGGCACTCCCATTCACACATTCTGTTGCACCATGGCTTTCATCTACTACGTCACCCAGATCCAGTTTGAATTCGGCGCCGTCAAGCTGCTGAAACAAGAGTGCGAGCGTGTGGGCATCACCCGCCCTCTGATCGTGACAGACCCTGGCGTGAAGGCCGCAGGCGTGCTGCAAAAGGCGCTCGATGCGCTGCCAGATATGACGGTGGCCGTGTTTGACCAGACCCCGTCCAACCCCACCGAAGCCGCCGTGCGCGCTGCAGTAGAGATGTACAAGGCGCAAGGCTGCGACGGCCTGATTGCCGTGGGTGGCGGCTCGGCCATCGACTGCGCCAAGGGCATCGCGATTGCCGCCACGCACGAAGGCCCCCTCACCCACTACGCCACCATCGAAGGCGGCTCCCCGCGCATCACCGACCGCGCTGCGCCGCTGATTGCCGTGCCCACCACCAGCGGCACGGGCAGCGAGGTGGCACGCGGCGCCATCATCATCGTGGACGACCACCGCAAGCTTGGCTTTCACTCGTGGAACCTGGTGCCCAAGACGGCCATCTGCGACCCCGAACTCACGCTGGGCCTGCCCCCCATGCTCACTGCCGCTACGGGCATGGATGCGATTGCACACTGCATGGAAACCTTCATGTCCGCCGCGTTCAACCCGCCCGCTGACGGCATCGCGCTGGATGGCCTCACACGCGGCTGGGCGAACATCGAGCAAGCCACCCAAAACGGCAGCGACCGCGACGCGCGCCTGCACATGATGAGCGCCAGCATGCAGGGCGCCATGGCCTTCCAGAAGGGCCTGGGCGCGGTGCATTCGCTCAGCCACAGCCTGGGCGGCGTGAACCCGCGCCTGCACCACGGCACGCTCAACGCCATGTTCCTGCCCGCCGTGGTGCGCTTCAATGCGCAGGCGGAATCGGTGCAGAAGGAAAAGCGCCTGGAACGTATGGCCCACGCCATGGGCCTGGCAAGCGCAGGCGATATTCCCGAAGCCATCCGCGACATGAACGCCCGCCTGGGCCTGCCCACCGGCCTGGCCGCCATGGGCGTGAACGAGGCGATGTTCGACGACATCATCAAGGGCGCGATGGCCGACCACTGCCACAAGACCAACCCGCGCATTGCCACGCCCGAGGAATACCGCGACATGCTGGCGCAGTCGCTGTAAGGGCCTGCCCAAAGCGTATTGGTGATCTCCCTGCGGCGGCGCCACAGCACCTGGCGTGCCGCCGCCTCCAACGCACATAGAAGCCTTCCTGCCGTGGCCGCTCCTGCGGGATTGCGCTGTCCAAACCCATCTCACGCGATTCACTACGCGCTAGACTCCGACTCGTCAACAATTAATTAACAATTCATTACCCTGGTGGAGAGCCAGTTCAATGTCGTTCTGGCGCTGCCCGGAGACTTTGATCAGGCCCTGGGGGGAGGGCCACTGTCGATGCGCACCGGAAATCTCAGCACCTGGCTCCTGCGGGGCACCTATCCCCGGCTGTATGTGCCTATCGTGCTGATCATCGTGCTGGTCAGCACGGTGCGCTACCACTACCTGGTGGCCACAGAAACCGACGAGGTGCGCCGCCATGCCGCCACCGAACTGCGCCGTGCTGGGGATGCGCTGCTGCCGTCGCTGGCGGCCCTGCTAGCCTCGGACCGCCAGGCCCAGGCCACGCTGCTCAGCGAAGGGATTGCCAGCTTCGGGCCGGGCATCCATTCGCTGAAATGGCAGGTGGACAACGAGCCCGCCACCGAAGCCAGGGCGCCCCGCCTGCCCGCCACCGCGCCAGACTGGTTTGCCCAATGGGTCAACATTGCACCGCCCTCGCAGCAGTTCAGCCAGGCGTTGTCCAGCGGCGGGGCCTCCGGGCGCCTGACGGTGACGCTGCAGGCGGCCCCCCTCGTCGGCCAGGTCTGGAGCACGGTGGTGGTGCAGTTGCGCATCTCGGCCCTCAACATTTTCACCATCCTGCTGCTGCTCACCCTGCTGCTGCGGGCCAATGCCCGCATGCTGCGCCGCCTGGCGGAAGCCACCGATGCGTTCCGCCAGGGCCGCCTGGACACGCGCATGGAGGTGACGGGCACGCTCGAATCGCGCGCCATGGCGGCCACCTTCAATGACATGGCGGGCAAGGTCCAGTCGCTGGTGCTGTCGCTGCGCGAAACCCAGCAGCAGCAAAGCGAACAACTGCACTTCACACGCCAGCTGATCGACGCCCTGCCCCTGCCGGTGTTCGTGCGGGATGCGAAGGGTGTCACCCTGGAAGTCAACTGCGCCTGGCAGCGGCTTTTTCATGCCCCTGCCGGTGCTGGCAGCGCTCAGGCCTCGCCACCCGCGTATCCCCAGGAGCTGTCGCCCGAGCGCTCCACCCAGATCGCCCAGGCGCAGGACAACGAGATCCGCGTGCACCCGGCCAACCACCAGCCCCCAAGGGACATGGCCTACTACGAGGCCCCATTCACCACCACCCGGGGCACGCTGGCCGGCACCATTGGCACCCTGGTGGATGTGACCGAACGCAAACGCGCCCAGGAGGCCCTGCGCGCCGAGAAGGAACGCGCCGAGGTCACGCTCGCCTCCATCGGCGACGGGGTGATCACCACCGACCCCTCGGGCTGCATCGAAACCATCAACGAGGCTGCACAGCTCATGACCGGCTTCACCGCCGACCAGGCGCTGGGGCGGCAGCTGGACGACGTGTTTCGCCTGTATGAAGAGCTTGCCAGCCGCAACGCCAGTTCTGCGGCCGAGCGGGACACCGTGCCCGGCGCGCTGCAGCCGGTCACGCACGAGGTGCTGATCCACCGCTCGGGCGAACGCTACGCCATCGAGTACACCGCGTCAGCGATCCGCCAGGGCGATGGCACGGCCGCAGGCTGCGTGCTGGTGTTCCGCGACGTGACCGAAACCCGCAACCTGCGCCACCAGATTTCATGGCACGCACGGCACGATCCGCTCACCGGGTTGTACAACCGCGCCGCCCTGGCCGAGCGGCTGACCCATGCCATCTTCGTGGCGCGGCAAAAAGGGCTGCTGCTGGCGGTGTGCATGCTCGACCTGGACCATTTCCAGACCGTGAACGACGCCCACGGAAACCGCGTGGGCGACCGCCTGCTCAAGGAAACCGCGCGGCGCCTGGGCGCCTTCATCACGCCGCAGGACGCCGTGGCGCGCATGGGGGGCGATGAGTTTGTGCTGCTGCTGGGCGAACTGCCCGACATACCCGCCATCGAGGCGCGTGTGGACGTGCTCATGCAGCAGCTGGCCGCCCCCTACGCCATCGACGACCGCGTGCTGCACACCACCGTGAGTGTGGGCGTGGCCGTGTTTCCGCAAGACGACGCCAACCCCGACACCCTGCTGCGCCACGCCGACCAGGCCATGTGCCAGGCCAAGGGCTTCGGCCGCAACCAGATGCATGTGTTCGACGTGCAGCTGGACCACGCCGTGCAGACCCGGCACACCCGCCAGACCCGCGTGGCCCAGGCGCTGCACGCGGGCGAGCTGGTGCTGCACTACCAGCCCAAGGTGAACCTGCGCACCGGCGAAATCCTGGGGCTGGAGGCCCTGCTGCGCTGGCAACACCCCGAGCAAGGCCTGCTGGGCCCGCAGCATGTGCTGCCCCTGATCGAGGATGCCGAGCTGGAGGTGGAAGTGGGTGAATGGGTGCTGCGCCAGGCCCTGGCACAGATGCGGCAGTGGACGGACGCCGGCATGCTGTGGGAGGTGAGCGTGAACATCTCCGCGCCCCACTTTCACCGGGCCAATTTTGTGGAGCGGCTCAAGGACATCCTGCACACCTGCCCCGAGGTGTCGCCCACCCGCCTGGAGCTGGAAATCCTCGAATCTGCGGCCCTGCAAGACATGCAGTACATGCGCCACATGATGCAAAGCTGCCAGGCTCTGGGCGTGCGTTTTGCGCTGGACGACTTCGGCACCGGCTTCTCCTCGCTGTCTTACCTGAAGCGCCTGCCCGCCGAAACCATCAAGATCGACCAGTCGTTCGTGCGCGGCATTCTGGAAGACGGCGACGACCTCACGCTCGTGAGCGCCATCGTCGCGTTGGCCGCCGCCTTCCACCGGCATGTGGTGGCCGAGGGCGTAGAAACCGCCGAGCAATGCGCCAAGCTGCTGGAGCTGGGCTGCGAGCGCGCCCAGGGCTTTGGCATTGCACGGCCCATGCCTGCGCACGAGGTGCTGACCTGGGCCCGGGAGCACGCTGCTCGCCATGCGGCCCGGGCGGTGCAGGAGGCGGCGCGGCGGCCTGCCTCAACCTGAGCACTACAGCGGTTGCACTGCGTTCATGTCGGGCCGCACCAGCCACGCCTGCCACTCGTCCACCAGCTGCTGGCTGGCCCGCGTAGCCGCAAGCCAGGCCTTGGCGCGCGCGGCGCTGTCGGTGCCGTAGTGGGTGAAATCGTTGCGGTCGGGCAGCTTGGCGTTGGGCAAGGAGCGCACCCAGTCGGGGCTGGGCGACAGCACCACCATGTTGTCCAGCGCCGGGGTGGAACGGTGGCGCCACTTGAGTCCCTTGTCCAGCCAGCCGGGCACCACCTGGTGCTGGAAATGCGGGTACAGCACCAGGCCGGGCGAGGCAGTCGGGCCAGAATCTGGGGGTTTTTGGCCGCCAGCGCTTGTTGGATAAGCGCTGCCAGCTATTAATTCAATAGCGTTCTGCGATTGCTGACCGTAGGCGAGGTGCAGGTGGTAGTCGGTGATGCCCCCGTCCCAATACGCTCCACGGGGCGCACCCGGAATGTTGTGCACGGCCTGCAGCACAAACGGGATCGAGCAGCTGGCTTGCAGCGCTGGCATGAAGTTGCCGCCGTGCAGCAGCACCTGCCGCGTGCGGTAGTCCGAGGTGCCAAACGGCAATGCAGCGCACGCAGCACCAACGCTCACACCAACACCATCGGCCGTGGCTGCATCGGACGAGGAGAACACCACCCGCTCCAGCCACGCCCCCATCGCCTTGCGGTGCACCGTGTTCGTCAGAAACGCGCCCAGATAGCCCAGCGGCGTGGCCACGCGGTGCTCGCGCCCTAGCAGGTGCCGCCCGCGCGAGGTGACGATGTGCAGGCGGTAGCGCGGGTGGCTCAGCACCTCGTCGATGCGCCCACCATAGAACGCCTGCAGGTTCTGCCCAAACCGCTCGCTCACATGCGCGGCCGTGGGGCGCTTCTTGCCCGGCGGCAGGTCGTAGTGCTGGTGGATGTAGTCGTGCTCCAGCCGCTCGAAAGCCGCCACCGATTGCTGCAGGCAGGCCGTGGCCATGCGCCAGGCGCCGATCGAGGCGCCCACCAGATGCACCGGCTGGCTGGACTGGGGCAGCCACTCCCCAAAGATAAAACGGTCCAGCGGACCCAGGATCAGGCCCTTGGGGCCCCCTGCCGCCGCAGGGATCACGCCCACATCGCCGGGCTGCAGCCCGTGGTTTTCAAGGCGTTGGCGGGCGCGGGGGCCGGCATGGATGCGCAGGGCTTTCATGGGCGGCATTTTCGCAAAGCCGCAAGGCGGCTCAAAACCAGCTCTCACACCACGTAGTCAGCAGCCTCAGGCTTCGCAGTCCAGTCGATAGGGTCTTGCTGCAGCACCATGTCGATGTCCAGCCCCAGGGCCAAGCCCACTTCGCCAGGGAACGACACGGCCAGTTCCTTTTCGCCCAGTTCTGCCTCGCGCGCTCGGGCGCGCCAGGACGCAAGGTGGATCACGCCCGCGAGGGGCTCGTAGGCATTGTTGTCAAACGGCGCGCTCTGGTGGTGCAGGGCATCCACCACCACCTCGGGCAAACGCCAGCGGCGCGCCAGCCCGGCCGTCACATGGCCATAGCAGTAGCCAAAGATGCGCTGCTCGATCTTGCCGCGCCGCAGGTCAAACGGGGCCACCAGTGTGTTGACCGACTGGGCTTTGTCCGGGTCGGCCAGGTGGATCACCAGCTCGCCCAGCGCGTGCAGCAGGCCGGTGGTGTACGCAGCGGTCTGGTTCTGGTGCACGATGCCCGCCAGCGACCGTGCCAGCTTGGCCGTGTTGAGGCTGTAGCGCCAGAACTGCTGCATGTGCACGCCGGGCACCGAGCGCGACGCGGTGCCCAGCGGTGCCGACGTGACCAGTGCGCGAACCTGGGCAATACCCAGCAGTGCCAGTGCCTCGGGGATGCCGGCAATCTGGCGCGGTACCTGGAAGGTGTGGGAATTGGCCAGCTCCAGCAGCCGCCCGGCCAGGGCCGGGTCGGTGCCGAAAAGCTGGTTCAGACGCCGCAGGCTGGGCTCTTCATGCGCCAGCTCGCTCATCAGCAATGCCACCGTGCGCGGAAGGCTGGGCAGAGCTACGGGTTGGGCCAGCAGTGCGTTCAGCTCCATGGGGTCAGGCACCAGAGTTGGGGTTGCTGGCGATTATGGCCCCCAACCTGCCGCAAACCCAGGCCATCCCGCCGCAATCCGTCAACGGCCCTTGGCCTGTTGCAACTTGGCAAATGCCGACGCCATGGCCGACTGTTGCACAGGCTCGGGCGCGCGGCGCTGGGGTTGTGCATAGCCGCGGCCAGCCCCCTCAAAGCGGTTGTCGCGGGGTGCACCCCGGTCGCCGCCCTGGCGCGGTGGCGCGTCGCCCAGCTTCATCGACAGGCCGATGCGCTTGCGCTCCACGTCCACCTCCATGACCTTGACCTTGACGATGTCGCCGGTCTTGACCACTTCGCGCGCATCGTTCACAAACTTGTGCGCGAGCTGGCTCACGTGCACCAGGCCATCCTGGTGCACGCCCAGGTCGATGAAGGCGCCAAACTGGGCCACGTTGCTCACCGTGCCTTCCAGGATCATGCCTTCCTTCAGGTCCTTGATGTCCTCGACGCCGTCGTTGAAGCGCGCCACCTTGAAGTCCGGACGCGGGTCGCGGCCGGGCTTTTCCAGCTCGGCCAGGATGTCCTTGACGGTGATCACACCGAATTTTTCGTTGGCGAACAACTCGGGCTTCAAGGTCTTGAGCATGTCGGCGCGGCCCATGATCTCGGCCACGGGCTTGCCCGTCTTCTCCATGATCTGCTCGACCACGGGGTAGGTCTCGGGGTGCACGCCGGTCATATCGAGGGGGTTGTCGCCCCCCCGGATGCGCAAGAAGCCCGCGCTCTGCTCAAACGTCTTGGCACCCAGGCCCGCCACGTCCATGAGCTGCTTGCGGCTCTTGAACGCGCCATTGGCCTCGCGCCAGCGCACCACCGCCTTGGCCACGCTGCCCGACAGGCCCGAGACACGGCTGAGCAAGGGCACGCTGGCCGTGTTCAGGTCCACGCCCACCGAGTTCACGCAGTCTTCCACCACCGTTCCCAGCGTGCGCGCCAGCTCGCTCTGGTTCACGTCGTGCTGGTACTGGCCCACGCCAATGCTCTTGGGGTCGATCTTGACCAGCTCGGCCAGCGGGTCCTGCAGGCGGCGTGCAATGGATGCCGCGCCACGCAGGCTCACGTCCACATCGGGCATCTCTTGCGAGGCGTATTCGCTGGCGCTGTAGACCGAAGCACCGGCCTCGCTCACCACCACCTTTTCAATCACGCGGTCCACCTTGGCCGCCAGCTTGATCAGGTCGGCGGCCAGCTTGTCGGTCTCGCGGCTGGCCGTGCCGTTGCCAATCGCAATCAGGTTCACGCCGTGCTTCTCGGCCAGCTTGGCCAGGGTATGCAGCGAGCCCTCCCAATCGCGGCGCGGCTCGTGCGGGTAGACAGTCGCGGTTTCCACCAGCTTGCCCGTGGCATCCACCACGGCCACCTTCACACCGGTGCGGATGCCCGGGTCCAGGCCCATCACCACACGCGGCCCCGCCGGCGCGGCCAGCAGCAGGTCGCGCAGGTTGTCGGCAAACACCTTGATGGCCACCTTTTCAGCGTCGTCGCGCAGGCGGGCGAACAGGTCGCGCTCGGTTGAAAGGCTGAGCTTCACGCGCCAGGTCCAGGCCACACACTTGCGGATCAGGTCATCGGCTTTGCGGCCCTGGTGGCTCCAGCCCAGGTGCAGGGCAATCTTGCCTTCGGCCATGCTGGGCTTGCCGGGTTCGGGCTCCACGGGCAGCACCAGCTTGGCCTCCAGAATCTCCAGGCCCCGGCCCCGGAACACCGCCAGCGCGCGGTGCGAAGGCACGCGGCCGATGGGTTCGTCGTATTCAAAGTAGTCGCGGAACTTGGAGACCTCGGGGTCGTTCTCGTTCTTGGACTCGACCTTCTTGCTGCGCAGCAGCCCCTCGGCCCACAGCCATTCGCGCAGGTTTTGCACCAGTGCCGGGTCTTCGGCCCAGCGTTCGGAAAGGATGTCGCGCACGCCGTCCAGCACTGCGGGCACGGTCGAAAAGTCCGCGCCCGTCTTGCCATCGTCCAGCACCTCGGGCGGCTTCGTGAAGGCGGCAGCCTCCACTGCGGGGTCCAGCGTGGGGTCGGCAAAGAGCTTGTCAGCCAGCGGCTCGATGCCGAACTCGCGGGCCATCTGGCCCTTGGTGCGGCGCTTTTGCTTGAACGGCAGGTAGATGTCTTCCAGCTCCTGCTTCGTTGGAGCTGCGGCAATGGCAGCACGCAGCGCATCGGTCAGCTTGCCCTGCTCGTCAATGCTCTTGAGCACCGCAGCGCGGCGGTCGTCCAGCTCGCGCAGGTAAGACAGGCGGGCTTCCAGTTCACGCAGCTGGATATCGTCCAGCCCACCGGTGACTTCCTTGCGGTAGCGCGCGATAAAGGGCACTGTGGCGCCCCCGTCCAGCAGCTCCACCGCTGCGCGCACCTGCTGTTCACTAACCCTGATTTCTGCGGCCAACTGCCGGATGATCTGCTGCATGTGTGGGCAAACTCTCTGAGACTCGGTCAAACAAACGAACAAAAACGCGAAGCGCGGGAGTTTGCCACAGGCACTTGGGGGCGTACGGGTGCAATAGCCCGGATGGTCGTGCCGGGTCGGCATTCAAAAAGCCTCGGACTGACCGCAATGCAACGGAACGCCTTCTGGCCTGCACCTATTGCGCGGGCCGCAGATAAGGCGCATTCTGTAAAAGCCCCGTAAAAGTTGCTTTTGTATGTGAACAGGTAGACAGCCTCCCTTCTCATTTACACATCCACCTGCGGCCCCAAACCACGCACTTTGTGCCGGAGGATCTATGAGATTTGAATATCTGGTTCGAGGTTTTCAAGTTTTGGTGCGTCGCCGTTTTAGTGCAATGGCCTTCATCCTGCTGTGCGTCGCAGCGCCCCAGGCCTCTGCACTGATCATCGGGGAATTCCGGGTGCGCGGACCCAACGGCGCCAACGACGAATTCATCAAGCTCTACAACGAAACCGCTTCACCACTCACCGTGGTCGCCACCGGTACCGGCACCGGGTACGGCGTAGCAGCTTCTGATGGCACGCTGCGGTGTTCCGTCCCCAACGGCACCGTCATCCCTGCCCACGGGCACTACCTGTGCGTCAACAGCGTGGCCTACTCCATCGGCGCCTACCCCGCTGGCAATGGCACGACAGCCACAGGCGATGCCACCTACGTCACGGACATTCCGGACAATGCAGGGATCGCGTTGTTCAGCAGCAATACCCCCGCCGAGTTCTTGCTGGCCAACCGGCTGGATGCCGTGGGCTCTACTTCAGAAGCCAATACGCTGTACAAGGAGGGCGCTGGTTATCCTGCCTTGACACCCTTCTCCATCGACTACGCGTTCACCCGCGACATCTGTGGAAAACAGGGCTCTATCACGACCTTCACCGCATGCCTGACGACCGGCGTGGCGCTGGACACCAACAACAATGCCGTCGATTTCTATTTTGTAGACACCAACGGCACCTCGGCAGGTGCAGGACAGCGGCTCGGGGCACCATCGCCCTCCAACCTCAGCAGCCCGGTTATCGGCAGCATTGTCAGCCCTGCTTTGCTAGACCCTTGCGTTGCGCCGCCCACACCGCCCAACTCGGTGCGCGATTTAACGAGCGACCCTGCCAACAATTCCACCTTTGGCACGCTGGACGTCCGCCGGACCTTCACCAATACGAGTGGAGGCGATCTAACACGGCTGCGGTTCAAAATCATCGATCTGACGACGTTCCCCGCCCCGTCGGGTACCGCTGACCTGCGCCCCCGCACGTCTTCAAGCGTGGTAGTCACCGTAGACCGCGCACCGTGCGGCGCAGGCACCAGCAACGTGACCGTCGAGGGCACCACGCTGGAGCAACCGCCTTCGCAGCCCAACGGTGGCGGCTTCAACTCCACCCTGTCCGCCGGGGCCGTGACCTTGGGCACACCCTTGGCCGCGGGTGCCTCCATCGACGTCCGATTCCTCCTGGGCATCCAGCAAACGGGTAGCTATCGTTTCAGCGTCGTGATCGAAGGCCTTCCAGAAGGCGGTGGCATCTTTGAAGTGAGCGGCTGTACCGACGGCTGTCCGGTCGTGCAGTCCATCGTTCGCGCTGATGCGGACCCGACGGCAGCAGCGTCGGTGGACTACACCGTCACCTTTAGCACCCCGGTCACTGGTGTGGATGCGGCGGACTTCGCTCTGACAAGCACCGGAACCATTGCGGGCGCCTCCATCACCGGCGTCAGTGGCGCAGGCGCCGTCTACACCGTGACCGTCAATACTGGAACAGGCAACGGCACATTGCGCCTGGACGTGACTGACGACAATTCGATCAACGCGGGTGGCTCCCCTCTGGGGGGCGCGGGTGTGGGTGACGGGAACTTCACCACCGGAGCTTTCTACACCATCGCCCGGGGCGTAGCGCCCGTCAGCAACATCCCCACCTTGAGCGAATACGCCATGATGCTTCTGGGCTTGGCGCTCCTGGGCTCAGTATGGCTGCAACGCAAGCGGGGCAATCTCCGCTGATCTGCCTCGCTTGAAATAACTGCATCGGCAGGGACTCGACTGGCGCGCCTTTCTGGCGCGCTAGTCGTTTCTGGCGGTGGTATCGAAGCCTGCCGACACCACATTCCTCCAGACCGGTGCATGGCGAGCAAGACCCACGGCCCTGTAGGGGCTCCGCAAGAACGAACTCACAGAGCACTACTTTTCGCAGGCACTCTTAAAATGCGCAGGCCACCGAGCCCCAGTCCCCTGCATGGATGCCCCTTCCCTCTCTTTCCCTATCCGCACAGAATGCCCGCCGGGCGCCTGTGTCTGCGACCGGGATGCCCTGCTGCAATCCCCCGATGCCGTGCTGGAGGCACGCATCCTGCAACTCACCCAGGCTGAAGAAAAGAAGTTACTGCAGCGGCTGGAGAACATCACCAGCCTGAGCGACCTGCGGCGTTTGCAGGAGCGCATGGAGCAGCAGCTGGGCCTGCGCCTGACCATTGCCCCCAGCCCCAACGAGGTGCGCACCCTGCGCGGCATCACCATCCTGGTCCACGAGCAGCGCGGGCTGTGCCGCAAGACGCGCCAGGCCATCCCGGCCGCCATCAAGAAGGGCATGGACCAGCGGCCAGAGATCACGTACGAGCTGCTGAACGAAGGCGGGTTGTTCTCGGGGTTGTGACCCCACGCAGCCGCCCTTCACCCACCCGCCCTGCCCGCCGCATGCAAGACGATCTGTTCGGCAGCCCCGAAGCCTCCACACCTCCTGTGCCTTCGCGGCATTCCACCCGGCCGACCAAAGCCGATGCGCCCGAAGCCGCAGAACACGCCGCGCCGCCTGCCCCGCGCAAGCGCTCCAGCCAGGTAACCGCCATGGCGCACGACGATGCGCTCACCGCCCTGGCCGCCGCCTTGCCCCGGCAGTTGCGCCTGGGCACCTCCAGCTGGACCTACCCCGGCTGGAAAGGCCTGGTGTGGGAGGGTGAACATTCCGACGCGCAGCTGTCCAAACAAGGCCTGGCGGTATATGCCCAGCACCCGCTGATGCGCACCGTGAGCATTGACCGCAGCTTTTACCGGCCGCTCACCGTGAGCCAGTACGAACGCTACGCCTCGCAGGTGCCCGACGACTTCCGGTTTGTGGTGAAGGCACCAAGTGTGGTGACCGACGCCCTGGTGCGCAGCGAAGACGGCCGGGGCCGCCAGGCCAACCCAGCATTCTTGAGCCCCGAACTGGCCCGCAGCGAGTGTGTGGAACCTGCCCTGCAAGGGCTGGGGCACAAGCTGGGTGCGCTGGTGTTCCAGCTCAGCCCGCTGCCGCTGGCGCAGTTGGACCGCCTGCCGCTGCTGCTGGAGCGCCTGCGCACCATGCTGCTCGCCCTGCCAGCCCTCGCGCCCACGGCGCCCGATGGGGTGATTGCGGTGGAAGTGCGCGACCCCGAATGGCTGACCCCGGACTTTGCCGCCGTGCTGCGCGAAGCTGGCGCCACCTACTGCCTGGGCCTGCACGCCAAGATGCCGCCGCTGCAGGCCCAGCTGCCCATGCTGCGCGCGCTGTGGCCAAGCCCCCTGGTGTGCCGCTGGAACCTGAACCCGGTGCATGGCCCCTATGGCTATGAAGAGGCGGAGCGCCTGTACGCCCCCTACGACCGCCTACACCACCCCGACCGGCCCACCCGCGCCGAGCTGGCCAGCGTGATTGCGGGCATCACGCGCCGGGGGCAGAACGCTTTTGTGACCATCAGCAACCATGCCGAGGGCTGCGCGCCGCTGACGGTGCGCGGTGTGGCCGACGAAGTGGCTGCGGTGCTGGCGGCAGCGCCACGCTGATGTGCACGCGCACCAGCGACGTCCCTGCGGGTGAGTCTGAGCGCGGTGTGAGCCGGATGCGATGTACCGCTCTGGAAGGCGAAATACTCACATATTCATAGCTGCTAGCGCTTATCCATCAAGCGCTTGCGGCACGGACTAGGCATGCACCATCGCCCCGCGCCTGCCGCCCAGCGTGATCCACGCCAGTGCCACGCCCACCAGCGCCCCGGTGGCCATGCCGACTACCATGGGCAAGGGCTTGCCGGTGGCAAACAGGCCGACCACGCCCATGGCCAAGGCGCCCGTCAGCATCTGCAGTGTGCCCAGCAGGGCCGATGCCGTGCCGGCGATGGCGCCATGTTTCTCCAGCGCCAGCACCGAGGTGGTGGGGATCACCAGCCCCATGAGCGCGCTGGCCACAAAGTACAAACCGATCAGCACGGCCAAGTCATCGCCGCCCAGCAGGTAGTACAGCAGCAACGACGCCATGACCGCGCCCGAGGCCGTGGCCCCGACCTTCACCACCCGCACCATGCCAAAGCGCTCACCCAGCGTGGCGGTGAACTGGGAGGCGCCGATGAACGCCGCCGCGTTAACCCCAAAGGCCAGGCTGTACTGCGTGGGCGTCAGCCCGTAGTGGTTGATGAGCACAAACGGCGAGCCCGCCAGGTACACAAAAAACCCGGCCATGGCACAGCCGCCAATGAACACCAGGCCCAGGTAGTGCCAGTCGCGCAGCAGCAGCGCGTAGGCGCGCAGGGCGCCGCCCAGGCTGCTTTCCACGCGGTCGGACGCGGGGCGCGTCTCCTGCAAGCTGCCGTACACCAGCGCCAGCCCCGCTACGGCGGCCACAGCCACCACCCAGAAGACGCCGCGCCAGCCCGTGAGCGCAATCACCCCGCTGCCCGCCAGCGGAGCCAGGATGGGCGACACGCTGAACACCAGGATCAGCAGCGACATCAGCCGCGCTGCATCGGTGCCCGTGTGCAGGTCGCGCACCACGGCACGCGGTATGGCCATACCCGCCGCCGCGCCCAGACCCTGTAAAAAGCGCAGGGCCACCAGGGTTTCGATGTCACTGGCCAGCGCACACCCCACGCTGGCCACCGTGAACAGGCCCAGGCCAAAGTACAGCGGCGGCTTGCGCCCCACCATGTCGGAGATAGGGCCGTAGAACAGCTGACCAGCCCCCAGCGCCAGGAAAAACGCCGTCAGGCTCCACTGCACAGCGCCCACCGATGCCCCCAGGCTGGCGCCAATATCGGGCAGCGCGGGCAGGTACATGTCGATGGCAAAGGGGCCGATGGCCGAGAGCAGGCCCAGGATGAGGGCCATTTTGAGGAAGCGGGAAAAATGCATAGCCGCCCATTGTCACCATTTCGGTGCATGGACTCGGGTAAACCCTGAATGAATGGCCAAAAGCGCTACCCGGGCACGGCAGGTACTGCGCCCACCCTTCAGTCCGGAGCCAGTTCGATGCGGTTGCGCCCGGCCTGCTTGGCGCGGTACATGGCGCGGTCGGCGCGGCGCACCAGTTCTTCGGGGGCCTGGTCACGCTGGGGCACCAGGCTGGCCACGCCAAAACTCACGGTAACGATCCCAAAGGGTGCCCCCTCATGCGGCAAGGCCAGCGCCTGGATGGCCTGCTGGATCTGGCGGGCCACTTCCATGGCAGCCTGCGCATCCGACGCCGGCAGCAGCACCACAAACTCCTCGCCACCAAAGCGTGCCGCCAGATCACCCTCGCGGCGCCCGCCGGTTTGCGCCAGGGTCAGGGCCAGCGCCTGCAGGCAGGCATCGCCCGCCAGGTGACCATAGTGGTCGTTGAAGTGCTTGAACACGTCCACGTCCAGCATGATCAGCGAGAGCGGCGTCTGCGCCCGCTGGGCGCGGGCCCATTCGTGCGCCAGGGTCTGGTCAAAATGGCGGCGGTTGGCAATGCCGGTGAGCCCATCGGTGTTGCTGATCAGTTGCAGCCGCTGGTTGGCCTGCGCCAGGGCCTGGGTGCGCTCTTCCACCAGCGCCTCCAGCTCCAGGTTGCGCTGCTGCAGGCGGCCTACCGGGTACACCTCGCCGTCACGCGCCAGGCCGTAGGGGATGGAAATGCTGCTGTGGGCAATCTTCCAGTCGCCCTCCTCATGGCGAAACACCAGCACCAGCCGCGCGGTCTCGCGGGCAAACAGTGCGTCAGGAATGGGCAGCCGGATGTGGAAAAACGCCGTGACGGCCACCACGTCATCGCTCAGTTCCTGGGGGAAGAGGTCCACCACGTCAATGCCGATGCGGCCGGGCACCTGGGCAAAGTCCTGCAAGGTGACGTCAACCCAATCGCTACGGCTCTTGACGAGCTGGTCGCTGCTGCCCGCAAAGCCGCTGAAGTTGTCGCTGAAACGGGTGACAAGCCTTGCATCCCGTGCGGCATACATTTCGATGTATTCATCAAACAACAGGCGGATCAGTCGCTGGCGTTCCGGTGACATGGGCGGGTTCCTCTGGAGCAGCGTTGGGGTGGTGCGTGCGGCCTGCTGTGCAGGCGGGGCTGGGCGCTCTGATGAATGTAGCACTGCGTGCGCGTGCTGTGCCCCCTGGACGGCCCGGAACACCCAACACTCTGATGACGCGGTTGCAAGCGTTGGGTACACGTGAAGGGCCCGTTGGAGTCGAAATCCTCGGCACTGCGCTCGCACTAGACGCTCAAGGCCCGAGTGTTGATTTCCACGCAAACCTAACCCACCATTTCCATCTCGATCTGACCCACCCTGGTTCGTGAACTTCACGCTCACGTTGTGGATAAGTTCTTGGTCGCCTTCTCCTTCTTGGTGGTCTGTGGTGGTTGCTGTGCGGAGCTGTTCTTGAACCTGTAGCTGTCGTTGCCGGTTTCCAGAATATGGCAGTGATGCGTGAGCCGGTCCAGCAGTGCCGTGGTCATCTTCGCATCTCCGAACACATTGGCCCACTCGCTGAAGCTCAGGTTGGTGGTGATCACGACGCTCGTGCGCTCGTACAGTTTGGACAGCAGGTGGAACAGCAAGGCTCCTCCAGAGGCACTGAATGGCAGGTAGCCCAGCTCGTCCAGAATCACCAGATCGGCATAGGCCAACCGGTGGGCCAACTGTCCGGGCTTGCCGTTGGCCTTCTCCTCCTCCAACGCATTGACCAGTTCCACCGTGGAGAAGAACCGCACCCTGCGGTGATGGTGCTCGATGGCTTGCACCCCGAGGGCTGTGGCGATGTGGGTCTTGCCCGTCCCCGGTCCACCCACCAGCACCACGTTGTTGGCGTCCTCCAAGAATTCACAGCGGTGCAGCTGGCGCACCAGCGCCTCGTTCACCTCACTGTGGCCGAAGTCAAACCCAGCCAGGTCCCTGTACGCCGGGAACCTGGCCACCTTCAATTGGTAGGCCACCGAGCGCACCTCCCGCTCGGCGGTCTCGGCCTTGAGCAGTTGGGACAGGATGGGCTGTGCTGCATCAAAGGCCGGTGCACCTTGCTCGGCCAGCTCAGCGACAGCCTGGGCCATGCCGTGCATCTTGAGCTCGCGCAGCATGATCACGATAGAAGCGATGGCAGGGTCATGACGCATAGCGCACCTCCCTCAATTGGTCGTAACGACGCACATTGGCTTGGGGTTCCACCGCCAGCTTGAGGGCCTGCGGCGATGTGACCGGTGCTGGAGCGGGCTTGCCGTCCAGCAAGCGGTGCAGCACGTTCAGGATGTGCGTCTTGCTGGCAGCCCCTGACTCCAGTGCCAACTCCACTGCAGCGAGCACAGCCTGTTCATCGTGGTGCAGCACCAGTGCCAGTACCTCCACCATCTCCCGGTCGCCGCCGGGTTGCTTGAGCAAGGTGGCCTGCAGTCGCTTGAAGGCCGCTGGCAGTTCCAGGAACGGCGCGCCATTGCGCAAGGCCCCGGGCTTACGCTGCAGCACCGCCAGGTAGTGGCGCCAGTCGTACACTGTCTGTTCCGCACCATGGTGGTTACGCTCGATCAAGCGCTGGTGCTCGCACACGATCTGGCCTTCGGCCGCGACCACCAAGCGATCCGCGTAGACCCGCAGGCTCACGGGTCGGTTGGCGAATGGCGCCGGCACGCTGTAGCGGTTGCGCTCGAAGTGGATCAGGCAGGTGGGAGAGACTCGCTTCGTGTGCTCAACAAAGCCATCGAAGGGACGCGGTACCGGCATCAAGGCAGCCCGCTCCGCGGCCCAGACATCCGCAACGGTACCCGGCAGCTTGCCGTGCTCGATCTCGTGCCACAGGGCCACACAACGCTCCTGAAGCCAATCATTGAGCTCCACAAGGCCAGGGAATGGCGGCACGACCTGCCACAGGCGATGGCGGGCATCGCGCACGTTCTTCTCCACTTGGCCCTTCTCCCAGCCCGACGCGGGATTGCAGAACTCGGCCTCGAACAGGAAGTGGCTGACCATGACCGCAAAGCGCGCATTGACGTCGCGCTCCTTGCCACGGCGCACCCGGTCTACGGCGGTGCGCATGTTGTCGTAGATGCCACGGCGGGGTACACCGCCCAGGACTACGAACGCATGGTTGTGGGCATCGAACAGCATCTCATGCGTCTGCAAGGGATAGGCGCGCAGGTAGAACGCTCGGCTGTGGCTGAGCTTGAAGTGGGCTACCTGCAGCTTGGTGCGCACGCCGGCGAGAACAGCCCAGTCCTCGCTCCAGTCGAACTGGAAGGCCTCACCCGGACCGAAGGCCAAGGGAACGAAGGTGCCGCGCCCGGTGGTCTGCTGCGCCACGAGGCGCTGCTCTTGCCAGATCCGGGCGAAGGCCGCTACGCGGTTGTAGGAGCCGCCGTAACCGAGCGCCTGCAGATCGATGTACATCTGCTTGACGGTGCGCCGCTGCTTGCGTGAGCGCCCCGCCTCGGTCTTGAGCCAGCCCGAGAGCTTCGATGCGAAGGGATCGAGCTTGGAAGGACTGACTCGCTTGGCGTAGTGCGGCTCGGCCTCGCCTGCGCGCAGGTACTTGCGGATGGTGTTGCGCGAGAGGCCCGTGCGGCGGGCGATCTCCCTGATGGACAACTGCTCTCGCAGGGCCCAGCGCCTGATGACACTCAGTGTTGCCACGTCTATCACTCCTGGTCTCCTGCTGCTCAGCAAAGCAGCAGGTTAGGGTTAGTACGTGGATCAGATTTAGATGGAAATCCTGGCGGTTAGTGGGTCACTTCTGCGTGGAAATCAACACCCAGGGCCATGGTGTGCGTAAGCCCATGCGTGCGCCCCCTATCGCACCAGCGATACGACCCCCACCAGCAACGTGATCAAGAGTGCAACGGTCACCACATGTTCGGCCACCAGGGTCTGCAGCCATGCAGCACCAGCGAGCAACTGGTCCACCGGCCCGCGCAAGGCGCCGCAGTGCGCCAAGTGTTCACCCAGGTGGGAAAGCTCCAGCAGCGATACGTCTGCCGGCTGCCCGACGCAAGACGTGTCCCACGCAGAGGCAAGGGTGGATGGATGGGACATAGGCGGCTCCTGGTACACAAGTGAATGGCGCCACCGCGTTGCGGCAGCGCTCTGATCCTCTTGTACAAGGGGCTGGGGCCGCGAGTCTGTACGCTGTCGAACAGACCACCAGAGAGGCCTTTTTCAGCCCAAAGGCAACCCACCAAGAACTGAAACGATCAGTTACCAATCAAAGAGCGATGGTGTTCCACCCGGGCACACGCCTTCAATCTGCAGCATGCGCAGCTTGGTCAGCGCGCCGCCTCCGGCCGAAAAGCCGCCCGGCCGGTCACCCGCAGCCAGCACCCGGTGGCACGGCACCACGGGCGCAAACGGGTTCAGGCCCAGCGCCTGCCCCACGGCGCGCGACAGGCCCTTGCTGCCGATCTGTTCGGCCACCTCGCCATAGGTGCGCGTGCGGCCCGGCGGGATGGCCCGGGCAATGGCATACACCTGCTGGTGAAACGGCGAAATGCCGGACATGTCGAGCGGCACCTCGCACAGGTCGCGGGGCTGCCCCGCCAGCAGCGCCTGGATGCCTTCGATAGCGCTGCGCACGGGGGCGGGAGGCTCCCCAGACTGCGCGCAGTGTGAATGGCTGCGCAGCAAACGCGCCCGGGTCGCCTCGGCATCCGCCTCGGGCAACTGCACGGCCACGATGCCGCCCGGGCCCCAGGCAATGCCGCAGGTGCCGATGGCGGTGTCGAACAGCGCATGGCCGTGGCCAGGGGCGGCATCAGGCACAGTGCGGGCCCCTCCTTGCAGGTTTGGCACTCACTACTCTTTTTATAGCTACCATCGCTTACTGGATAAGCGCTAGAGGCCAATTTTTCTCATATTTTCGGCACCAAAGCATGCGCGTGCGCCATCAATCGGCCCGCAGCGCCGCGCGCAGTTGCGCGCCCAGCTCGGGCTTGGCGGCAAACGGGTCGGTGGGGTTGCGGCCCATCATCACGTCTTCCATGCGCGTCTGCACCGAAGCCAGGGCCTTGGGGTGGCTGTAGATGTAGAACTGGCCTTGAGCCGCTGCGTCGAACACTTTTTGCGCTACCTCGGCGGCGGTCACCTTGCCGCTGCCCACGGCCTTGTCGCTCATGGCCTGGCCGATGAGCTGGCTCTTGGTGGGCTTTTCGGCAGGCAGGTCGCCGGGGCGGTTGCGGTGGCTTTGGTTGATGCCGGTGGGCACAAAGAAGGGGCACAGCACGCTGGCGCCGATCTGGTCAGTGACCAGCGACAAATCCTGGTACAGCGTTTCCGACAGGCTGACCACTGCGTGCTTGCTCACGTTGTAGATGCCCATGTTGGGCGCCGCCAGCAGGCCCGCCATGCTGGCGGTGTTGATGATGTGGCCGCGCCAGGCCGGGTCGGCCTTGGCCGCTGCCAGCATCATGGGCGTGAACAGGCGCACACCGTGCACCACGCCCCACAGGTTCACGCCCAGCACCCATTCCCAGTCCTTGACGGAGTTCTCCCACACCAGCCCGCCCGCGCCCACACCCGCGTTGTTGAACACCAGGTGCGGCGCGCCAAAGCGCTGCTGCACATCGGCGGCCAGCTGCTCCATCTGCGCAGCGTTCGATACATCCACCTTGCGGGCCAGCACCTGGCTGCCTGCGGCCTGCATCTCGGCAGCGGCGGCGTCCAGCGCGTCCTGCTGCACATCCACCAGCACCAGGTTCATGCCGAGGCGGGCACCGATGCGCGCGCATTCCAGGCCAAAGCCCGAGCCTGCGCCGGTGAGGACGGCGGTTTTGCCGGAAAAGTTGTCGATCATGGTTTTTGTCTCCTTGAGTCCGTAACAATTTAGAGCGTTGGGTTGAAACTGGCGGGGCCCACGCCGGGGACGCCGAGCAAGGGCCGCCCCGCAGCGAGGGCGTCGTCCCCCTTCCCGGCGAAGCCGAGAGAAGGGGGAAGCGGCGCAGCCGCTCAGGGGGTTGCTCTTAAAACATACCCAATGCGCGGGAAGTGCACATGCACCGTACCCGCGCGCGGGTCGGTACGCCGCAGCGTGTAGCGGGTGCGGGTGGCAGCAATCAGCTCGCCCTCGGTGGGCTCCGTGCCAAAGCTCTCGGCGGAAATCGTGACCTGGCTGCCCAGCGGGATGCCGTGTTCGTCCTGGAACACGTCGTCCATCAGGGGCAAAGGGTCCATGCCCGCAGCCACCGTAATGGCGTCCTGAGCGCTGAACTTTTCCATACGACCATGGCCCAGCGCTGCGATGCGGTCCATCCACTCCAGCACGGCGGGGGTGGCGGCAAAGATGTCGGCCATCACCGGCACACACTGGCGCGTGAACCACAGCGGGTGGTAGGCCGCAAAGTCGGCCAGGCAGGGCTCGGCACCAAACAAAAAGTCGTGCTCCTCGGCCATGTGGGCGATGCGGCGCAGGTACGAGCGGTAGGCAGCCGTCGCGTCGGCCGGTCGCAGGCGCTGCATGCCCGCGCTCATCTCGCGGCGGTCTTCGCCAAACACTTGCGCGGCGGCAGGTGGCAAGTTGGCAAACAGCACCGCAGCGCCTTTGGGCTGCAGGTTGTAGGCCATGGCGGCCCAGAACAGCGTGCTATCCGCCCACTGTGCAAACACACGCGCCACGCCCTTGAGGTGCGGCGGGTACAGCACCGGCTCGGGCTGTTCATGCTCCAGCACATCGCAGATGAGGGCCGAATCGCAATAGATGTCGGCACCGATCTGCAAGAACGGCGTCTTGCGGTAACCCCCCGTCAGCGCCACCACATCGGGCTTGGGCATGACGCTGGGGATGATCACGGACTTCCAGGCCAGCTGCTTGAAGCCGAGCACCGCGCGGATCTTTTCGGAGAACGGCGACGAGGGGTAGTGGTGCAGGATGAGGTGGGACATGGGGTTCTCCGCAAAATTCTGTAGGGTGAATCAGGCCGGGAGCGCACGGGCCAGGATGGCGTCAAGGTTTACACCCGCGCCCAGCGTGCCAAAGCTGTAGCCCCAGTCGCCGGAGAGGCGCGAGTCGCAAAACGCGCGGAAAACGGCACCGGGCGCACTGCGCAGCAGCAGGGCCGCCTGCACGGCCAGCGCCACATCCTGCGCGAGGCGCCGGGCCTCGGCCTCGGTGGTCATGGCGTCCACGCGCAGGGGCAACGCGCCGGCCAGACGGTCCAGCGCCGGATGGGCGCCGCGCGCGGATGCCAGTTCGGCGTCCAGAGCGGCAGCGGTGTCGGCGCGGCGCACGGCGCGCATCAAATCCAGCGCCATGATGTTTCCCGCGCCTTCCCAGATGGAGTTGAGCGGCATCTCGCGGTAGATGCGGGCCATCACGCCTTCGCCGCCCTCTTCCACATAGCCGTTGCCGCCCAGGCATTCCATGGCCTCCTGCGCAAACACGCTGCCGCGCTTGCACACCCAGAACTTGGCCACGGGTGTGAGCAGGCGGGCCATGATGGCCTCGTGCTCGCTCTTGTCTTTGTGGTCAAAGGCGCTCGCAAGCCTTATGGAGAGAGCGGTAGCCGCTTCACTTTCCAGCGCCAGATCGGCGAGCACGTTGCGCATGAGTGGCTGGTCGATGAGCTTCTTGCCAAAGGCCGAGCGCTGGCGCGTGTGGTGCAGAGCGATGCTGAGCGCCTGGCGCATGAGGCCGCTGGTGCCTAAAGCGCAATCGAGCCGCGTCATGGTGCCCATCTCCAGGATCTGCGCCACGCCACGGCCTTCCTCGCCCACGCGCCAGGCCAAGGCGTTGATAAATTCGACCTCGGAGCTGGCGTTGGCGTGGTTGCCCAGCTTGTCTTTCAGGCGCTGGATGCGAATGGTGTTGACCGCCCCTTCGCCACCATCAGGCAACACACGCGGCAGGAAGAAGCAGGTGAGCCCGCCGGGTGCCTGTGCCAGGATCAGGAAGGCGTCGCACATGGGGGCCGAGAAGAACCATTTGTGGCCGGTGATGCGGTAGCGCGCGCCCCAGGCGTCTTCACCATCGTGCACAGCCTGTGTGGTGTTGGCGCGCACGTCCGATCCGCCCTGCTTCTCGGTCATGCCCATGCCCATGGTGAGCGCGGATTTCTGCGAGAACAGCGCGAGGCGCGGGTCGTACTGCGTGCTCGCCAAACCCTTGCTCCAGTCCGCCCATACCGCTGAATTGCCTCGCAATGCCGGGGTCACGGCGTAGCTCATCGACACGGGGCACAGCACCGAGGGCTCGGCTTCGGTGAACAGCATGAAGCCTGCGGCCCGCTCGGTATGCGCGTGGCCCGTGTCCTGGCGCGACCACGGCGTGGCGTGCAGGCCGTGGCGCAGCGCAGTGCCGATGAGCGCGTGGTAGCTGGGGTGGAACTCCACCACATCGGTGCGGTGGCCGAAGCGGTCGTGGGTGCGCAGCTGGGGCTTGTAGGTGTTGGCGAGCCGAGCATGTGTCTGCATTTCGGCCGATCCCATCTCCGCGCCCAGCGCCGCGAGGCCCGCCAGCGGCAGGCTGGGGGCATGCAGGCGCAGCGCGTCCTGCAAGGGCTGGTTGGCGGTGAAGAGGTTCACGTCGGCCCAGGGCGTGCTCTGGTTGAACACCTCATGGGTGGCGGCAGGGCTGGCAGCGGTCATGGCGGCTCCTCAGGCGGCGGGGCTGTCACCCCGTCTCAGCATTTCGATGTGGGGAATATCGTCTTCCAGGTACTCATCGGACACGGCCTCAAAACCCAGGCTGCCGTAGAAGCCCTGCAGATGGGCCTGCGCGCTGATGCGGATGCCCCGCCCCGGCCATGCCTGGCTGCAGCGAGCGATGCCCTCGGCCATCAGCGCCCTGCCCGTGCCGTTGCCCCGCGCTTCCTTGGCGGTGACCACGCGGCCGATGGAGGGCTCGGGGTAGTTCACGCCCGGGTCCACCACGCGCAGACAGGCTTGCAGCGCACCCGCCTCGTCGTAGCCCAGCAGGTGGTAGGACTGCTTGTCCGCTCCGTCCGGGTCCTGGTAAGGGCCCTGCTCCAGGATGAACACCTTGCAGCGCAGCGCCAGCGCATCGTGCAGGGCGTGCACGCCCAGGTCGTCGAAGCGGGCCCAGGTCCAACGCATTAGAACCTGCTCCCGGCCTTTTCATGGGGTGCGTTGCCCCACAAAGGCAGTGGATGCAAGGCGCCCACCGAAAGCCGCACTGATGTGCGGCGAGGATGGGCAACGCAGCAGACGCTGCCTTTGCGGGGCAACCCGGAGGGCATGGCAGCAAACAGCCACGCTCGTCGTTGCCCACCTTGCCCAGGCCGCCAGCATGGGCTGCGGTGGACGCCTAGATCGTGACTGTTTGCTGTCATGCGCACCCCATGAAAAGGCCGGGAGCAGGTTCTTAGATCAGCTTCACCAGCTGTTTGCCGAAGTTCTTGCCCTTGAGCAGGCCCAGGAAAGCCTCGGGCGCGGCGGCGATGCCCTGCGCAATGGTCTCGCGTGGGCGCAGCTTGCCGGTGCCGACCAGCGTGCCCAGTTCCTTGAGCGCATCAGGCCAGACTTCCATGTGCTCGCTCACAATGAAGCCTTCGACTTTCATGCGGTTGATGAGCATGAGCGCGGGGTTGGCCATGGGCAGCGGCGCGCCGTCGTAGCCAGCGATCATCCCGCACAGGGCAATGCGGCTGAAGGCGTTCATGCGCAGCATGACGGCGTCCATGATCCAGCCGCCCACGTTTTCGAAGTAGCCATCGATGCCGTTGGGGCACGCTTCCTTCAGGGCTTTGGACATGGCCTTCACGTCGCTGTGTTCCTTGTAGTCGATGCAGGCGTCAAAGCCCAGTTCTTCCACTGCGTACTTGCACTTGTCGGCGCCACCGGCAATGCCCACCGCACGGCAGCCCCGGGCCTTGGCCAAAGCGGCAAAGGCGCTGCCCACGGCGCCAGTAGCGGCGCTTACCACCACGGTGTCGCCTTCCTTGGGCGCAATGATCTTGACCAGGCCGTACCAGGCCGTGACACCCGGCATGCCCACGGCGCCCAGGTAGTGCGACAGCGGCACATGGGTCGTATCGACCTTGCGCAGCGCGCCGGGCTGGTCGGCATTGACCACGCTGTATTCCTGCCAGCCACCCATGCCCACCACCTTGTCGCCCACCGCGTACTTGGGGTGCTTGCTTTCGGCCACCTCGCCCACGGTGCCACCGATCATGACTTCGCCCAGCGCCTGCGATGCGGCGTAGCTCTTGCTCTCGTTCATCCGACCGCGCATATAGGGATCCAGGCTCAGAAAGTGGTGGCGCACCAGCACCTCGCCGTCCTTGAGCGCGGGCGTGTCGGTGGCCACCAGCAAGAAGTTGCTGGCCACGGCTTCGCCTTGGGGGCGGTTGTCGAGAACGATTTGTTGGTTGCGTGGCATGAGAGGCTCCTTCAGAATGTCTATCACTATGAATTCAATAGCTGCTAGCGCTTATGGATAAAGCGCCAGGGGCCAATTTGGCTTAAAAATTTGACTCAATCGGTGGAAATGACCTTGAGGTCATTCACATTGCGCCCATCGACTGGCAGGCGCCGCACGTACTTGAACGTGCCGGTGGCATGGCAACACACCTTGCCCTGTGCGTCATACACCGTGCCTTCGGTAAAAGCCATGGTGGCCGTGCGGTGAATGAGCCGCCCCTTGGCCACCAGCGGCCCGCGTGCGGGCTGCATGAAGCTGGTCTTCATCTCAATGGTGACCACGCCCATGTCGGGCGTCTCGCTGCGCGCCGCCGTGGCCATGGTCACGTCCAGCAGCGTCATCGACGCACCGCCGTGGGTCACGGCAAACGAGTTCAAGTGCTCGGGCTGGGCTTCGTAATGCAGCTCAGACTCGCCGCCTTCCATACGCTGCAGCGTAAAGCCCAGGTGGTGGACAAAGGGAATTTCGACACCGAAACTTTTCAAGGGATTTCCTCAGTACACGAACTCAAAAACTGGCGCGGCCCAGACCAGGGCAGCCGAGCAAGGGCCGCCCCGCGGCGAGGGCTGCGTCCTCCTTCCCGGCGAAGCCGAGAGAAGGGGCTGAGGGCCGCGGCTCCAAGGCTGCCTGCGCAGGCTTGGACGTGCCCGAAGAGCTGCCGCCTCTGGCGGCCGCACCGAGGCGCACAGCGCCTCAGGGGCATGTACCGAATTCACCCTCCCGTGACAATACTCACGCCCCCGTCCACCGCCAGCCATTGGCCGGTGATGTGCTTGCCCGCATCCGACGCGTACAACGCGCACAGGCCCTTCAGATCTTCATCATCGCCGAGACGGCCCAGCGGGGCGTGGGCGGCCAGCGCTTCCTCGCCCATGGCCTTGAGCGTACCCACCGTCATTTTGCTCGGGAAGAAACCCGGGCAGATGGCGTTGACGCGGATGTTGTACGCGCCCCATTCAGCGGCCAGTGCCCGTGTGAAGTTGATCACCGCGCCCTTGGAGGTGTTGTAAGCAATGGTGTTCATGCCCTTGGGGTTGCCGCCCAAGCCTGCGATGGACGCTACGTTGATGATGCTGCCGCTGCGGCGCGCGATCATGCTGTGCTTGGCGATGTGCTGACTCAGGATGAAGTAACCGCGCACGTTGAGGTTCATCACCTTGTCCCACGCGTCCACGGGATGGTCTTCGGCAGGGGCGCCCCAGGCTGCGCCTGCGTTGTTGACGAGGATGTCCACATGGCCCAGGCGCTCCAGGGTCTCGTCGGCCAGGCGCCGGATGTCGTCTTCCTTGGCGCAATCAGCGGCGATCCACCGTGCATCGATGCCCGCAGCCTGCAGGTCGGCGGCGGCCTCTTCCAGGTCAGACGCCTTGCGCGAGCTGAGCATGATCTTGGCGCCCGCTTCGCCCAGCGCGTGAGCCAGTTGCAGTCCCAGGCCGCGCGAGCCGCCGGTGACCAGTGCGGTCTTGCCGGTGAGGTCAAACAGTTGTTGGATGGTACGGGTCATGCTGAAAGTCTCCTTCGGTTTTGGATGGATCTGTCGTTGGGTGTTTGCCCCACGCGCCCGAGGATTGTGCGATGCAATGCGGGCGCTTTGTGTCGCGGGGGTGTCGGGTGTTCAGCTAAGAGCCTGTTCAAAATTTTTCTGGAGCCGCACAAGTGCCTTGCCGGGATGGGATGCAAGGCGCGGTGCGCCGCCGATAGCACCGTGCTATCGGCAAGCGCCGCAACGCCGTAGACCGCCCGGCAAGGCACTTGCCCGAAGGGTTGGAATGAAATCGGGCGATTGGACGCCCCGGCTGCTTGCATGGGCATGAGCCCATGCGGCGCATCCGAAGCATCCACTCATCCCGATTGCACTCCAATGCGGTCTCCAAAAAGACTTTGAGCAGGCTCTAAGGGCCGGGGTCGGTGTGCAACCGGGCCCGCACCGCGATCAGCACCACACCCACCAGGGCCAGCACCCCGCCGCCCACGAAGAGGCTCCAGCCCAAAGCCTCATCGGTGCGGGCGGTGGCGATGCCCAGTATCAGCGTGAGCAACCCGCCGTAAATCAGCAGCCAGATGAGCTTGTGCAGGCGTTGCAGGGTTAGTTGCGCCGCCATCAAAATGCCTCTTCAGGGAAGGCCGCGCAGGTGGCATCGCGCGTGCTCACCACCTGCAGCCAGGCACCGATCTTGGGCAGCTCGTAGTGGAAGAAAAAGCGCATGCCGCCCATGCGTCCCACGCTCGCGGGCTGGGCCAGATCGGCATCCCGGGCCAGCGTGGCCAGGGCCACGTCCAGCCAAACCCAGGCGAGCACCGTGTGGCCAAAGGCCTGCATGTAAGGCACGGCATTGGCCAGCGCATCGGCAGGCTGGCCCGTGGCCCAGGCGGCCTTGGTGGCGGCGCCCACGTCCTGCAGCGCCTTGCCCAGCGCGTTGGCATGTGCCGCCAGCGCGGGCACCTGGATCGCGCGCTCGATGGTGGCATTGATGTGCCCGGCCAGCAGTTGCAGGCCGCGGCCGCCTTCCATCAGCACCTTGCGGCCCAGCAGGTCCATGGCCTGGATGCCGTGCGTGCCCTCGTGGATCATGTTCAGGCGGTTGTCGCGCCAGTACTGCTCCACCGGAAAGTCGCGCGTGTAACCGTAGCCGCCGTGGATCTGGATGGCCAGCGAATTGGCCTCCAGGCAAAACTCGCTGGGCCAGCTCTTGGCGATGGGGGTGAGCACTTCGAGCAGCAGGCGCGCCTCGTCGGCGGCGTCAGGCTCGCCGGTGTGCTGCTCGTCCACCAGGCGGGCGCAGAACAGGTTGAGCGCGAGCGCACCCTCGCCGTAGCTCTTTTGCGCCAGCAGCATGCGCTTGACGTCGGCGTGCTCGATGATGCGCACCTGGGGCTGCGCAGCGTCCTTGCCACTCGCCCCCACCAGGCGGCCCTGCGGGCGGTTTTTGGCGTAGTCCAGGCTGGCGTAATAGCCCGCCAGGCCCAGCATGGTGGCCGCCATGCCGATGCCGATGCGCGCCTCGTTCATCATGTGGAACATGCACGCCAGGCCACGGCCGGCCTCGCCCACCAGGTAGCCCACGGCCCCTGCCCTGCCCGCCACCGGGTATTTGCCCTCGCCAAAGTTGAGCAGCGTGTTGGTGGTGCCGCGCCAGCCCAGCTTGTGGTTGAGGCCGGCCAGCGCCACGTCGTTGCGCACGCCGGTCAGGTTGCCTTCGGTATCCACCAGATTCTTGGGCACGATGAACAGCGAAATGCCGCGCGTGCCCGGCACCAGCTTGCCGTCCGCCCCCGGAATCTTCGCCAGCACGAGGTGCACGATGTTCTCCGACAGCTCGTGCTCGCCCGATGAAATCCACATCTTGTGGCCCGTAAGCCGGTAGCGCGGGCCCAGCGGGTCACTTTCAAACGCTTCACCATCTGGCACAGCGCGCGTGGCCACGTCGCTCAAGCTGGAGCCCGCCTGCGGCTCGCTCAGGCACATGGTGCCCGAGAAGCGCCCCGAAAACTCATTGAGTGCAAACACCTTCTTCTGCAGATCGGTGCCATGCACCATCAGCAGGTTGGCATTGCCCACGCTCAGCAGGCTGGAGCTGATGCTGATCGACGCCACGGCAAAAAAGGCATTGGCCGCCGCGTCCACCGTGTAGGGCAACTGCATACCGCCGATGTCGTAGTCCTGCGCCGCGCTGAGCATGCCCGAGGCGGCGTAGGCGTCATACGCATCCTTGGTGGCCTGCGGCAGCGTGACGCGTTCACCATCGAAATGCGGCTCGTGCGTGTCCACCGTGCGGTTGAACGGCGCGTACTTCTCGCGCGCGATGCGCTCGCAGGTGTCGAGCACCGCGTCAAACGTCTCGCGCGAATGGTCGGCAAAGCGCTCGCGTGTGTTCAGCGTTTCGGCTTGCAGCCAGTTGTAAAGCAGGAAATCGAGGGTGGAGCGCAGGGTCGTCATGCGGGAAATTATGGGTGTGCACATCCCGTCGGGCATGTCCGTTGCGCGACGCGGCGAGGAGGGTGACCCAGGCCGACCGCTCCCGCACATTACTGCGGCCACACCCCTGCTGTGGCAATGGAATGCCATTGGCTCCGTAAATCCCGGGGGTTTACCCGTAGAACCATCCGTCACTGCGCATTTTCTACAACGCGCGTGCGCAGGACCTTCAATACGGGAGGGCAATGCCTCCGAATAATCAGTCGCTGCTCACCACAACCGAAGGAGACATGCATGGGTACTTCACCCCAATCCGATTTTCTGCGCGCGCTGTACCAGTCCTGGTCAGACCGCATGGCCGCCAACCCCGCGATGACCCTCGCCGACCTGCGCAGCCTGTTCGACGAGTGGCATCAACCCACGCTCGAGCCTGAAGGCGTGACCTACAAGTCGGACGTGCTCGCCGGCGTGGAAGCCATCTGGGCCCTGCCCCATGGCGCAGACACCAAGAAGGTCATCCTGTACACGCACGGCGGCGGCTTTGCCGTGGGCTCGGCCGCCAGCCATCGCAAGCTGGCCGGTCACCTGGCCAAGCATCTGGGCGCGACCGCGGTGGTGATCGACTACCGCCGGGCGCCCGAGCATCCGTATCCGGCCCAGATCGAGGATTCGACGGCTGTCTACAAAGAACTGCTGGCGCGTGGCTTCAAAGCAGCCGACATCGTCACCAGCGGCGACTCGGCGGGCGGCAACCTGGCCATCTCCACGGTGCTGAAGCTGCGCCAGGACGGCGTGGCGCTGCCGGGCGCGGTGATTGCCTTTTCGCCCTGGCTCGACATGGAGCATGTCGGCAAGACGCTGCAGACCAACGCGGCCACCGACGCCCTGGTCAGCAAGGCCGTTCTGGAGGGCATGTCGGGCATGTTCCTGGGCGAGAAGGGCTCACGCACCGACCCGCTGGCCAATCCGCTGAAGGCCGACTACACGGGCTTTCCGCGCCTGTACATCAACGCCGGCAGTGCCGAAACCCTGCTGGACAACGCGCAAGACCTGGAGCGCATCGCCAAGGCGGCGGGCGTGAACGTCACGCTATCGGTGGTGGACGGCATGCAGCACGTCTTCCCGTTCCTGGCGGGTCGCGCCCCCGAGGCCGACGACGAGCTGCGGCGCATTGCCCAGTGGTTCAAGGGCGCCTGAGCTCCAGTTAGCCAAGACCCCGAGGCCGAGGAGCCTTGGGGAAATTTTCCTCATTGCAACAACGCAGGCCACTACGTCGCCGCCAGGCGCAGCTGTGGCCGCAACTTAGAGAGACTCACCATGAAAAACACCAAACATCTGGACGCAATCGTCATCGGCGCCGGCTTTGGCGGCATGTACATGCTGAAAAAGCTGCGCGACGAGCAGGGCCTGAAAGTGCGCGTCTTCGACAAGGCCGGCGGCGTGGGCGGCACCTGGTACTGGAACCGCTACCCCGGCGCGCTGTCGGACACCGAGACCTTTGTTTACTGCTATTCGTGGGATAAAGAGCTGCTGCAGGAGATGCACATCACCACGCGCTATGTGACGCAGCCGCAAATCCTGTCGTATCTGGAGCATGTGGCCGACCGCTACAACCTGCGCCCCGACATTCAGCTGAACACCGGCGTCACGGCCGCGCACTTCAACGAAACCACCAACCTGTGGGAAGTGAAAACCGACACCGGCGAGGCCTACACCGCCAAGTTTTTGGTGACCGCGCTGGGCCTGCTGTCGGCCACCAACGTCCCCAAGATCAAGGGCCTGGACACCTTCCAGGGCGAGTGGCTGCACACCGGCAACTGGCCCGAAGGCGTGCAATACGACGGCAAGCGCGTGGGCGTGATTGGCACGGGCTCCACCGGCACCCAGGTCATCACCGCCATTGCGCCCAAGGTGGGCCATCTGACGGTGTTCCAACGCTCGCCCCAGTACAGCGTGCCCGTGGGCAACGGCCCGGTCACGCCCGAATACGTGGCAGAGGTGAAGAAGAACTACGACGAGATCTGGGAGCAGGTGAAGGGCTCGGTGGTGGCCTTTGGCTTCAAGGAGAGCACCGTGTCGGCCATGAGCGTGTCGGAAGAAGAGCGCCAGGCCGTGTTCCAGAAAGCCTGGGACAACGGCGGCGGTTTCCGCTTCATGTTCGAAACCTTCTGCGACATCGCCACCGATGAGCGCGCCAACAAGGCGGCGCAAGACTTCATCCGCGGCAAGATTGCCGAAATCGTCAAGGACCCCGAGACGGCGCGCAAGCTCATGCCGCAAGACCTGTACGCCAAGCGCCCTTTGTGCGACAGCGGCTACTACGCCACCTACAACCGGCCCAATGTCGATCTGGTCGATGTCAAGGCCAACCCGATTGTCGAAATCACCCCCAAGGGCGTGAAAACCACCGATGGCGTGGAGCACGAACTGGACATGCTGATTTTTGCCACCGGCTTTGATGCGGTGGATGGCAACTACACCAAGATCGACATCCGTGGCCGCAATGGCCTGACGATTCAAGAGCAATGGAAATCGGGCCCCAGCAGCTACATGGGCGTGGCCAATGCCAACTTCCCCAACATGTTCATGGTGCTGGGCCCCAACGGCCCGTTCACCAACCTGCCGCCGTCGATTGAGAGCCAGGTCGAGTGGATTGCCGCGCTGATCAAGGATGTGAACGCCAAGGATCTGAAAACCGTGGAAGCCACCACCGAGGCCGAAGCCGGTTGGACCAAAACCTGCCACGACATCGCCCACATGACGCTGTTCCCCAAGGCCGACTCCTGGATTTTTGGCGCCAACATCCCGGGCAAAACCAACACCGTGTATTTCTACATGGCCGGCCTCGGCGCTTACCGGCAAGAGCTGTCTGCAGTGCAAAACAAGGGCTACGAGGGTTTCGTATTCCAGTAAATGCGCATTTTTTAAAAAACCAACCAAGGAGACAACATGAAACGCGTAGAAAACAAAGTGATTTTGGTGACCGGCGGTGCCATGGGCATGGGCCGCTCGCACAGCGAGCTGCTGGCAGCGCAAGGCGCCTGGGTGTTCGTGGCCGACGTGAACGCAGCCGAAGGGCAAGCCACCGTGGACAGCATCCGCAAAAACGGTGGCAAGGCCGACTTTTTGCAGCTGGATGTGACACAAGAAGCCCAATGGAACGCCGCGCTGGCGCAAATCACAGAGCGTGCAGGCCGTCTGGATGTGCTGGTGAACAACGCCGGCATTCTGATCCTCAAGCCCATGCAAGACACGACCAACGACGAGTGGGATCGCGTCTTCGATGTGAACGTGCGCGGCCTGTTCATCGGCACCCGTGCGGCGGTGCCGCTGATGCAAAAGGCCGGCGGCGGCACCATCGTCAACGTGTCGTCGATTTACGGCCTGGTCGGTGCCCCCGGTGCCAGCGCCTATGAAGCCTCCAAGGGCGCGGTCCGCCTGTTCACCAAGTCTTGCGCCGTGGATCTGGCACCGTTCAATATCCGCGTCAACTCGGTGCACCCCGGCGTGATTGAGACCCAGATGACCAAGGCCATGCTGGACGACCCGGTCATCCGCCCGGCACTGCTCGGCCCCACGCTGCTCAAGCGCCCCGCGCAACCGATCGAGGTGTCACAGGCCGTGCTGTTCCTGGCCTCGGACGAATCATCGTTCGTGCATGGCGCAGAACTGGTCGTTGACGGCGGCTACACGGCCAATTGATCGTCAACCGCAACGCGCCGGACTCAAGCCGCGAGCGGGTAGTCCGGGGCGTCGCTGCAAGCACAAGACCCCCATCAGGAGACAAACCAATGAAGCAATTTTTCAAGCGACTGGCACCCCTGGCCACCGCACTGGCTGCCCTCGCGCAGGCCGGCACGGCCAGCGCCATCGAACTTGACGCCGGTGACTACACACCGCTGCCGGCCGGCACCACCGCGCTGGTGGTCTATGGCCAGCACACCACGCGCGACAAGCTATACAGCCAGGGCAACCGGCAGGCGATCAACCCGCAGCTGGACTCCACCGTGGGCATCTTGCGCGGTGTGCGCTTCATGGAAGTGGGCGGCCTCATCATCGACCCGCAGTTTCTGCTGCCCTTTGGCCGGCTCAGCGCCAAGGACGACATTGCGGGCCTGGGCTCGAAAAGCAGCGTGGGCGACCTGATCCTCGCGTCCGCAATCTGGTTCACCAAACCCGGTGACAAGAACCACTTCGCCATCACGCCTTACCTGTGGCTGCCGACCGGCTCGTATGACCGCAACCAGTCTTTGGGCCTGGGCGAAAACCGCTACAAGTTTGCGCTGCAGGCTGGCGGCATCGTGCAACTGGCGCCCGGCATCCACTGGGACTACGCCGGTGACGTGACGCTCTTTGGCAAGAACGACGACTTCAACAACGGCGCGGGCGGCAGAACCGAGATGAAGCAAAAGCCGCTGTACCAGCTGCAGACCCATTTGCGCTACCAGCTCAGCCCGACGCTGGACCTGCGCGCTGCCCTGTTCCACACCTTCGGTGGCGAGACCAAGGTGGGCGGCGTGGACCAGAACAACCGCCAGTCCACCACCAAGTTCAACGTGGGCACCGCGTGGTTCATGCAGCCCGACCTGCAGTTGATCGCCACCTATGGCCGCGACATCCATGTGCGCGAAGGCTTCAAGGCCAACAACCAGATCAACCTGCGCCTGCTGAAGCTGTATTGATCGCGCAGGCGGCCGCCGGGCACCGACGGCCGCCTGAAGAATTGGATGGCTCAGTTATAGCAAGCTGCCATTAGGCGATGGCCGCTGCGATGTAGCGTCTGCCATTTTTTGAAATCCAGATACTCAAGGAAACACACACCATGCGCTGTTATTGCGTGATGCACCATTCAAAGCCGCTTGAACTCGTCGAGCGTGAGACTCCGCAGCCCGTGGAAACCGAGGTGCTTGTGCGGGTGAAGGCCGCTGGCCTTTGCCACACGGACCTGCACATCTGGGAGGGCTTTTACGACCTGGGAGGCGGCAAGCGGCTGAACCTGGCGGACCGGGGCATCAAGCCGCCCATCATCCTCAGCCACGAAATCTGTGGCGAGGTGGTATCGGCCGGTGCGGACGCTGGTGAGGTCAAGGTGGGTGGCCGCTTCCTGATCCATCCCTGGATCGGTTGCGGTGAATGCCCCACCTGCCTGCGCGGCGACGAGAATCTCTGCCTGAAGGGCCGCGCCCTTGGCGTGGCACGCCCCGGTGGTTTTGCCGACTACGTGATCGTTCCCCACCCGCGCTACCTGGTCAACATCGACGGCCTGGACGAGGCCGAGGCAGCGCCTCTGGCCTGCGCGGGCGTGACGACCTACAGCGCCATCAAGAAGCTGGGCGACGGCATCCACCATGAGCCCGTCGTCATCATCGGTGCCGGCGGCCTGGGCCTGATGGCCATCGAGGTGCTCAAGGCCCTGGGAGGCAAAGGCGCCATCGTGGTGGACATCGACCCTGCCAAGCGCGAAGCCGCATTGGCCGCTGGCGCGCTGTCGGTGATCGACGGCAAGGCGGCCGATGCGGCCAGCCAGATCATCGCGGCGACCGAAGGCGGTGCCGGCCAGATTCTGGACCTGGTGGGCTCGGCCCCGACTGTCTCGCTGGCGATGCAAAGTGCCCGCCGCGGCGGACACATCGTCATCTGCGGGCTTATGGGTGGTGACCTGACCATCTCGCTGGCGACCATCCCGCTGCGCCCGCTGTGCATCGAGGGCAGCTACGTCGGCACCCTGTCCGAACTGCGAGAGCTGGTGGAACTGGTCAAGCGCAGCGGCATGAAGTCGATTCCGGTGTCGCGCCGCCCGATGGCCCAGGTGAACCAGGCCATTGACGACCTGCACCACGGCAAGGTGATCGGGCGTGCCGTACTGATCCCATGACTGATCCCATGAGTTTCTGAAAGAGCACACCATGTATCCCCAACTCAGCCTCTACATTGACGGACAAATGCTGCGCGGCGAAGGCCGCCGCGAGCAGGATGTACTGAACCCCGCCAACAACCAGGTGATCGGCCAGCTGCCGCATGCCACCCAGGCCGACCTGGACATGGCGCTGGCAGCGGCACAGCGCGCCTTCGCGTCGTGGCGCAGCAGCACGGCGATGCAGCGCGCGCAGGTGCTGAAAGCCGTCGCAGGATTGATTCGCGAACGTGCGCCGCAAATCGGCCGCAATCTCACCCTGGAGCAGGGCAAGCCCCTGGCCGAGGGCGTGGGCGAAGTGGCGGTCTGCGCCGAGCACGCCGAGTGGCATGCCGAGGAATGCCGGCGCATCTATGGCCGCCTCATTCCACCCCGCGATGCCAGCGTGCAGCAGACGGTGCTGCGTGAACCCATCGGCGTGTGCGTGGCCTTCTCGCCCTGGAACTTCCCGTTCAGCCAAGCCTTTCGCAAGGTGGTCGCGGCCATTGGCGCGGGGTGCACTGTCATCCTCAAAGGTTCCAGCGACACACCGGCCTCGGTGCTGGCAATTGCCCAGCTGTTTCATGACGCCGGCTTGCCGCCGGGCGTGCTGAATGTGGTGTCGGGCGATTCCGGAATGATCTCGGACTACCTGATCCGCTCTCCCATCGTGCGTAAGATTTCCTTCACGGGCTCCACACCTGTGGGGCAGCAGCTGGCAGCGCTGGCCGGTGCGAACATGAAGCGCAGCACCATGGAGCTGGGCGGCCACGCGCCCGTGATCGTGTGTGACGATGCGGACATCGACCGCGCGGCAGACGTGCTGTCGGGCTTCAAGTTCCGCAACGCGGGACAGGTGTGCATCTCCCCCACGCGCTTTTATGTGCAGGACGGCGTGTATGACCGTTTCGTCGAACGATTTGCGCAGCGGGCACAGGCACTGGCGGTCGGAGACGGGCTGGTTGAAACCAACCGCATGGGGCCGTTGGCGCAACCGCGCCGCGTCGCTGCCATGGAGGGTTTCGTGGAAGACGCCCGCCAGCGCGGCGCCAAGATCGTAACGGGCGGCCATCGGCTGCAAGGCGACGGCAACTTCTTCGCCCCCACGGTGCTGGCCGACCTGCCCGACGACTCGCGCTTCATGACCGAAGAGCCCTTCGGCCCGATGGCCGGCATGGTGCGATTCAAGACCGTGGAAGAAGTGCTTTCGCGCGCCAACAGCCTGCCCTTTGGCCTGGCGTCGTATGCCTTCACCACGTCACTGAAGAACGCGCACCAGATCTCGCGCGGGCTGGAAGCCGGCATGGTGTCCATCAACCACATCGGGCTTGCGCTGGCCGAGACACCGTTTGGCGGCATCAAGGAAAGCGGCTATGGCAGCGAGGGCGGCAGTGAAACCTTCGACGGCTACCTGACCACCAAGTTCGTGTCGCAACTCAATTAAGGCGCAAAGACTGCCAATCCACAAAAATGGGCAGTCTCACTGAAGCGCAGGCTGCCATTGCCCGCCAGCAGCACCCCATGGCGGCGCGGGCGTGTCGCGAACGGGCAGCTGACATTGGTACTCGTCAATTATTGATATTGCACGGTTTATTGCTGAGACATAACCCCGTTCAACCTGTGCTTGTCGAAGGGCTCAGCCCGAACGGGGTTGGCGAATAAATCCCGCCGGATCAACAGATCGCCCCCAGGCCCCGCTTGGCGCGTGCCACATGGATGAGGACCCTGACCTCGTCCATCGTCGGGTTTGACCAGCAGGCCGCTCAGTTGATGAAATTTTCGGTCGCGCGCAGCGCCGCCGCGTTCACCGTGCTGCGGTACTCCACGGGCGTTTGCTTGAAAGCCCGCTTGAAGTGGCGCACCAGATGGCTCTGGTCGGAGAAGCCGCAGTCCATGGCAATGCACTTCAGCGGCACAGCCACCGGACGGCTGAGCAGGCGCCGGGCGCGCTCCAGGCGCTGGCGCAAAACATAGGCGTGCGGTGCGCAGCCAAACTCTGCATGGAACTTGCGGATCAGCCCGGACACACTCACGCCCGCCTCGCGCGCCATCTCATCGAGCTTGAGGTTGCGATCCAGGTTGTCCTCGACATACTGCACAAGGCGCCGCCGCTGCCAATCTGCCATGCGGCCGGCCAGCGGCACCTCGCGCACGCCGGCCTTGGCATAGCGGCGAAGCAGATGAACGCAAAGCTGATTCACCAGCGACGACCGGTACAGCCCGCCGCCAAGCCCGCCGCTTTCCAACTCGGACTCGAAGGCGGACATTAGGCCGGGCAGGATGTCGTCCTGGGCACGCACGCAGTCTTCCATGCCCACATCACTCACGCTTCGCTCAAAAACTTCTTCGGCGACACGGCACAGCTCGGTGTGCGCCAGGTAGATGTGCGTGACGTCAATCGGGCGGTCCCACTTCCACTGAGACGACTCGCCGCGCGTCAGCAGCGAACACACGCCCCGCCCCACCCGCTCGCTGCGCCAAGCGCCACCTGCGCGCCGGCTCATGACCGCGTCATCGCACTTGTAACGCACGAGCATGTAGTCGCGCATGGAGGGAATTTCAACGTCAAGGGACGTGTACTGATAGCCCTTGAGCGTCACCTGATCCCAACCGACCGGCACGCTGTCAAGCGTCAGCTGGCCGGGTATCCAGCGGGGAACTTCATCAGGCGCAACAAGTTGACTCACAAACAGCAACTCCGGCAGGCCCATATGCAGGCCAAAGGTTTGATTTTCATCAAAGCAACCGGCGCCTACATCGGGGTTAACCCCATTTGCGGACTGCGCTCTGAGAACGAGCAAGATTGGACGTGGCCTTCATGCGGTCGAGCGGCGCGCACCCTTGGCATCTCCTCTGCGCGACACAGCGCGACGAAGCTGCGTTGTCAACTTGAAGCCGCCCGTTGGCAGGCCGTTCCACCCCCGACTGTGGAAGGCTGGCGTCCGGCCTGCGCAGGGCGTGTTCGCTTCAACCCGTCGTCAGCAACTACAACACTTCAAACACGCCCGCCGCGCCCATGCCGCCGCCAATGCACATGGTCACGCAGACTTTCTTTGCCCCGCGGCGCTTGCCTTCGATCAGCGCATGGCCCGTGAGGCGCTGGCCCGAAACGCCGTAAGGGTGGCCCACGGCGATGGCGCCGCCGTTCACGTTCAGGCGGTCGGCCGGGATGCCCAGCTTGTCGCGGCAATACAGCACTTGCACGGCGAAGGCTTCGTTCAGCTCCCACAGGTCGATATCCTGAACCGTGAGGCCCAGTTTCTTGAGCACCTTGGGCACGGCAAACACGGGGCCGATGCCCATTTCGTCAGGCTCGCAGCCCGCCACCGCGAAGCCGAGGAAGCGGCCCAGGGGCTTGAGGCCCTTCTTGCTGGCGTACTCTTCGCTGGTGACCACGCAGGCTCCGGCGCCGTCGGAGAATTGGCTGGCGTTGCCAGCCGAGATCAGGCCGCCGGGCAGCGCTGAGCGCAGGCCGCTGATGGCTTCTACCGTCGTGCCTTCACGCGTGCCTTCGTCCTTGCTCACCGTGACTTGCTTGGTGATCAGGCCGAGGGTCTTGTCGGCCACACCGGCCGTCACGGTGATGGGAGCGATTTCGGCATCGAACAGGCCAGCAGCCTGGGCTGCGCAAGCCTTTTGCTGGCTGCCTGCACCGTATTCGTCCATGGCTTCGCGGCCGATGTTGTAGCGCTTGGCCACCTGCTCGGCGGTCTGCAGCATGCTCCAGTAGATCTCGGGCTTTTGCTTGGCCAGGGCCAGGTCCTGGATCATGTGCAGGTTCATCTCCTGCTGCACGCAGGAGATGCTTTCAACGCCGCCAGCGACGAACACATCGGCCTCGCCAGCGATGATGCGCTGGGCGGCCATGGCAATGGTCTGCAGGCCCGACGAGCAAAAGCGGTTGACGGTGACGCCGGAGGCCGTGATGGGCAGGCCGGCCTTCAAGGCGATCTGGCGCGCGATATTGCTGCCGGTGGCGCCTTCGGGCGTGGCGCAACCCATGATGACGTCGTCTACATCAGCGCCGTCAATGCCTGCGCGCTGCACGGCGTGCTGCACGGCATGGCCGCCCAGGGTGGCGCCATGCGTCATGTTGAAAGAACCCTTCCAGCTCTTGGCGAGCGGCGTGCGGGCGGTGGAAACAATCACTGCGGAGGTCATGTGAATTCCTTTGATTCGGTATCTGTGGGTGCGGCTTACTGGAAGGCCTTGCCTTCGGCGGCCAGCTTGGCCAGCAGCGGAGCGGGCTTCCAGAACGCTGCGTCGTCCAGCGGGTTCTTGGCAAAACGGTCCATGGCCTGCACCACGTTGAACAGACCCACTTCGCTGGCGTAGTGCATGGGGCCGCCACGGTGGATGGGGAAGCCGTAGCCGGTCAGGTACACCATGTCGATGTCGCCGGACTTGCTGGCAATGCCGTCTTCCAGGATGTGCGCGCCTTCGTTGACCAGGGCGAACACCAGGCGCTGCACGATTTCTTCGTCCGAAATCTTGCGCGGCGTGATGCCCAGCTCCTTGCGGTGGTCTTCGATCATCTTGTTGACCAGGTCGCTCGGGATCGCATCACGCTTGCCAGCCTGGTAGTCGTACCAGCCTGCGCCGGTCTTCTGGCCGAAGCGGCCCAGCTCACACAGCTTGTCGGCCGTGCGGCTGTACTTCATATCGGCACGCTCCACCGCGCGGCGCTTGCGGATGGCCCAGCCGATGTCGTTGCCGGCCAGGTCGCCCATGCGGAACGGGCCCATGGCAAAGCCAAACTTTTCGATGGCCTTGTCCACCTGCTGGGGCGTGCAGCCTTCGTCCAGCAGGAAGCCAGCCTGGCGGCTGTACTGCTCGATCATGCGGTTGCCGATGAAGCCATCGCACACGCCCGAGACCACCGAGGTCTTCTTGATCTTCTTGCCAATGGCCATCACGGTGGCCAGCACGTCCTTGGCGGTCTCCTTGCCACGCACCACTTCCAGCAGCTTCATCACGTTGGCAGGGCTGAAGAAGTGCATGCCCACCACGTCCTGCGGACGCTTGGTAAACGCTGCGATCTTGTCCACGTCCAGCGTGGAGGTGTTGGAGGCCAGGATGGCGCCGGGCTTGGCCACAGCGTCGAGCTGCTTGAACACGGCTTCCTTCACGCCCATTTCTTCGAACACGGCTTCGATGATGAGGTCGCAGTCCTTGAGATCGTCGTAGCTCAGCGTGGTGCTCAGCAGGGCCATGCGCTGGTCGTACTTGTCCTGCTTGAGCTTGCCCTTCTTGACCTGGGCTTCGTAGTTCTTCTTGATCGTGGCCACGCCACGGTCCAGGGCTTCCTGCTTCATTTCCAGAATCTTGACGGGGATGCCCGCGTTCAGGAAGTTCATCGAGATGCCGCCGCCCATGGTGCCGGCACCGATCACGCCGACCAGTTTGATGTCGCGCTTGGGGGTATCGGATGCGACATCAGGGATCTTGCTCGCTGCACGCTCGGCCATGAACAGGTGGCGCAGGGCGCGGGACTCGGCAGTCCACATCAGGTTGATGAAGATCTCGCGCTCCACGGCCATGCCGTCGGCAAACTTCTTCTTGGTGGCCGCTTCAACAGCGTCCACGCACTTGGCGGGCGCAGGGAAGTTCTTGGCCATGCCCTTGACCATGTTGCGCGCGAACTGGAAGTACGCGTCGCCTTCGGGGTGCTTGCAGGGGAAGTTGCGCACCAGGGGCAGCGGGCGGGCATCCGCCACGCTCTGGGCAAACGCCAGGGCTTCTGCGGCCAGCGATTCGGCCGACGCTGCCATCTTGTCAAACAGCTTCTGGCCGGGCACGGCGCCAATCATTTCGCTCTTGATGGGCTCGCCGCTCACGATGAGGTTGAGCGCGGCTTCCACACCAATCACGCGGGGCAGGCGCTGCGTGCCGCCCGCGCCAGGGATCAGGCCCAGCTTGACTTCAGGCAGTGCAATCGAGCAGCCAGGCGCCGCAATGCGGTAGTGGCAACCCAGGGCCAGCTCCAGCCCGCCGCCCATGGCGACGCTGTGCATGGCAGCCACCACCGGCTTGGCCGAGTTCTCAATGGCAGTGATCACCGACAGCAGGTTGGGTTCTTGCAGCGACTTGTCGGTGCCGAACTCCTTGATGTCGGCGCCGCCAGAGAACGCACCGCCGGCACCGGTGATCACGATGGACGTGACCGCTGCATCGGCATTGGCACGGCCAAGGCCTTCGACGATGCCCTGGCGGGTCGATAACCCAAGTCCGTTGACGGGAGGGTTGGCCATGGTGATCACGGCAACGGAGCCGTGGACTTTGTATTCAGCGGTCATGGTGCTGTTGTTCCTTGGAAAGTGAAAAAGAACGATCGTGCGTTTTTATTGTAGAGACTTCAAACCCATTTGGCGTGTCAATTTGTCCCGGGCGGGACAAGGGGGTTTGCAGTGCAACATTTGGTAGAGCAAAAAAAGAGGCGCCTTCAGCTATCGGGCGCCTCTTTAGCCATGGTTTTTCAGAAATCGTCAGACTTCAAGCCATTCCTTGCGGATGTAGTTGTCGGCCCGCAGGCTGTCCGGTGTGCCCTGGAACACGATCGAGCCGTGCCCCATGACCAGCGCGCGGTCCGAGATCTTCATGGCAATGGTCAGCTTCTGCTCGATCAGCAGCACCGAGATACCCCGCGCCTTGATGGTCTGCAGGTACTGCCCCACCAGCTCGACAATCTTTGGGGCCAGGCCTTCGGTGGGCTCGTCGATGATGATCAGGTCGGGGTCGCCCATCAGCGTGCGGCACAGCGTAAGCATCTGCTGCTCGCCGCCCGACATCACGCCCGCCTCGGTGTGCTGGCGCTCCTTGAGGCGCGGGAACATCTCGTACATGTCGTCAAACGACCAGCGGCTACTCTTGCCTTTGCCTTTCTGGCCCAGCAGCAAGTTCTGGTGCACGGTGAGGTTGGGGAACACATCGCGGCTTTCGGGCACGTAGCCCACCCCCAGGTGGGCGATCTCGTAAGCCTTCTTGCCGTTGAGGTCCTGCCCCTTCCAGTTCAGCGTGCCCTCCCAGTCCACCAGGCCCATGATGGCCTTGGCGGTGGTGGAACGGCCCGAGCCGTTACGCCCCAGCAGGGCCACGATTTCACCGGGTTGTACGTCGAAGGTCACGCCATGCAGCACATGGCTCTTGCCGTAATAGGCGTGGAGATTTTCGATTTTCAGCATGTCAATGTCCCGCCCCTTGCTCGTCCGCAACGACAGAGCCCAGATAGGCCTCCTGCACGCGCTGGTTGGCGCGCACCTTGTCGGGCGTGTCATAGGCAATGACCTCGCCATAGACCACCACAGCAATCTTGTCCGCCAGGCCAAAGACCACGCCCATGTCATGCTCCACCGTCAGCAGCGTGCGGCCTTCGGTCACTTCCTTGATGAGGTGGATGAAGCGCGTGGTCTCGGTCTTGCTCATGCCGGCCGTGGGCTCGTCGAGCAGGATCACGTTGGCACCACCCGCGATGGTGATGCCGATCTCCAGGGCGCGCTGCTCGGCATAGGTGAGGTTCATCGCCAGCGTGTCGCGCTTCTTGTCGAGCTTGATCATTTCCATGAGCTGCTTGGCGCGCTCATTGGCATCGTGCAGGTTCGACAGGAAACGCAGGAACGTGTACTTGTAGCCCATGCTCCAGAGCACACCGCAGCGCAGATTCTCGAACACCGAGAGCTTGGGAAAGATGTTCGTGATCTGGAAGCTGCGCGACAGACCCTTGCGGTTGATCTCATACGGTGCCAGCCCGTTGATGCGCTGGCCATTGAGGATCACATCCCCGCTTGTGGGCGCAAAACGCCCACTGATGAGGTTGAACAGCGTGGACTTGCCCGCGCCATTGGGGCCGATGATGGCCACGCGTTCGCCCGAGGCCACGGACAGGTTCACGCCACGGATAATTTCCGTCTTGCCAAAGCTCTTGCGCAGGTCGCGCAGTTCCAGGGCATAGGTGGTGTTGGTTGGGTTGTCAGCTGCCATGTTTACAGCGCCTCCCCACGCTTGATTTCATGTTCGATCTCTTCCTGGATCGTGCTCCACTGCCGCAGGAACTGGCGGCGGCAGAGTTCAAAAAGTCCAAAGCCCGTGACCATCACGAAAATGGCGCCAAACCAGCTCGTAAAGCCCGCGGCATTGAGCGTGGCCCCCAGGAACGTCAGTTCTGGCCCCAGGGCCGCGTTGAGCTGCAGGTGGTAGGTCATTTCGATCATGCAGGCTGCGCCCATCACCCCCACCAGCGCCGTGCCGCCCAGCGCCAGGTAAGAACTCCAGAGCTGACGCAGCTTGCCGTACTTGGCCAGCCGCAGGTTCATCATGATCAGGCTGGCAATGCCTCCGGGCGCATACATCACCATGAACAGGAACACCAGGCCCAGGTACAACAACCAGGCTTTGGACAGTTCGGACAGCAACACCGACGCCAGCACCAACAGCACCGCGCCGATGATGGGGCCGAAGAAGAACGTGGCCCCGCCGAGGAAGGTGAACAGCAGGTAGCCACCGGAGCGAATCACGCTCAGGCTGTCAGCTCCCGTGATGATCTCGAAGTTGATGGTGGCCAGCCCACCCCCGATGCCAGCAAAAAAGCCCGCGATGATGAACGCGAAGTAGCGCACACGCTGGGTGTTGTAGCCGATGAACTCGACGCGCTCGGGGTTGTCGCGCACAGCGTTCAGGATGCGGCCCAGTGGCGTGCCGGTGAATGCAAACATGGCGGCAGTGCAGACAAAACAGTACGCTGCAATCAGGTAGTACACCTGAATCGCAGGCCCGAAACTGATGCCAAAGAAGGCTTTGCCATACACCCGGTCCGTGGTGATGCCGCCTTCTCCGCCGAAGAATTCGGGGAACATCAGCGCCATGGAGGCCACCAGTTCGCCAATACCCAGCGTGATCATGGCGAAGGTGGTGCCTGACTTCTTGGTAGTGACAAAACCGAGCAGGATGGCAAAGAATGCCCCTGCCAGGCCGCCCACCAGTGGGATGAAAACCAGCGGAATGTGCACAGAGCCCTTGGTGGCCATGTTCATTGCATGAATGGCGATGAACGAACCCAGGCCCGTGTAGACCGCATGGCCAAAGCTCAGCATGCCGCCCTGCCCCAGCAGGATGTTGTAGGACAGGCAGATGATGATCAGGTAGCCGATCTGCGAGAGCATGGTCAGCGCCAGGCTGCTGCGAAACAGCATGGGCGCCACGATGAGCATGACCGCGAACAACGTCCAGATGATGAGGCGCCCGACGTTCCAGGGCTTGAACCGGTAGTGCGACGTGGCGCTGGAAGCGACAGTAGTGGTTGTAGTGGAATTCATGGCATCAGTCCTCCCGCGTGCCCAGCAAGCCCTTGGGGCGGAAGATCAGGATCAGCACGAGGAACAGGTAAGGCAAGATGGGCGCGACCTGGGAAATCGTGAGCTTGAGCAGGGGGTAGCCGAAGGTTTGGTCAGTCACCGCCACGCCCACGGCCTTGAAGACATGGATCAGAGAGTAGTCCAGCGCCACGGCAAAGGTCTGCACCAGACCGATGAGCAGCGATGCCAGGAAGGCACCTGCCAGCGAGCCCATGCCACCCACCACCACCACGACAAAGATGATGGAACCCACTGAGGCCGCCATCGCGGGCTCGGTGACATAGGTGTTGCCACCGATCACCCCCGCCAGGCCGGCCAGCGCGGCACCACCGCCAAACACCAGCATGAAGACGCGCGGCACGTTGTGGCCCAACGCCTCGACCATCTCGGGGTACTTGAGGGCGGCCTGGATGACGAGACCGATGCGCGTGCGTGTGAGCAGCAGCCACACCGACACCAGCATCAGCAGGGCCACGAGCATCACAAACGAGCGCGACTTGGGAAATTGCGTGCCATAGAGCGAAAACAACGGACCCTGCAATTGCTCGGGCAGGCCATAAGGCACGGTGGAACGGCCCCAGACCAGTTGCACCACTTCCAGAATGAGGTAAGACAGGCCGAACGTGACCAGCAGTTCAGGCACGTGGCCGAACTTGTGCACCCGGCGCAGGCAGTAGCGCTCGAACGCGGCCCCCAGCGCAAACACGACGAGGGGTGCCAGCACCAGCGCTGGCCAGAAGCCCACCACCCCAGAGATGGTGAACGCGAAGTAGGCACCCAGCATGTAGAAGCTGGTGTGTGCAAAGTTGAGTACGCCCATCATGCTGAAGATCAGCGTGAGGCCGGAACTCAGCATGAACAGCAGGAGCCCGTAGCTCACGCCGTTCAGCAAAGAGATCACGAAAAACTCAGGATTCATTGGAATTTTTCACTGCAGGGGTAAAAAAAAGGCCCGAGTGGTCGGGCCTCGAAGCGATTGCGCAAGGCTTACGGGCGCTTCATCTGGCACGACGTGGGCGTGCTCGCCACATAGGGCTCGTAGTACTTCACAGGCACAAAGGTGTAACCCGTGTTTTCAGAGTCGATCGGGAACTTGCCGCCAGCCTTCTCCCACTTGGAGATGAACAGGCCCTGCTGCAGTTGGTGATCGGTCTTGCGCATCTCGACTTCGCCATTGAAGCTCTTGAACTTCATGCCCTCGAACGCAGCAGCCACCTTGACCGGATCGGTCGACTTGGCCTTGGTAAAACCTTCGGACAGCATCGTGAACGCGTGGTAAACCGCGCCCGTGTACATGTCGTCGTTGAACTTCTTCTTGTAGTCCACCACGATCTGGTTCAGCGGCCCGGGCAGGTTCATGTGGGCATAGGCCACCATGTAGACGCGCCCTGCTGCGGCCGAGCCCATAGCGGTGGGGCTGCCAGTGACCGAGCCGTAGTAGGTGTAGAAGTTGACGTTGTTCAGGCCCGCGTCGTTAGCGGCTTTGATCAGCAGCGCCAGATCAGAACCCCAGTTGCCGGTGATCACGCTGTCGGCGCCCGACTGCTTGATCTTGGCAATGTAGGGAGAGAAATCACGCACCTGAGCCAGCGGGTGCAGATCGTCGCCGACGAACTGCACGTCAGGGCGCTTGCGCTGCATCATTTCCTTGGCGAACTTGGAGACCTGGTGGCCGTGCGAGTAGTTCTGGTTGATCAGGTAGACCTTCTTGACCTCGGGCATGTCCTTCATGTACGTGGTCAGGGCTTCCATCTTCATGGAGGTGTCAGCGTCCAAGCGGAAGTGCCAGTAGCTGCACTTGCTGTTGGTGAGGTCTGGGTCCACGGCAGCGTAGTTCAGGAACAGGACTTCCTTGCCAGGGTTGCGCGCGTTGTGCTTTTCCAGCGCATCCATGATCGCCAGTGCGGGGCCGGAGCCGTTGCCCTGCACCACGTAGCGCGCACCCTGGTCCATGGCCGAGCGCAGGGCGCTGGTGGTTTCCTGGGGACTGAGTTTGTTGTCGATGCCGATGATTTCGAATTTGACGCCTGCCGGGTTCTTCTTGTTGAACTCTTCTGCGATGAACTGGAAGCTCTTGAGCTGGTTCGTTCCCACTGCCGCCATCAGGCCAGACAGGGGGTCGAGCCAGGCGATTTTCACCGTCTCGCCCTTTTGAGCGAAGGCCCCGCCAGCGCTTGCCAAGATTACCGAGGCTGCTACAGCCTTAATAGCGAACTTCATGCTTTTGTCTCCTTGTAAATCGACACAACGCAGCGTACCGCGTTGCAACAAAGCGATGCTCAGGGATTGCCCCTACCAGCGTCGCACACGTGACTGGCACAGCACTCCCCCGAGCGCGCACCAGCCTGGGGCAATGCAAAAAAATGGCGTTCGCAAGCGATGCGCGCATGTGCACTGCCCCACCCTGATCACTGGCCTGGAAGCTTGTAATCCTTGAGCTGCTCACGCAGCTTGGTTTTGAGCATCTTGCCGGTGGCGCCCAATGGAATGGCATCGACGAACACCACGTCATCGGGGATCTGCCACTTGGCCGTCTTGCCTTCGTAGAAGGCCAGCAGCTCTTCGCGCGTCACCTCGGTGCCCGGCCGCTTGACCACGGCCACGATGGGGCGCTCGTCCCACTTGGGGTGGGGCATACCCACACAGGCAGCCATGGCAATTGCGGGGTGGGCCATCGCAATGTTCTCGATGTCGATGGAACTGATCCACTCGCCACCGGACTTGATCACATCCTTGCTGCGGTCGGTGATCTGCATGAAGCCGTCAGCGTCGATGGTGGCCACATCGCCTGTGGGGAACCAGCCCCGGCCCTGCGCGTCTTTGACGAGTGGATTGCCGCCCTCGCCCTTGAAATAGCTGCCGACGATCCACGGCCCCTTGACCAGCAAATCCCCATAGGTCTTGCCATCCCAAGGCAACTCGCTGCCGTCGCCGCCTACGATCTTCATGTCCACACCGTAGATCGCGCGGCCCTGCTTTTGCAGGATCTTCATCTGGTCATCCTTGGACATGGCCAGGTGCTTGTTCTTCAAGGTGCACAGCGTGCCCAGCGGGCTCATCTCGGTCATGCCCCAGGCGTGCAGCACCTCCACGCCATAGTCTTCCTTGAAGGCATGGATCATGGCGGGCGGGCAGGCCGAGCCACCGATGACAGTGCGGCGCAGCGTGGAGAACTTCAGACCCGCGGGCTTCATGTGGCCCAGCATCATCTGCCACACGGTGGGCACGCCAGCTGCGTAGGTGACCTTCTCGCCTTCGATCAGTTCGTAAATCGACTTGCCATCCATGGCGGGACCAGGGAACACCAGCTTGCAACCCGTGAGTGCCGCCGAGTAAGGAATGCCCCAGGCATTGACGTGGAACATGGGCACCACCGGCAGCACGGAGTCGCGTGCGGAAAGGCACATCACATCAGGCAGCGCTGCCGCATAGGCATGCAGCGTGGTCGAACGGTGGCTGTACAGCGCGGCCTTGGGGTTACCTGTGGTGCCGCTCGTGTAGCACATGCTCGACGCGGAGTTCTCGTCAAACTCGGGCCAGGCGTAGTCGGGCGACTGCGCACCGATCCAGGCTTCGTAACTGGTGAGGCCAGGGATGCCTGAATCCGCAGGCAGCTTGTCGGCATCACACAGCGCCACCCACTTCTTCACCGTGGGGCACCTGGCATGCACGGCCTGCACGAGGGGCAGAAAGGTCACATCAAAACACAGCACCTGGTCTTCGGCATGGTTCATGATCCACGCAATCTGGTCGGGGTGCAGGCGCGGGTTCACGGTGTGCAGCACACGGCCCGAGCCGCTCACACCAAAGTACATCTCCATATGGCGGTAGCCGTTCCAGGCCAGCGTGGCTACGCGGTCGCTGAACTGCAGCTTCATTTCATCCAGCGCATTGGCCAGGCGGCGTGCGCGGACAGCCAGGTCGCGGTAGGTGTAGCGATGGATGTCGCCCTCGACCCGGCGGGACACGATTTCGGCGTCGCCATGGTGGCGCTCGGCGAACTCGATCAGCGACGAAATCAGCAACGGTTGGCTCTGCATCAGGCCCAGCATGTGTGCTCCTTGGATGTTGTAGTGAAGGGAACGATCATCGTAGCGCGGGGGTTCTCATGGCGGTGTCGCCCAGGCAAGCGGCCCCGCCAGACCGACACCCCCAACAGGGGTTCAGTGTGCGCGTGTCCAGCGTGCCTGCCAACACCTGTCGTCCCGTTGACAAAGGGCAAGGGAATACCCTGAACGTACGGCCCCCGAACAACGACAATCACGCCCATGCTCAGCTCCGCGCCGTCCGCACAGCGATTCATCGAAGCCCAGCCCTGGTTTGCAGGTGTCCCCGTGGCCTTGCAGGAGAGGCTGCGCGACGAGGTGTCCGTGCAGCACGCCGACAAGGGCACAGTCATGATGCCGGCCGGCAGCGCGGTGCAAGGCTGGCATGCAGTGTTGTCAGGCTTGGTGATGCTGCAAAGCCCCGCCAGCCAGGGCCGCGCCTCTGCGTTCATCGGAGTACCCGATGGCGAGTGGTTTGGCGAAGGCTCAGCCATGAAACCCGAGCCCCGCCGGTACCACGTGGTGGCGTTGCGGCCCACCACGCTGCTGTGCCTGCCTCTGCCACTGTTTGTCACGCTGCGCGAGACCAGCCTGGGCTTCAACCAGTTTCTGGTGCAGCACCTGAACATGCGCCTAGGCCAGGCCATGACGATCATCGAGGCCGGGCGCACGCAATCCCCCGAACACCGCGTGGCGCTGTACCTGAGCCGCCTGTTCTGGCGCAGCACACGGCGGTTGAACCTCACGCAGGAAGAGCTCGGCCAACTGGTGGGCCTGTCACGCCAGACGGTGAACAAGGTACTGCGTGTGCTGGAAGGCCGGGGCATCGTGTCGCTGGACTTCGGCCGTGTGGCTATCGTGGACGACGAGGCGCTGAACGCGTACCTCGCCGCCACTGCGGCACGCTGACGCACCGCAGAGTGCACAAACACGTTCACCCTCATCCCTCTCACTGCACGCTCAGGCGCACGGCCTTCTGGTCGGCGTCGAACACGAGACGACTGGGCCACGGCGTCCAGTTTTGGTTGACCGTTGCGTTGTTCGGGTTGCCCGTGTGCACAAAGGCACGCATGGTGTCCATCATCGCGCGCGACAGCGCCAGTCGGCCGGGCTGATTGGCCGTGCTGTTGGTGGCCTTGGCAAAGACCGAAGGTCCAAAGTTGCCGAACAGGAACGGCAGGTCAAACGCATGCGCCGCGCCGTACACATCGTTCCAGGGCGCGGGCTGCTGGGCCCAGTTGAACTGGTAGCTCCATACCGTGGATTGCTGACTGCGCAGGGTATTGAGCAGGTTGTCGCGGCTCGGATCGATGAACACACTGCCCAGCAGGCGGGTGCGCGCGTTGTAGCCCGTGCCGGGCGCCGTGACCGGCAGGTAAGAGGCATCCAGGATGTCGCCAGCCGTGAGCGTGGTAGGAGCATCGGGGTTGAAGTTCTGCATCATCACAAAGCGCTCGGCGTCGGAGATCTTCATGCCCGGCTTGCCGCCCAGCAGCGCAAGGAAAGGCGCAAACAGCTTGCCCTCCTCGCCCGTGTAGCCAGACAGCACGGGCACCTTGTGATAGCGGCCAGCGCCCATTTCGGCGATCGGGTCTGTGGGCACCACCACGCCATCAGGGATGGGGCCCGCGCCCGTGAGACCGTTCTTGAGCACCGTCTGCAGCACTGCCCGCGCGTCCTTGCCACGCAGGTAGCTGGCTATCTGCGCAGGGGTCCATCCCGCAACGAGCGCCTGTGCATCAGCAAGCGCAGGCGCCAGGCCATCGGCCAGCGCCAGATGCGCCAGCAGCAAGCCCGCCTGCGCGGTGTACCGGGAGGCCGGGTTGAGCGTGGGAATCGAACCGGGCGGCAGGTTCGTCGCCAGCGAAATTCCGCCACTGACCGGTACGAGCTTGTGGAACAACCCCGCGGCCTGGGGCGCGACCAGCAGCGCCAGCGCGTTGATGGCGCCCGCGGACTGCCCCATCAGCGTGACATTGCCAGCATTGCCGCCAAAGCTGGCAATATTGTTCTGGATGAAGCGAAGTGCCTGCACGTTGTCGAGCAGCGCGTAGTTGCCGGTGTAGGGCTGCGCTCCGGTGTGCAGTGGCGGCATCTGGAAGTAGCCCAGAACGTCGAGCCGGTAGTTGGCCGTGACCACCACGGCGTTGGCAGACCGTGCCAGCGCAGCGCCGTCGTAGACGGGATCTGCCGTATAGCCCGAGATGCCACTGCCGCCATGGAGAAACAGCAGCACAGGCAGCTTGTCTTGCGAGGTGGCTGGGCGCCAGATATTGAGGGTCAGGCAGTCCTCGCTGCCTACCGGCGTGCCCAGGGTCTCGCCAATCGTGTTGTCAAACCGGTTGTTGGCACCGGGGCCGTAGATGCGGCCCATTTGCAGGCAGGCACTGCCAAAACGTGTGGCGTCACGCTCTCCGGACCAGGCGGCTGGGGCTGCGGGCGGTTGCCAGCGCAGCTCGCCCACGGGTGGCTTGGCAAAAGGAACACCTTTCCACGCGTAGGTGCCGGTCACCGCACTGTCGTCCACACCGCGCAAGGTGCCGTACACCGTCTCGCGCACCTGGGGCGCAGAGCCGGAACCACCGCCGCAGCCCACCATTGCTGCGGCCGAAAACACCGCTCCCAACCATTGCAAACGCCAGCGCGAATCGACCATGTCTTGTCTCCTTGGGGGTTTTCAGGAATGGGTCGGGCCTCTGTCTGCAGTCACACTACGGGCAGGGCACAACCTCGGAGGCGATTGTGGGAACCGGGTGGCGTTTGGCTACTATCGCAACCTTGCCAAAACACTGACTTCAGGCCACCACCGCGCGTAAACCCTGATCCGCCATTTCTTCCATTCGCCACCCCATGACTCCCCGCACAAGCTCTGCCGCCTGGGTGCGCGGCATCACCGACATGATGGCCGCCGAAGGCTTGCCTGCTGCCGAGTTATGCGCCGAAGCGGGCATCGATCTGGCGGCGCTGCAACTGCCACAAACCCGTGTGGACGTGGACAAGATCAGCCGCCTGTGGGAGCTGGCGGTGGCACGTTCGGGCAAGGTGGCGCTGGGGCTGTGCCCGCAGCTCACGGCGCGCTACGGCAATGTGGATGTGGTGGGCTACGCGCTGGCGTCCGGCCCCAACCTGCTGATGGGTTTTCAGCACCTCACGCGCCATATGGCGGTGATCTCGGACTGCACCACCTTCGCGCTGGACCACGATGCACGCGGCTACTGGATCTCCATCGCGCACATCGGCGCCACCCGCCCCATTCCGCGCCAGCGTGTCGAATACGCCCTGCTCACACTGTTCACGCTGTGCTGCTGGCTCACACGCCGGGAGCTTCGCCCTCTGGCTGTGGAGCTGACCACGCCACAACCCGCCGCCGCCGGTGAGGCGCCCTACCATGTGGCGTTTGGCATGCTGCCCCGCTTCGGGCAGGCAGCCAACCGGTTTTTGCTGGCCGAGGCCGATCTGCGGGCCGACATCCCCACACACAACCCCAGCCTGTGGGCCCTGCACGAGCGGCTGGTAGAGACCGAACTGGACCACCTGGGCCAGTCTCTCACCAGCACACGCGTGCGCACCGAGGTAGCCCGCATCCTGCACCGGGGCGAACCCCGCCGCGAAGACGTGGCCGCGCGCCTGCACCTGACGGACCGCACGCTGCAGCGGCGCCTGCAGGCCGAATCCGTCAGTTACCAGCAGTTGCTGGACGACACCCGCTGTGAACTGGCACGCCAGTACCTCAGCGACGAGCGTCGAAGCCTGGCCGAGGTGGCCGACCTGCTGGGCTTTGCCGACCAGAGCAACCTGTTTCGGGCCTGCAAGCGCTGGTTTGGCCTCCCGCCGGGCCAGTACCGCGCGCAGGTGCTGTACCCCGAGGCCGAAGGCCAAGGCTCTACCCAGGCCGCATAGGCCGGGCCGTGGTCAAGGCCCTGCAAGCGCCGGGGCATCCGGGGTGCGAGACAATCCACCCATGAACCTGCCCGCCGAAAGCGTGACCCCCACCGCCGATATCGGCCTGGCCTGGAAGCACGGATTTACCGCCCTGGGACCGGACTTTTTCACCGAACTGCGCCCCACTCCGCTGCCCGCCCCCCACTGGGTGGGCACCAGCACTGCCGTTGCACAGCTGATCGGCCTGGACGCTGACTGGCTGCAGCGGGACGAAGCCCTGCAAGCCTTCACCGGCAATACGCTGCTTGCAGGCTCTCGGCCCCTGGCCAGCGTCTACAGCGGCCACCAGTTCGGCGTGTGGGCCGGCCAACTGGGTGATGGCCGCGCCATCTTGCTGGGAGAAACTGCGGCGGGCCTGGAAATCCAGCTCAAGGGCGCTGGCCGCACCCCCTACTCCCGCATGGGCGACGGGCGCGCTGTGCTGCGCTCCAGCATCCGTGAATTCCTGTGCAGCGAGGCCATGCATGGCCTGGGCATTCCGACATCGCGCGCACTGTGCATCACCGGTTCGCCCGCACCCGTTCGCCGTGAAGAGGTTGAGACGGCCTCCGTAGTGACGCGGGTGGCCCCCAGCTTTGTGCGTTTTGGCCATTTCGAGCACTTTGCAGCCAACGACCTGCAAGCACAGCTCCAGACCCTGGCCGACTACGTTATCGACCGCTACTACCCCAAATGCCGGGACACCCACGACTTCGGCGGCAACGCGTATGCCGCCCTACTACAGGCCGTGAGCGAACGCACCGCACACCTGATGGCACAGTGGCAGGCAGTGGGCTTTTGCCATGGGGTGATGAACACCGACAACATGAGCATCCTGGGGCTGACCATTGACTACGGTCCTTTCCAGTTTCTGGACGCCTTTGTGCCCGGCCATGTGTGCAACCACAGCGACAACCAGGGCCGCTATGCCTACAACCGCCAGCCCAATGTGGCGTACTGGAACCTGTTCTGCCTGGCGCAGGCCTTGTTGCCGCTGATCGGCGACCCGGAGCTGGCAAAAGGTGCCCTGGAGTCCTACAAAACCGTCTTCCCGGAAGCGTTCATGGCCCGCATGCGCAGCAAACTGGGGCTGGCCCAGGCACGCGAGAAAGATGCAGAACTGATCGACGGCATCTTGGTGCTGCTGGCCCAGAACGCCGTGGACTACACCATCTTCTGGCGCCGCCTGTCGCACGCGGTGCAGCAGAACGATTTTGAGCCGGTGCGCGACCTGTTCGCCGACCGAACCACCTTTGACGGCTGGTTGCTATCATATTCAGAGCTATTAGCGCTTGATAATCAAGCGCTGGCGGCCAATTTGATGCTAAAAAACAATCCCAAGTTCGTTTTGCGCAACCACCTGGGCGAGCAGGCCATCCGCGCCGCGAAACTTGGCGACTTCAGCGAACTCCAAACCCTGCAGCGGCTGCTGGAGCACCCCTTTGACGAGCACCCCGGGCACGACGCCTACGCAGCCTTCCCGCCCGACTGGGCCTCTTCCATCGAGATCAGCTGTTCATCATGACCTACCCCGTTCAGAAATCCGATGCCGAATGGCAAGCCATCCTCAAGGACAAGGGCGCCGAGCCCGTCGCGTTGCAGGTGACGCGCCACGCCGCCACCGAGCGGCCATTCACCGGCAAATACGAAGCCCATTGGGCCGATGGCAGCTACCACTGCATCTGCTGCGGTGCGAAACTGTTCGATTCCGTCACCAAGTTCGACGCCGGCTGCGGCTGGCCCAGCTTCTCGCAAGCCATCCCCGGCGCCATCACCGAGATCGTGGACCGCAGCCATGGCATGGTCCGCACGGAGACCGTGTGTGCACAATGCGGGGCCCACCTGGGCCATGTCTTTGAAGATGGCCCCACCCCCACCGGCCTGCGCTACTGCATGAACTCGGCCTCGCTGGATTTCGAATCCGGCAAGGACTGAGCCCCGAGACCCGCCCCCTGACCCCATGAAAATTCTGATCGACTTCTTCCCCATCCTGCTGTTCTTCGGGGCCTACAAGTTCTATGGCATCTATGTGGGCACTGCGGTGCTGATGGGTGCCACGGTCGCTCAAATGGCGCTGATCTACGCCATCGACCGGCGCCTGCAGACCATGCACAAGGTCACCCTGGTGCTGATCCTGCTGTTCGGCACGCTCACGCTGGTGCTGCAGGACGACCGCTTCATCAAGTGGAAGCCCACGGTGCTCTACGGCGCCATGTCCATCGCCCTCGCGGTGGCGGTGTGGGCCATGAAGAAGAACTTCCTCAAGATGCTGCTGGGCAGCCAGCTGACGCTGCCGGAGGGCGTGTGGCACCGGCTGAACGTCGCCTGGATCGTGTACTGCGCCTTCATGTCGGCCATCAACGCGTATGTCGTCGTCAACTTCAGCACCGAGGCCTGGGTGGATTTCAAGCTCTGGGGCTACGCCTTCCCGCTGGTCTTCCTGGTGGGCCAGGGCATCTATGTGGCGCCCCACATCAAGGGCGACGAAGGCGACGAGCCTGCTGCCTGAAGGACAACCTGCCATGACCTCCCTCGCTCAACAAATGCACCTGACCCTGGCGGACCGTCTTGCGCCCACCGCCCTGGAAGTGCTTGATGAAAGTGCCGCCCATGCAGGGCATGCGGGCGCCAACGGCACCGGCTTTGGCACCCATTTTCGGGTGCGCATTTCGTCACCTTTGTTTACAGGCAAGCCCCGCGTCGCGCAGCATCGCCTTGTGTATGATGCGCTGCAAGAATTTATTGACCAAGGCGTTCACGCCCTCGCCATTGAAGTTCTCTGAACCGGCCCCCATATCCTCTGTTGCCGGAACTCAGCTGGCAAACAACCTCTCATTTTTTGGATTCCGCATGAAGAAACAGCTCCTGTCCGGCCTCGTGGCCGCTGCCGTGCTGGGCACGTTGGCCCTGCCCGTTTCCGCCCAGAATGTCGCCATCGTCAATGGCAAGGCCGTGCCAAAAGAGCGCGTTGAAGCCCTCAAGCAGCAGGTGGAACGCTCGGGCCGTCCTGTAACGCCTGACATCGAAGGCCAGATCAAGGAAGAAGTCATCACCCGCGAAATCTTCATGCAGGAAGCGCAAAAGCGCGGCCTGGAAGGCTCGGCAGACTACAAGGCACAAATGGATCTGGCCCGCCAGACCATCCTGATCCGCGAACTGTTCGCCGACTACCAGAAAAAGAACCCCGTGACCGACGCCGAGATCCAGGCCGAGTACGACAAGTTCGTGGCAGCCAACAGCGGCAAGGAATACAAGGCCAGCCACATCCTGGTGGAAAAGGAAGCGGATGCCAAGGCCATCATCGCCTCCATCAAGAAGGGCGCCAAGTTTGAAGACATCGCCAAGAAGCAGTCCAAGGACCCAGGTTCTGGCGCCAAGGGTGGCGACCTGGATTGGGCCAATCCTTCGAGCTACGTGAGCGAATTTACGGAAGCCCTGGTCAAGCTCCAAAAGGGCAAGATGACCGACGCTCCCGTGAAGAGCCAGTTCGGCTGGCACGTTATCCGCCTGGACGACGTGCGCCAGGCAGAACTGCCCAAGCTGGAAGAAGTGAAGCCCCAGGTGGCCCAGCAACTGCAACAGCAAAAGCTGGCCAAGTTCCAGGAAGACCTGCGCGCCAAGGCGAAGGTCGAGTAACTGGCAAGGCAACTGCGCATCTGCTTTGGCAATGCACTCAAAAAACGCGGCCCAGGCCGCGTTTTTTTATGGGCGGGTGGAAAGCGCCCCACGGTGACCGGAGCGGCAGCGGGGCCTATGGTTGCAGACCCCAAAGCGGTCCCCGGCCCACTAACCCCTCGATATCCAGGCTACCGCCATCAGCAGCCCAATCATGACCGGCTGGTGCACCATGTAGTAGCTCAGGCTCCACCGCCCCAGCAGTGCCAGCGGCTGCAAGCCTTGGGGAAGCCGCCACCCCAGCCAGTGGCCCCGACCCGCAGCCATGGCCCATTGGCCGGCAGCCAGCCCCCACCACAACACCCCCAACCACGGCAGCACGGGTACGTAGTCTTCGGTAAAAGGCTTGCGCGACACCAGACCCATCCAGTTGAGCGCGCGCCCATTGAACCAGGGCGCAGCTTCAGCCCAGGCCCCCGCCAAAAGCTGGTGCGCTACCGATGGCGACGCCACAGCCACCAACCCGGCAAGCCACAACCACCGCCCCCACCCTGCGGTACACCGGGCAATGAACAGCATTACAGCCATACCGTGCAGCACGCCAAAATGGATGAAGCTGTGGGGAAACATCACGAACGACCCCGCAGACACCAGCAGCGCGCAGCCAGCGATCTGCAACCACCGCCGACCAAACCGAGCCCACCCCTGTCCCTGGTGCAGCGCAATGGCCTGCCCCAGCCCGGCGCAGAACAGGAACAAGCTCACAATCACCGTCCGCTGCGAGGTCCAGAATGGGTCGGCGCGGAAATTCTGCGGCCAGAAGCCCAGATGGCTCAGGTCAAAGCAAAAGTGGAAGACCGTCATCCACACCATTGCCAGGCCGCGCAATGCATCTACGCTGTCATAACGTGGTGACGGCTGGAGCGAGGAGAACGGGGCAAGCGGCAAGGGAAGCGCACGGTTCATGGCAATACCAGCGGAAGGTGTCGGTGCGGACACTTGCCCGCCCTATGGGCCCGATGGTACGCAAATCCAACTCCGTCTTGCCACGCGGGTCGAACCATACACGCCAACAAGCAAAAAGAATGCGGGCAAGAAAAAAGGCCTTGCAGCATGTGCTGCAAGGCCTTCAAACATTGGTCGGAGCGGCGGGATTCGAACTCGCGACCCTCTGCTCCCAAAGCAGATGCGCTACCAGGCTGCGCTACGCTCCGACAGCTCGTATTCTAACCCGGCAATTTCCCTGTTTTTGGTTCAATGCGTGCTTTTTGTGATTTTTTTAAAAGCACGGTGCGAAGACCTGAACCGGGAAAGCACCGCCTCTGGGAGAAACAGTGCGCAGATGAAGGAACACAAGAAACCGTTTGCCCCAAGAGCCGGAACAAGCAAGCGCCAGTCCGTGTCTCCCCGGGGCCGAATATCAACGATTGCCCGAAGGGCCGGGACCGCGACCGGCCAGATGGCGGAACGTGATGCGTCCTTTGGACAAATCGTAGGGCGACATTTCCAGCGACACCTTGTCACCCGCCAGAATGCGGATGTGGTGCTTGCGCATCTTGCCGCCCGTGTAGGCGATCAGTTGGTGACCGTTGTCCAGCGTCACGCGAAAGCGCGAGTCGGGAAGGACTTCCGTCACGGAGCCTTGCATTTCAATGAGTTCTTCTTTGGCCATGTTCTATCTTTTCAAAACAAATATTCTGTGATCGGCACCTGACGCTTGTGCATCCACCACGGCAGCTACGGCGTGGTCGGTGCTCGACACACGGTGCATTGCGGGCGGTGGGAGTCGCTGCACCCGGGGCGCAGATCAGGCAGAGGGCCGGGGGAGACGGCTTCAATGGACAGGCATAAGCACTGTGCAAAGCCTGTCAATTGTACCGCGATGTACCGTGTCTTGCCTATGGGGCAGCTTGCTCTTCGGTCGGCGCACGCCCGCGCACCGAGGTGGGACCCACAGAGCCTCCCTCATCGCGCCCTTGCACAGCTGCTGCCAACGTCCGCACAAGGTCCGTCTGTGTGATCACCCCTACCAAACGGCCCTCGCTCTCCACAATGGGAATGTGGTGGTGCCCGCCCTGGGAAAACAGAGGGACGAGATCCATGGCGTGCTGCCCCACGTGGGCCACCTGGACCGGGTGCGACATGATTTCGCCCACATTCTGGGGCTGCCCCGTACGCCCCATGACCAGCGTCCGCAAACGCTGCCCCAAACCTTCATGCATATCCAGGTTGGCCAGCCGCATGAAGTCCGCCACCGTCACGATACCTACCACCAGGCGTTGAGCATCCACCACGGGCAGCGCCTTGATCTGCTGGGCACGCATCAACGCCCAGGCGTCTTTAAGGGAAACCCCCGCCTCCACCGCAAACGGTGGCCTGGACATGATGTCCGAACAGCGAACCTCCCCCAGCGTCCGCTGGAAGGCTGCACGGCCCGCCAAGTGCAACAGCCCTTCCAGATCGGCACGGCTCACGTCCAGCACCTGGTTGTAGTGCGCCAACGCTGCATCCACATCCGAGGCGGTAAAAGCGCCCTGAGCAATATCGGTTCGGGCCGCCATCCGCTGAGGATGGGGGTACCGGCGCCCTGTCAGGCCGTTGTAGACCACGGCCGAGACCAATAGAACGATCACATTGAACAGGATGGGAAATGCGGCCAGGTGCCACCCGTCCCCCGCGGTCAGCACGACATACAGCGCCATTGCTCCGCCCGGTGGATGCAGGCAACGCAGGGGCACCATCAGCGCAATAGCCAACCCCACCGCAACCGCCCCTGCAAGTACCGGGTCCGGGATGAACGCGGAGCAAACGGCGCCCACCAGCGCAGACAAAGTGCTTCCTCCCAGGACCGGCCAGGGCTGGGCCAGTGGACTGGACGGCATGCCAAACACCAGGACCGCACTCGCCCCCAGCGATGCCACCATCCAGGGACCTGCGCTGCTTCCCCCTGCCCACCAGCGGCTGAGCAATCCCGTCAGCAGTACACCGATCACGGCGCCCACAATGAAGCGAAGCCTTTCGCGTCCGTCGATACCTAACGGTGCGGGCCAGAAATGGCGCAACCACCGGGCTAGACGCACCCGCATGGATTGGGAAGTGGACGATGAATATGGGGGTGGTGAAATGGGCATGAAGCAATCGGAAACATGCGGTTTGCCCGCCTTCCGGCGAGACGGGGCGCACCCCCTTCAAGAGCTGGCAACACCGGCCTCCAGCGTCACCCATGCCTCCATTTTGCAGGGCATTGAAGCACTCCCATCCATAGAGCCACTGCACTCGCGGCCAAACAACCCGTCAGGCTTTCAGAACCGTGCCTATGCTCGAAACTACTGATACCGGAGGCTCAAATAGCTGCCCACAGCAAAAATCACACGATCTATACTGCACAAAAAACACAAAACTGCACTTTAATTCATATACTTGGTTCTATGTCCGTCAAGCAGCCCTTGGTAAACCCATCATCGGCGGGCCTCTGCCGCCCGGCCCGGTTGCAGTCCTCGGGCACCTCGCAATGCGGGAGCCCCTTGCCCAACGGTACGGGTAACCCATAGGTATTCACCACCGAATGCTTGCAGTAAATTACTTTAAGCCTAAACAAAGGAGACAAGTCCAATGACCACCCGCCGCCTCGTCATCAGCCGTAGCGCCGCCCTCGTGGGCGCCGCATCTACAGGGCTGTTGCTGCCCTCCATCGTGCGTGCGCAAAGCGGCAAGGTGCGCGTGGGCTTCATGCTGCCCTACACCGGTACCTTTGCACAACTGGGGGTCGCCATCGAGAACGGCGTGCGCCTGGCCATAGACCAGCAGGGTGGCAAGCTCGGCGGTCGCGAGATCGAATGGTTCAAGGTGGATGACGAGTCTGAGCCCAGCAAGGGTGTCGAGAACGCGAGCAAGCTGGTGCAGCGCGACAAGGTGGATGTGCTGATTGGCACCGTGCATTCAGGTGTGCAGATGGGCATTCAGAAGGTGGCACGCGATACGGGGGTTCTCAACCTGATTCCCAACGCCGGCGTGCATGCCGCCACGCGCGCACTGTGTGCCCCCAACGTTTTCCGTACTTCGTTCAGCAATTCCCAGCCAACGCTGGCCCTGGGCAAAGCCATGGTCGAAAAGGGCCACAAGAAGGCTGTGTGGATCACCTGGAAATACGCGGCAGGGGACGAAGCCTTCGAAGGCTTCAAGCAAAGCTATACCGCAGCCGGCGGCACCATCGTGAAGGAACTGGGCCTGCCTTTCCCCAACGTGGAATTCCAGGCGCTGCTGACCGAAATCGCCGCCCTCAAGCCCGACGCCGTGGCCTGCTTCTTCGCGGGCGGCGGTGCTGCCAAGTTCATCAAGGACTATGCGGCCGCAGGCCTCAAGGACAAGATTCCGCTGTACGGCTCGGGCTTCCTCACCGAAGGCGTGCTGGACGCTGCCGGCCCCGCTGCCGACGGCATCATCACGACCATGCACTACAGCGACTCGCTGGACACACCGCGCAACAAGCAATTCCGCCTGGAATACGCCAAGGCCTTCCGCAGCCAGCCCGATGTGTACGCGGTACAGGGCTACGACACCGGCCTGCTGCTGGTGCAGGGCGCCAACGCCGTCAAGGGCGACCTGTCCGCCAAGGCTGCCGTCATCAAGGCGATGGAAAGCGCCACCATCGACAGCCCGCGCGGCAAGTGGACGATGAGCAAGGCACACAACCCCGTGCAGGACATCTACCTGCGCCGCGTCGAGAACAAGGAAAACAAGGTGATTGGCATTGCCGCCAAGGCCCTGGCCGACAGCGGTGCCGGCTGCCGCATGGGCTGACGCGCTCACCCCACTGCCCGGGGCACGGCGCGTGCTGGACTTCGGGTCCGGTCCGCCCCGCAGCTTTGACACAATGCATTGATGGACTGCCGCCATGGCAGGCCTGTCTGCTGTGCGCCCGGACTTTGCGGCCACCTTGCCTTCCACCCAATCCTATGTCGCTCAGTACCTACCTGCTCTACCTTGCCGCAGTGGCCCTGCTGGTTCTTTCGCCCGGCCCGACGATGCTCATGTGCATGACCAATTCTCTGCAGCACGGCCCGCGCAAGGCCCTCGCCGCTGCTGCAGGCAGCGTGACGGCAGTGCTGGGCACCATGTTGCTTTCGGCCCTGGGCCTTGGCGCATTGCTGGCGGCATCGGAAACCGCCTTCTGGGTGCTCAAGGCTGCCGGCGCGGCGTATCTGATCTGGCTTGGCATCAAGACGTTTCGCAGCCAGACAACGGTGTTTGACGAGATGCCCGCCAACGGCACGCAAACCAAGGCCGTGGTGCCCGCGCGCAAGCTCTACATCCAGGGTCTGATCGTGGGCGGCAGCAACCCCAAGGCCCTGCTGTTCTTCACGGCGTTCTTCCCCCAGTTTCTGGACCCGACCGCCGCATGGGCGTCGCAGTTTGCCGTGCTGGCAAGCACCTTTGTGGCTTTTGAATTCACGGTTCTCACGCTGTGTGCACTGGGTGTAGCACGGCTGGCACCCGTTTTGCGCTCTGGCGCACGCATGCGCTGGTTCAACCGCATTTCGGGCGGCCTGTTCACGTTGATGGGCACCCTTTTGCTGGCGACACGCCGCGCTACCTGATCCCCTGTCTGTTTGCCCACCATGGACTTCGCCACTTTCCTGATCCAGTTGCTCAACAGCGTGCAGTACGGGCTGCTGCTGTTCATGCTGGCCGCCGGCCTCACGCTGATTTTCGGAATCATGGGGGTGGTGAATCTGGCGCACGGCAGCTTTTACATGCTGGGGGCTTATCTCGGCTATTCGCTGTCGGGCCACTTTGGCAGCCTCACGCTGGCCATCCTGGGGGGTGCCGTGCTGGCCGTGTTGTTCGGTCTGGCGCTGGAGTGGCTGCTGTTTCGCCACTTCTACCACCGCGACCACCTGGACCAGGTGCTGCTGACCTTCGGCCTCATCTACATCTTTGAGGAACTGCGCTCCATCCTCTGGGGGGACGACGTGCACGGCGTCCCGATTCCGGCGATGCTGGACTGGTCCATTCCGCTCACCGACACCCTTTCCTACCCGGTCTACCGGCTGTTCATCTCCGGCGTGTGCATGGCGCTGGCGCTGGGCCTGTACCTGCTGATCTCCAAAACGCGGCTGGGCATGAAGATCCGCGCAGGCGCCTTCAACCGCGACATGGCCGAATCGCTGGGGGTGAACATCAAGCTGATCCACGCCATCGTCTTTGCGCTGGGCGTGGGCCTGGCGGCCGTCGCGGGCATGGTGGCCGCGCCGGTATCCAGCGTCTATCCCAACATGGGCTCGTCCGTTCTCATCATGTGTTTTGTGGTGGTGGTGATCGGCGGCATAGGTTCCGTGCGTGGCGCCCTGATCTCGGCCCTGCTTGTGGGGCTGGTGGACACCTTTGGCAAGGTGTTGCTGCCGTCGATGGCCGGAATGCTGGTCTACATGCTGATGGCGGCCGTGCTGCTGTGGAAACCCGAAGGCCTGTTCAAACAATGATGACCCCGATGCTTGCCACTGTCACCTCGCGCTCTTCCCACGCCATACACGCTTCACAGCCCGGCGCCCCCCTATGAGCACCCCCCGCGCCCATATCGAAGTGCTGCCCCGCAGTGTGCAGTTTGCCCTGGCACTCGGGCTGGCTGCGCTGCTGCTGTTCCCCGTGGTGGGCAGCGACTTCTACGTGCAGATGGTCACACGCATGATGATCATGGCCATCTTTGCGATGAGCTTGGATCTGCTGCAGGGCGTGACCGGCCTGGTGTCGCTGGGCCATGCCGCATACTTTGGCGTGGCGGGCTACGCGCTGGCCTTTCTCACGCCCGCCGATACGCCAGTGAGCCTCTGGTGGTCGCTGCCGCTGGCCGTTGCCGGTGCTGGGCTGGTGGCGCTGGTCATCGGCTTCTTTGTGGTGCGCACGCACGGCATCTACTTCATCATGGTCACCATGGCGTTCGCACAGATGGTGTTCTACCTGTTCTTCGACAACAAGGTGCTGGGCGGCTCGGACGGGCTGTACATCAACTTCCGGCCCGATGCCTCCATCTTTGGCTGGCTGCCTTTTGACCTCGAAGGCCGCAAGACCTTCTACTACTTCACGCTGGCGCTGGTGGTCATCGTCTACGCACTGCTGCGCCGCCTGCTCTGGAGCCCACTGGGCCGCGCACTTTCGGGCATCCGCATCAACGAGCACCGCATGCGCGCCATGGGTTTTGGCACGCAGGGCTACAAGCTCACTGCATTCACCGTGGCGGGTGCGCTGGCAGGCCTGGCGGGCTACCTGTGGGGCGCACAGACGGGCTACGTAAACCCTGAGCTGATGGGCTTTCACATGAGCGCGCACGCCATCATGATGATCATCCTGGGCGGCATGGGCAATTTTGCGGGAGCCATCGTGGGAGCGTTCGCGTTCGAGTACCTGCTGCATGTGTTCAAGGACATCACCAAACACTGGCAACTGCTGATGGGCAGCTTCATCGTGCTGGTGGTGGTGGCAGCACCGCGCGGGTTGCTGGGCATGCTGGGGCAGCGCCGGGCCACCAAGGCGCAGGAGGATCCACACCATGGCTGACGCCCTGCTCTCGGCCCGCCAGCTCACCAAACGCTTCGGAGGCCTGGCCGCTGTCAACGGCGTATCGTTGGACCTGTGGCGTGGTCAGATCCATGCCGTGATCGGCCCCAACGGCGCGGGCAAGTCCACACTGACCAACCTGCTCTCGGGCGACCTTCCACCGAGCGCGGGCCAAGTGCAACTTGGCAGCACCGATGTGACCGGCTGGGCACCCGAGCGCATATCGCGCCAGGGCCTGGGGCGCAGTTACCAAAAGACCAACATCTTTCTGCCGCTCACCGTGCATGAAAACGTGCGCCTGGCCGCGCAGTCGCGCGATGCGCAGCAGCCCTGGAACCCGCTGCGCTGGTGGCAGGACACACGTGCAAACTCTATCAAAAACAGAGCTACCAACGCCCGCCTGGAAAGCGCTATCGAGCTTTCTGGCTTGAAAGACCGGCGCATGGCGATTGCCGGTGCCATGAGCCACGGCGAGCAGCGCCAGTTGGAGATCGCCATGACCCTGGCCACCGAGCCCCAGGTGTTGCTGCTGGACGAGCCCCTGGCCGGCATGGGCGTGGCCGAGGCCGAGCGTATGGTGGACCTGCTGCAGCGCCTCAAGCCCGCCCACGCCATCATGCTGGTGGAGCACGATATGGATGCCGTGTTTGCGCTGGCTGACCGTCTCACGGTGATGGTCAACGGCGAGGTGATTGCGCATGGCACACCGCCCGAGGTGCGCGCCGATGCCACCGTGCAGGCGGCCTACCTCGGAGAGGACCACTGAGATGACCACTCCATGGATCGATGCCAAGGGCATCCACACCTTCTACGGCAGCAGCCACATCCTGCACGGCATTGATTTCACCGTGGGCCAGGGCGAAACCATCGGCCTCATGGGCCGCAACGGCATGGGCAAGAGCACCCTGCTCAAGTCCCTGATGGGCCTGGTCAAGCCCCGCTCTGGCAGCGTGGCCGTGGCGGGCCGCGACGTAACGGGCAAACCGCCCTACGAAGTCGCTCGCCTGGGCATTGCCTACGTGCCCGAAGGCCGTGGCATCTTTGGCAACCTGAGCGTGGTCGAGAACCTGCAGATGGCCGCGCGCGCCGGCACACGCGGCCAGCGCGACTGGACCTACGAGCGTGTGCTGGAGACCTTCCCGCGCCTGAAGGAGCGCCTCGGCCACGGCGGCCAGCAGCTCAGCGGGGGCGAGCAGCAGATGCTGACCATTGGCCGCGCGCTGATGACCAACCCGGATGTGCTCATCCTCGACGAGGCCACCGAAGGCCTGGCCCCGCTGATCGCCCGCGAGATCTGGCGCATCTGCAGCCTGATCAAGGACAGCGGCATCAGCAGCGTCATCGTGGACAAAAACTGGAAACACGTCACGCAGATCACCGACCGCAACATCATCCTGGTCAAGGGCCAGGTGGTGTTCGAGGGCAGCTCCGACGCATTGCACGCGCAGCCGCAACTGCTGGACCAGTACCTCGGGGTATGAGAATGCGGCCGATGGCGCCCCGCCGATAGAATCGTCCGCTTTCGTCTTCGAGGGGTTCGCCCGTGTCCGATCGCCTGGCAGTTCTGCCGCAATACCTCCTGCCCAAGCAGGCACTGACCACCCTGGCTGGCAAATTTGCGTCGGCCCAGTTGGGCGGACTGACCACCTCGGTGATCCGCCGCTTTGTGGCCCGCTACAACGTCAACATGGCCGAGGCCGCCAACCCCGACATCACCAGCTACGCATCGTTCAACGACTTCTTCACGCGTGCGTTGAAACCCGGGGCCCGCCCGCTGGCGGCGGCAGACCTGATCTGCCCCGTGGATGGCGCCATCAGCCAGTTTGGCCCCATCGCGAAGGACCAGATTTTCCAGGCCAAGGGGCACACCTACTCCACAACCGCCTTGGTGGGCGGCGATGCGGAAGCAGCAGCCCGTTTTGACAACGGCCACTTCGCCACGCTGTACCTGAGCCCGCGCGACTACCACCGCATCCACATGCCCTGCGCGGGCGAGCTGACGCGCATGGTGCATGTGCCGGGCGATCTGTTTTCGGTGAACCCGACCACGGCACGAGGTGTGCCCGGCCTGTTCGCGCGCAATGAACGCGTGGTGTGCTTTTTTGAGTCGGCCCAGGGGCCCTTTGTGCTGGTGCTGGTGGGCGCCACCATCGTGGGCAGCATGGCCACCGTGTGGCACGGGCAGGTCAACCCGCCACGCACGGGCACGCTGCGGCAGTGGGACTACGCCAAAGGCCAGGTCAGCCTGCAGCAGGGTGAAGAAATGGGCCGCTTCCTGCTCGGCTCCACGGTGGTGATGTTGTTTCCCCGGGGGCCATTGCAATTCAACCCGCAGTGGGCTCCGATGCGGGCGATTCAGCTGGGCGAGGCCATGGCACAGCGCGGGGCGGTCTGAGCGACCGCAGCCTTGCGACAGGCAAAGGGTGGTAAGCACCCTGCCCTGTGCACCAGCCCGTCAGATCCGGTCCGGGACACGCGTCAGCTGAAACGCGGTGGGGGCCAGTTGCAGGGTGTCGGGGTGCACCGCAGTGTCATTGCCCACCAAGTAGATCATCAGCGCATTGCGGCGGATGACCACATGGCTGACCGTTTCGCGCTGCTGCTTCCACTGGACGGAAGCGCCAGGCTTGAAATGGGGCATGTAGTAATAGGCGGTTGGATCCATGGGGTGCGGCTCCTTCCGCTTGAGTGGGTCAACAGGGAACCCCCTCAGCGGCCTGGTGCCGACCGCTGAACCATGGTAGCACCGAACCCCCATCAACAGTGAGAGGGTTAGCTCACAAGCTTGAGCAAGCTCAAGCCTTTGATGCGGACGTGGCGAAGGCCAGCGCCGCAGTCAACATGCGCTGCAGATGGGGCTGGACAAGCGCCGCAACCTCAGGCAGATAGCCAAACGGCAAGGCCTCCTGCATGTAGCTGCACTGTGTCATTTCCAGCTGGATGGCATGCACGCCTTGCTCTGGCTGGCCGTAGTGGCGTGTGATGTGCCCGCCCTTGAAACGGCCGTTGAGTACGGCGGTGTAGCCAGTGGCTTGTTGTGCAATCGACAGCAGTTCTTGCGCCAGGGCGGGGTTGCAGCTTTCGCCATCGGCCGTGCCCAGGTTCAGGTCGGGCAGCTTGCCCTCAAAAAAGCGTGGCAGTACCGAGCGGATGGAATGCGCATCCCATAGCACCGCCACGCCATGCCGGGCCCTGATGCGGTCCAGCTCGGCACGCAGTTGTGCATGGTATGGCACCCACACCGCATCGCGCCGCGCCGCCACCTCAGCATCATCCGGCACATCCCCTTGGGCGTAGATGGGCGTGTCATCAAAGGTATCGACCGGGCACAGGCCGGTGACGCTCTGGCCGGGATACAGGCTGGTGCCGTCAGGCGGGCGGTTCAGATCGACCATATACCGCGAATGCGTGGCCACAAGAACAGAGGCACCCAAGTCTTTGGCAAAGCCATACAGCCGCTCCATATGCCAGTCGGTGTCGGGCACCTGGCGGGCCTCGTCGGTAAAGCGGGCCGCCAGCGCCGGGGGCACATAGGTGCCCGCGTGGGGCATGGACACTAGCAGTGGTGCGGTACCGGGGTAGAGAACAAAAGGTGGTGGAGAGGTATCAGTCATCACAAATCCAAAGGTATGGGTTCAATCTGGCGCGATGGTGGCGGAACGCGCGGTCACAAACGCATGGGCAGCACCATCGTGCAGTGCGTGCCGGCCAGCAGCGATGCGCCGCTGGCCCGCCACCCACACACTGTCAATGGCGGAGGTGCGGTGGCTGCCAAACACATGGGCCGACAGCATGCTGTGCGCGGGCAGATCGCGCAGCGCCACATGCTGCGCATTGAGAGCCACCAGGTCGGCCTGCTGCCCCACTGCGATGCCGCCAATGGCGCGCCCTGCGGCCTGCGACCCGCCTGCAACGGCCTGCAAGGTCATGGCCGTCGCAACTTCGGGCTGCGCTGCATTGGCAAGCACATTGCGCTGGCGCAGCGACAGGCGCTGGCCGTATTCGAGCATCAGCAGTTCCTCGGCCGCGTTCACGCAGGCATGGCTGTCAGAGCCCACGCCCCAACGGCCGCCGTGCTGCAGCCACAGCGGCATGTTGAAGATGCCGTCGCCCAGGTTGGCTTCCGTGGTGGGGCAGATGCCAGCCACGGCACCCGTGCGGGCAGCATCGGCGTATTCCTGCGGCGTCATGTGCGTGGCATGCACCAGGCACCAGCGCTCATCCACCGGCGCGTGCTCCAGCAGCCACTGCACAGGGCGCTGGCCGCTCCAGGCAATGCAGTCATCCACCTCCTGCGTTTGCTCAGCAATGTGGATGTGGATAGGGGCCTCGGGGTTGAGCGCCGTGAGGCCCTGCACCGCAGCGGCCAGGCTGTCGGGCGGCACCGCACGCAGCGAGTGCGGTGCAAGACCCAAAACGGCCCCTTGCGCCTGTGCAGCGGGCGTGATCCGCTCCAATAATGAGAGCATGTTATCCGTGCTGCGGATGAACCGGGCCTGGTCTGCACGCGGCGGCTTGGCGCCAAACCCGCTGGTCTGGTACAGCACCGGCAGCAGCGTGATGCCCATGCCCGCGTTGCGCGCTGCGCGCAGCAATGCCTGCGACAGCGTGGCATCGTCGGCATACGGTGTGCCATCCTGGTCGTGGTGCACGTAATGGAACTCGCACACCGACGTGTAGCCTGCCTCCAGCATCTCCACATACAGCCAGGTGGCGATGGCCTCCAGAGACTCGGGCGTGATGCGTGCGGCAAAGCGGTACATCAGGTTGCGCCAGCTCCAGAAGCTGTCCTGACTTTCCCCCCTGTACTCGGTGAGGCCCGCAAACGCGCGCTGGAAGGCGTGCGAATGCAGGTTGGGCATACCAGGCAGCACAGGCCCTGGGGCCACGGGAGTGCCCTGTGGCACAGCGGCATCCGGTGCGACGGTGCAAAGGCGCCCAGCCTCATCCCATTGCAGCAGTACATTGCGCGCCCAGCCGATGGGCAGCAGGGCGTTCGCGGCAAACAGCTCATTCATTGATCACGCTCCAGAAGGGTAGGCGCTGCGCCAGAAGGCTTCCAGTGCGTCGCAAAAAGCCTGCGGCGCCTCGTCAGGCCACATATGGGTGGCCTGATGCACCACCAGATGGCGCGCATGCGGCATGGCACGCGCCGCAGCGCTGGCGACTTCGCCAAAAACGGGGCGTGTGTCACCGCCCTGGGCAATGCACACAGGCAGCGTGATGGCCGCCAGGTCGGTGGCAGACAGCGGCAGCGGCGGCGTCTGCGACATGATGCGCGGCAGCGTGTACGCGTTGTCCAGTTGCAGGGCGCGCCGCTCTGCAGGCTGGCGGTCAAAGTACCCCGGCGACTGGCCCGAGGCATCCATGAGGATGCGGGTAGCAGCGGCCAAATCACTCTGCAACACGGCCTCGGCCAACGGGCCGTACATGAGCTGTGCATCGGCCTGAAAGCGTGCCAGCGCTTCCGGCTCCTGCAGATAGGTCGGAAAGCCTGGCTCGTACACGAACACGCTGCGCAGCCGCGTGGCGTGGTGCCGCGCCATGTACAAAGCGGCATGTGCTGAATACGACCAGGCCACCAGATGCACCGGGCCCTGGCCCCATGCGTCGATGGCCTGCACCAGGTCATCCAGATGCGTGGCCAACCCAAAGGGCGGGCCATCGTCGGGCCAAGCCTCCGTACCAAAGTAGCGCAGCGTGACGGCCAGTGTGTTCCAGCGCGCAGCCAGATGGCTCTGGTGGGCCGACCACATCCGCGCATCGGCCAGCGCACCGTGCACCAGCAGCACGGGCGCCCCCTGCCCTTGCTGGCGCCCGGGCATGGGGCCCAAGCGCAGTTCCGATACAGCCATGCTCATGCCTCACTCCTTGCCCTTGCAATACGCCCTTGCCGCACGATGGTGCAGTCGGGCTTTTGGCCCAGCCAGTAGGCCAGCTCGGCCGCCTCGCCCACAGGCCACAGCACAAAATTGGCGGGCCTGCCAGAAGCGATGAGGCCGTGGGAATCTTGCAAGCCCAGCGCGCGCGCGGCATGGGTGGTGATACCGGCCAGCGCCTCGGGGACCGTCAGGCGGAACAGCGTGCAGGCCATGTTGGCCATGAGCAGCAGGCTGAGCGCGGGCGATGTGCCCGGGTTGTGGTCGGTGGACACCGCCATGGGCACACCGGCCTCGCGCAGCTGCGCAATCGGCGGCAGGTGCGTGTCGCGCAGCGTGTAGTAGGCGCCGGGCAGCAGCACAGCCACGGTGCCTGCGGCCTTCATGGCAGCGATGCCGTCGGCCGAAAGGTGCTCGATGTGGTCGCATGACAGCGCGCCGTAGCGTGCTGCCAGCGCCGAGCCGCCCATGTCCGACAGCTGCTCGGCATGCAGCTTGACGGGAATGCCCAGCTTTTGCGCAGCCTGGAAGACCTGTTCGGTTTCGGACAGCGTGAAGGCGATGCGTTCGCAGAACACATCCACCGCATCCACCAGGCCCTCGGTGGCCAACGCGGGCAGCATCTCATTGCAGACCAGATCGACATAGGCTTGGCTGCGGCCTGCGTACTCGGGCGGCAGGGCGTGCGCGCCCAAAAAGGTGGTGCGCACCGTCACGCCAAACGCTTCGCCCAGACGGCGGGCCACGCGCAATTGCTTGCGTTCGTGCTCCAAGGCCAGGCCGTAGCCGGACTTGATCTCGATGGCGCATACGCCTTCGGCCAGCAGGGCCTGCAGGCGCGGCGCGGCCTGGTCAAAGAGTTCGTCTTCGGTGGCAGCGCGCGTGGCCTTCACCGACGAGACGATGCCCCCACCCGCCTTGGCCACTTCTTCATAGGTGGCACCGGCCAGGCGCATGGCGAATTCGTTGGCACGCTGACCACCATAGACCAGGTGCGTGTGGCAGTCCACCAGCCCGGGGGTGGCGAGTGCGCCCCGCGCATCATGGCGCGGCAATGCCTGGTAGGCGGCAGGCAACTGCGCCTCGGGCCCCACCCAGGCCATCTGGCCTTGCTGCACCACCACGCAGGCGGGCTGGCCCTCGGGCACGGGCACATCGGCCACCCACAGGCCGGGCGCGGGTTTCAGGTTCTGCCACACGCCATCGGCGTTCTGGCTGGCGGCCCATCCGTTGTGGTGACTGGGGTTGTCCTTGTTTTGCATCTGCCTGCCCACCCGTGGGCTCCGTGTTGAATGCTATACAAATAATAGCTACCAGCGCTTATCCATCATGCGGTGGTGGCCATTTTTATTCAAACTTTAGGGGCTGCACCGCGCTGCAAGGCGATCCAGACCAGTGCGGGCGCATCGGCGTCGGCCCCCGCATGCAGCGGCTCCAGTTGGCTCGGCGTCGCACCGCCCTCACCCGCCCACCAAAAGCCCTGCCCTGCCGCCAACGCACGCGGCCCGGCGCCCTGCGCCACCCATTGCCAATCGCCCTGCAGCACCAGGCACAGGCCTGCGGGCGTGTCGCCCGGAGACTGCGCATCGCCCACCACCTGCAGCGGCCCGTGCCACAGGCCCCGCCGTTGCATCAGGTTGAAGTCCTTGGAGGTGCCGCCCAGCATGGCGCCATCCACCGCGTCATCGCCCGAGAACGCAAACGGTTGCCAGCGCTGCTCCAGCCGGTGCTCCCAGCCAGTGCTGCGCAGGTGCAGGCCATCGCCCCCCAGCAGCATGATCTGCCGGTCAATGGCCGGGAAGACGGAGAAGGGTCCGGGCCGGTCCACCGTGGCCAGGCTCACGCGCCACTCGAAGCTGTTCATGTCCGCGCCGGGGGGCCAGCAGGCCAGCTCCTGCGTGCTGCCGCCGCCGTTTTTCCAGGGCATGCTGGGGGTGGTGGCCAGGTCCAAAAAATGCATTGCCATCGTTGTTGTCGTGTTCATCAATCAGGATGCTGCGGTGGTCAGCTCTGCGCCCTTGACCAGCAGCGGAAACAGCGGGTGGTCCATCTGCGCGCCAGCGGGCAACTCGTCGGCCAGGCCCGGAAACTCGGGCGACGTCTTCCACGGCCGGGGCGCATGGCGCGTGTCGTCGCCCAGGAACCGCACCGAGAACACTCGGCGGCGGTTAGTGCCCTCTACCCCACCGGCGGCATGCAGCGTGAGCATGTGAAAACACACCACGTCACCGGGCTCGATCTCCCAGCCCACGATGGGGAAGGCATCGCGGTCGGCCTCAACATTGGGCAGGTCCTGCAGGCTGCCTTCGGGGAACCACTTCGCCTGGTTGTCCATGAAAGTGCGCGGCATGAGCCATGGGCCTTTGTGTGAACCCGCCACAAATTCCAGCGTGGCCGCACGCGACACCGGGTCCACCGGTATCCACATGCTGATGTTCTGCTGGCCGTCGATGTTGTAGTAGGGCTGGTCCTGGTGCCAGGGCGTGCGCTGGCGCGTGTCCGGCTCCTTCACCAGCACATGGTCGTGGTACAGCCGCACGGTGCGCGACTGCATCAGGCGCTGCGCAACCAGCGCCAGCGGTGTCTCCTGCACAAAGCGGCCAAACTGCGGGATGTCCTGCCAGTTGCAGAAGTCCTCGAAGAAGCGGCCCGGGTCATCCGGCCTGCTGGCCACTTTGGCGCGCGGGCTGGGCGCGGCCAGGTTGGCGTCGATGCCGTCGCGCAGCAAGGCCACTTCATCGCGCGTGAGCAGCTGCTTGATGCAGATGGCGCCGTCGCGGTCAAAACGCGCGATGTCGTCTGCGGTCAGGCGCTCCTGCAAGCGCTGCTGAAAGCGTGCTTGCAAGGGTGTGTCCAAAGCAGATGAAGGCTGGGGCATCGGGGTTGTCTCCTTGATTGTTATTGACCATGGTGCACCACGCCGCTCCCAGCCTCAGGCCTCAGGCGCGCGTGAGCACGGCTTGCAGGAAAGAGCGCGTGCGCTCCTGCGTCGGGTTGGTGAAGATGGTGGCAGGTTCACCGGCCTCAATGATGCCGCCGCCGTCCATCACCACGACCACATCGCCCACCTCGCGTGCAAAGTCCATTTCGTGCGTGACCACCATCATGGTCATGCCTTCGCTGGCCAGCAGCTTCATGACCTGCAGCACCTCGCCCACCAGCTCGGGGTCCAGCGCTGAGGTGGGCTCGTCGAACAGCATCACGCGCGGCTCCATGGCCAGCGCGCGGGCAATGGCCACACGCTGCTTCTGTCCGCCCGACAAGCTGGCGGGCATGGCCGTGGCTTTGTGCGCCAGGCCCACCTTGGCCAGCAGGGCCTGGGCACGCTCCTCGGCCTCCTTGCGCGACAGGCCGTGCAGCTTGCGTGGGCCCAGCGTCACGTTGTCAAGCACCGACAGATGCGGGAACAGGTTGAACGACTGGAACACCATGCCCACCTCCTCGCGCAGCGCGTTGAGGTCATGGTCGGGCAGCATGCGGCCGTCCTGCACCAGTGTGCGGCCACAAATCTCGACCGTTCCGCCTTCGGGCTGCTCCAGCCCGTTGCAGCAGCGCAAAAAAGTGCTCTTGCCCGAGCCGCTGGGCCCGATGACCACCACCACCTGCGACGGCAGCACATCAAAGTCGATGCCGTTCAGCACCACATGGTTGCCAAACGCCTTGCGCAGCCCGCGGATGCGCACGATGGGCTCGGCGGACGGGCTTGCTCCGGTCATCACAGAATTTTTCTTCATTGCACCATCCCCCCGGCACGCAGGCGCAGCTCCATGCGGCGCAGCACCAACGAAGTGACACCCGTGAGGATGAAATACACCACCGCAATTGCCAGGTACACCTCCAGCGAACGGTACGACACGCTGATGATCTTCTGCCCTTCGTGCATCAGGTCGTGGATGGTGAGAAGCGACACCAGCGCCGAGTTCTTGATCAGCGCGATGAACTCATTGCCCAGCGGCGGAATCATGCGCACCACGGCCTGTGGCAGCACCACGGTGCGCATGGCCAAGCCCGAAGACATGCCGATGGAGCGCGCCGCCTCCATCTGCCCCTTGTCAATGGACTGGATGGCGCCGCGCACCACCTCGGACACATAGGCGCCCGAGTAGATGCCCAGGCCGATCACGCCACACACGAAGGCAGGCAGGAGGATGCCAAACTGAGGCAGGCCAAAGAACAGGATGAACAGCTGCACCAGCAGCGGCGTGCCGCGTATCGCGGCCACGTAGGCAGTGCACAGGGCGTAGACCACGCGGCGCTTGGGGTTCAGGCGGCCAATGCCCACCAGCAGGCCCATGGCGCAGCCCAGCAGCAGCGAGGCGGCCGTGATTTCCACAGTGACCAGCGCGCCCGCCAGCAATTGGGGCAACCCGGCCCAGACAGGAGAAAAATCGAGTTCCATGGCTCAGTTCGGCAACGGTCAGTGGGTCAGTGGCTTACTTGGCAGCGCTGTTGCTGAACCACTTCTTGACGATGGCCGCATAGGTGCCGTCGGCCTTGAGCTTGGTGATGGCACCGTTGACGGCCTTCGTCAGCTCCGGCGTGTCCTTGCGCAGGGCCATGCCGTATTCCTCGGTGGTGAGCTGCTCGTCGAGCACGCGCAGACCCGGGCGGGTGCGCACATACTGGAACGCGGCGGGCTTGCCGGTCACGGCGGCGTCGGCGCGGCCGATGTCCACCAGGTTGAACATCTCCTGGTTCTTCTCGACCTCCACGCGCTGCACCTTGGGGAATTTTTCGGTCAGGTACGACACCGACTTGGTGCCCACCTGCACGCTGACCTTCTTGCCGTCCAGGTCGGCCAGCTTGTTGATGGCCTTGTTGTCGGCCTTCACCATCACCACCAGGCCGCCGGCGTAGTAGGAGTCGGTGAAGTCCACCACCTTCTTGCGCTCGTCGGTGATGTAGATGGCCGACACCGCCATGTCAAAACGCTTGGAAATCAGGCCGGGAATCAGGCCCTTGAAGTCGATGTCCACCCACTCGACCTGCTTGCCCATGGTCTTGGCAATGGCCTCCACCAGCTCGACATCAAAGCCTGTGCGTTTGCCGTTCTCGACAAACTCCATGGGCGGGAACGTGGCATCGGTGCCCACACGCAGGACGTTGTCCTGGGCCTGTGCACCCGTGGTGCAGAAGGCTGCGGCGGCCAGGCTGGCCAGAAGAAGGTTGCGGCGAAGGTTCATGGGGAAAGCTCCTTGGGAAGGGGTGAGGGAAATCAGGGAGAAGTGAGCTGGCGGGAGATGCGCGCTGCGGCGACGACAGCCATGCCGGTGAGTGCGGTCTCCTGCCCCTGGGCCCGCAAGATCGGGGCCATCAGGGTGATGGCTCCGGCGGCCTGCCGCGGAGAACCGAACACGGGCACGCTGACGCCCCAGACACCGGCATCCACTTCGCCGGAGCTGACGGCGTAACCCGCCTTGGCAATGCCCTCCAGCTCGGTCAGCGCCGCCTGGCGCTCAGCAGTGTCTGCGCCGTAGTGCAGGTCCAGAATGGCATTGCGCGTAGCCGGTGCCACATGGGCAAGCAGGCACTTGGCGGAGGCACCCGCGCGCAGCGGCACGCTGCGCCCTTTTTCAAACGAGCAGCGCAGGGCCTGCGTGCTGTCCACCATGTCCAGGCACACCACGCTGTCATTCACGGCCACCACCAGTCCCACGCTTTCGTGGGACTGCCGGGCCAGGGCCTGCATGTCCGGCCGCGCGTGGTGCACCAGGTGCGACGCCATGTCAAAGCCCAGGGCCAGTTGCAGGCTCAGCGGCCCGGGCGCGTAGTGCCCGCTGCTCTCCAGCACAAAGCCCCACTGCTTGAGCCGCGCCAACTGGCGGTACAGCGTGCTGCGCGCCAGGCCCGTGGCCTCCATCAACTCGGCCGCCGACATGGGCTGCCCATGTTGCGCCAGCACCGCCAGCACGTGCAAAACACGGTCGGCAGCAGCAACGGAGGTGGGTCCACGGGTGGGCATGGACTCAGTATCAAAGGATTGCAGCGGCATTCAAACCCAACATTCCCAACGACTGGGAATGCAGTTCCCTTTTTTCACATTCCTGTCATTCCCTCCCTCGCCCCTTCACTTCACCATGGGCAGCTTCAGGCCCTGCTTCTTGGCCGTCTCCACGGCCAGTTCATAGCCAGCATCGGCATGGCGCATCACGCCGCTGCCGCAGTCGTTGACCAGCACGCGCGCCAGGCGCTCGGCCGCGTCATCGGTTCCGTCGGCCACGATGACCATGCCCGAGTGCTGCGAGTAGCCCATGCCCACGCCGCCGCCGTGGTGCAGGCTGACCCAGGTGGCGCCACCCGAGGTGTTGAGCAGCGCGTTGAGCAGCGGCCAGTCGCTCACGGCGTCGGTGCCGTCCTTCATGCCTTCGGTCTCGCGGTTGGGGCTGGCCACGCTGCCGGTGTCCAGGTGGTCACGGCCGATCACGATGGGTGCCTTGAGTTCGCCGTTCTTCACCATCTCGTTGAAGGCCAGGCCCGCAATGTGGCGCTCGCCCAGGCCCAGCCAGCAGATGCGCGCGGGCAGGCCCTGGAAGGCAATGCGCTCGCCCGCCATGTCGAGCCAGCGGTGCACGTGCTTGTTCTCGGGGAACAGCTCCTTGATCTTGGCGTCGGTCTTGCGGATGTCTTCCGGGTCGCCGGAGAGCGCCACCCAGCGGAACGGGCCCTTGCCTTCGCAGAACAGCGGGCGGATGTACGCGGGCACAAAGCCGGGGAAGTCGAATGCGTCCTTCACGCCTTCGTCAAACGCCACCTGGCGGATGTTGTTGCCGTAGTCCACCACCGGGGTGCCCATGTGCTGGAAGTCGAGCATGGCCTGCACGTGCACGGCGCAGGACTTGGCAGCGGCCTTCTTCAGCACCTCGTGCTGCGTCACGTCCTGCTGCGCGGCACGCCACTGGGCCACCGTCCAGCTTGCGGGCAAGTAGCCGTTGACGAGGTCGTGGGCCGACGTTTGATCGGTCACCAGGTCGGGCTTCAAGCCACCGGCCTTGGCGCGGCGCACCAGCTCGGGCAAAATTTCTGCGGCATTGCCCAGCAGCGCAATCGACACCGCCTCTTTGGCTGCGGTGTGCTGCTGGATCAGCTCAAACGCATGGTCGATGTCGCGCGCCTGCTTGTCCACGTAGCGCGTGCGCAAACGGAAGTCGATGCTGCTTTGCTGGCATTCAATGTTGAGCGACACCGCTCCCGCAAACGTGGCCGCGAGCGGCTGTGCACCGCCCATGCCGCCCAGGCCTGCGGTCAGGATCCACTTGCCTTCGAGTGACCCGCCATAGTGCTTGCGGCCCGCCTCGGCAAAGGTTTCGTACGTGCCCTGGACGATGCCCTGCGTGCCGATGTAGATCCAGCTGCCTGCCGTCATCTGGCCGTACATGAACAGGCCCTTCTGGTCCAGCTCGCTGAAGTGTTCCCAGTTGGCCCACTTGGGCACGAGGTTGGAGTTGGCCAGCAGCACGCGCGGTGCATTGGCGTGGGTCTTGAACACGCCCACGGGCTTGCCGGACTGGATGAGCAGGGTCTCGTCGTCGTTCAGGTCCTTGAGCGACGCGAGGATCTGGTCAAAACACTCCCAGTTGCGCGCGGCACGGCCAATGCCGCCGTACACCACCAGGTCTTGCGGGCGCTCGGCCACTTCGGCGTCCAGGTTGTTCTGGATCATGCGATAGGCCGCTTCGGTGAGCCAGCTCTTGCAGGTGAGCTGGCTGCCACGCGGCGCGCGGATCACGCGGCTGGCGTCGTGGCGGGGGTCGGTATTGGAGGCGGCGGCGATGATGGCGTCGTTGGCATTCATGGTGGGCTCCTGTGAATCAGTGGGTGTGCGTGGAAAAAATCAGGCGAAGCTGGGCAGGCATTGCGTGAGCGCGGCAGGCCATGTGGACTGCTGGGCCCATGCGCGCATGGCTTCGATGTCGGTGGCAAGGTAGCGGTCTTGCTCCAGGTAGGCCACGCGCTCGCGGATGGCGGCGAACTGTGCTTCGACGAGCGGAGAGGATTTCAAGCTGCGGTCGAACTCCATGCCCTGCGCAGCGGCCATGGCCTCGATGCCCACCATCACGGCCGCGTTGCGCACCATGTCGCCCAGTCGGCGTGCGCCGTAGGTGGCCATGGAGACATGGTCCTCCTGGTTGGCCGATGTGGGCAGGCTGGTCACGCTGCTGGGGTTGGCCAGGCACTGGTTCTCGGCTGCCAGCGCGGCAGCGGTGACCTGGGCGATCATGAAGCCCGAATTCACGCCGCTGTCGCGGATCAGGAACGCGGGCAGGCCCGAGAGGCCCGGGTCCAGCAGCAGCGACAGGCGGCGCTCGGAGATGGCGCCGATCTCGGCCACGGCGAGCGCAATGATGTCGGCCACGAAGGCGACCGGCTCGGCGTGGAAGTTGCCGCCGGAGATCACGTCGCCGTTGTCGAACACCAGGGGGTTGTCCGACGCGGCGTTCGCCTCGATGGTGAGCACGCGCGCGGCGTGGTGCAGGTTGTCCAGGCACGCGCCCATCACCTGCGGCACGCAGCGAATGGAGTACGGGTCTTGCACGCGGCCGCAGTTGGGGTGCGATGGGTCGATGGCGCTGCCGTCGAGCAAGGCGCGCACAGCGGCCGCCACGGCAATCTGCCCGGCCTGGCCGCGCGCTTCGTGGATGCGCGCATCAAAGGGCTTGACCGAGCCCTTGATGGCTTCGAGTGACAGGCAGCCCGCGACCAGCGCTGCAGCGAACACGCTCTCCGCGCCAAACAGCCCGGCCAGCGCGAGTGAGGTGGACACCTGCGTGCCGTTGAGCAGCGCCAGCCCTTCCTTGGGACCCAGCACAAACGGCTGCAAACCGATGGAGCGCATGGCCTCGGCACCGGGCACCACCTTGCCATCCACCTTGGCCTGCCCTTCCCCGATTAGCACACAGGCCAGGTGGGCGAGCGGCGCCAGGTCACCCGATGCGCCGACGGAACCCTTGGCCGGAATAACAGGAAGCACATTGGCGTTGGCCATGGCCAGCAGCGCATCCACGATCTCGGGCCGGATGCCCGAATGGCCACGCGCCAGGCTGATGGCCTTGGTCGCAAGGATGAGGCGCACCACATCGTCCGCAAGCGCATCGCCCGTGCCCACGCTGTGCGACAGCACCAGGTTGCGCTGCAGCTCGGCCAGGCGCTCGTGCGCAATCTTGGTGCTGGCGAGCTTGCCAAAGCCGGTGTTGATGCCATAGACGACCTGGTCTTCATCAACGATACGCTGCACCGTGACCAGCGACGCCTGCATGAGGGCCCGCGCGGACGGGTCCAGCGACAATTGCACGGGCGCGGCATAGATGCTGCGCAGCACGGCCAACGACACATGGCCGGGGAGCAGGGTCAGAGAGGAAGTGGTGGCTTTTGTCATGGCGTTGATCCTGTATATACAAGTAGGTACAAGCGAAAAAATCTGGGGCTTTTGACCAACAGCCATCAACCGGCAACGGGGTTGCCGTCGGCTCGGAAGCGGCTGCCCAAACGGTAGCGGGTGGCAGGGTGCAAACACCGCACCACGGTGATGGGCACCCCGCGCGACCAGGTGCGGCGGGTGAGCAGCAGGCAGGGCTCCTGCGGCGACATCTCCAGCAGCGTGGCCTGCTCCGCGGTGGGCATGACGGCATCGACCACATGCTCGATCTGGTCGAAGGGCACGTTGCGCACTAGGTACTCGGAGGGTTGCAGCAGCGTGAAGTCCTGCGCGGCGAACTGAGGCACCTGGCGCGGGTTCACGTGACGGTCTTCGAGCTGCACAGGCAGGCCGTCTTCGCGGTGGATGCACAGCGAGTGGAACACCGACTCGCCGGTGCGCAGGTCCAGCGCGGCGGCCACTTCGAGCGTTGCCGAGATGCGCTCTACCGCCAGCACGTCGCAGCGGTAGTCGTGCCCGCGCTGGCGGATCTCGCTCGCGAGGTTGGCGATCTGCAGCAGCGTGGACTGCGGCTTGTCTTCGGCCACAAAGCTGCCCACGCCCGCCACGCGCACGATGCGGCCCTGCTCTACCAGCTCGCGCAGCGCGCGGTTCACCGTCATGCGCGAGATGCCGAACTGGGTGACCAGCTCGTTCTCGGACGGCAGGCGGTCGCCCGCGCGCCAGATGCCTTCCTGGATCTTGCGCGAGATGTGGTCCTTGACCTGCTCGTACAGCGCCATGGCCTGCGCGGGCGCAGCCACGGCGGCCACGGCCTTGGCGGGCGTGGCACTGCGGGGTGCAGTGGCGGCGGTGCGGCGGGAAGGACGGGCGCTCATGGTAGGAAGCAGTCAGTCAGGCTCAATGCAGATCCGCTGCCATGGATTCGGCGCGGATCTCCTCCGTCAGGCGCGCCTTGAGGTCCATGAACTCGGGGCTGGTCTTGATCGTGTAATGGCGCGGGTGCGGCAAGTCCACCGCCAGCTCGGTCTTGATGCGACCGGGCCGGGCGCTGAACACGGCCACGCGGTTGGCCATGAAGATGGCTTCGTCGATGTCGTGGGTGACAAACAGCACGGTCTTGCGCTCGGCCTCCCAGATGCCCAGCAGCAGCTCTTGCATGAGCACGCGGGTCTGGTTGTCGAGCGCGCCGAAGGGCTCGTCCATCAGCAAAATCTTGGGGTCGTTGGCCAGCGCGCGCGCAATGGCGGTGCGCTGCTGCATGCCGCCCGACAGCTGCTTGGGAAAATGCTGCTCGAAGCCGCGCAGGCCGACCTTGGCTAAAAAATAGTCGGCACGCTCTTTCTGCTGCGCCTCGGGCATGCCGCGCTCGCGCAGGCCAAAGCGGATGTTCTGCTCAATGGTGAGCCAGGGGAACAGCGTGTAGCTCTGGAAGACCATGCCGCGCTCGGCGCCGGGGCCTTCGACCGGCGCGCCATCCAGCAGCACACGGCCGCTGGTGGCGTGGTCCAGCCCGGCCACGATGCGCAACAAGGTGGACTTGCCACAGCCCGAGGGGCCGAGGATGGTGACGAAGTCGTTGTCCTTGACCTCGAAGTCGACCGGCTGTAGCGCCTGTGTGCGCTGGCCCTTGGCGGTCTCGAAGACACGCGAAACAGCTTGTATGGAAACGCGGCTCATCGCACAAAACTCCAGGCAAACAGACGGTGGTTGAGGGCCTTGAAGGCGAAGTCGGACACCAGCCCGATAAGTCCGATGACGATGATGCCGAAGATGATCTGGCCGGTGTTGAGCAGCGACTGGCTGTCGGTGATCATGTGGCCGATGCCGCTCGACGATCCGATCAACTCGGCCACGATCACATACGTCCAGGCCCAGCCCAGTACCAGGCGCAGGGTTTCCGCAATGTCGGGGGCAGCACCGGGGATGAGCACCCGCGTGACGATGCCCTTGTGGCCCGCACCCAGGGTGTAGGCAGCCTCCACCAGGTCGCGCCGCGCGCCGCCTACGGTCACGGCCACCATCAGCGTGATCTGGAAGACCGAGCCGATGAAGATGACGAGGATCTTCTGCGCCTCGCCAATGCCCGCCCACAGGATCAGCAGCGGGATGAAGGCCGAGGCTGGCAGATAGCGGCAGAACGAAATGAAGGGCTCAAAGAACGCCTCGATGCCCTTGTAAGCACCCATGGCAATGCCCAGCGGCACGGCAATGATGGCGGCCAGGATGAAGCCGCCGAACACACGCCACACCGTCATGCCGATGTCCTTGTGAAAGCCGTACTCTGCAAACAGCAGCCAGCCCTCCTTGGCCATCGTGACGGGGCTGGCCAAAAACGTGGGCGACACATAGCCGCCCAGCGTGAAAAACGCCCACACCAGCACAAACAACACAAAAAAACCAAAGCCCAGCAACCAACGGGCGCGGGCACTCACAGGCTCCAGTGGAGCCAGTGAACGCCGCCGCACAGGGGCTTTTGGCGCGGTAACGGACAGGGGTTGCACGGCAGACATGGCGCGTTCTTCTTCCAGTTTCTTACTTGATGAAGCTCGCGTCGAAGGTGACCGCCAGGTCTTCATTCGCCTTGCGAATGATGCCGGCCTCCAGCAGGATGGCCGTGGCGTCCTTCATGAAGGTCTGCAGTTCGCCCGCAAAGAACTTCTGGTTGGCAGCCTTGTCCTGCCAGCGCAGGAAGGACGACGACTTGGCGAACTGCTCGCCCGTCTGCTTGACCGCAGCGCCCATGATCTCGTTGGACTTGGTCGGGTCGGCCTTGATCATGTCGAGCGCCTGGAAGTACGAGTTGGCGAGCGCCTGCGCGGCCTTGCCGTTGGCCTTGAGCCAGGTGGGGTCGCAGCCCACGGTGTCCATCACCATGGGGTAGTCGAGCGTGGTGGCCAAAATCTTGCCCGAGGTGGGGTTGTCGCGCACGGTGGACAGGTAGGGCTCATACGTCATGGCGGCGTCGTTCTGGCCCGCCACGAAGGCCTGCGCGGCCGCCTGGGGCGACAGCGTGGTGGTCTTCACGTCCTTGAGGCTCATGCCGTTCTTGCTCAGCATCCAGGCCAGGCCGAAGTAAGGCGCGGTGCCGGGCGCATCCACGCCGATGGTCTTGCCTTTGAGATCTGCAAAGCTCTTGATATCGCCACGCACCGCAATGCCGTCGGCGCCGTAGGACTTGTCCATCTGGAAGATCTGCACGATGGGCACGCCGTTGGCGTTCCAGGCCACATGCGTCTCGACCGTAGTGGCAGCGCACTGGATGGACTTGGAGGCCAGGGCCAGGTGGCGGTCCTTCTGCGGGATCATCTTGATCTCCACATCAAGGCCGTTCTTCTTGAAGATGCCGGCCTTGTCGGCGAGGGTGAGCGGCGCAAAGCCCGTCCAGCCGGACATGCCCAGCACAATCTTGGTGTCCTGCGCCTGGGCCGGTGCGGCCAGTGCCATCACGCATGCCGTTGCCGCTGCCAGCGACGTCCATTTCGCAACCGATCGAGTCATCATCTGCTCCTGTGTGAAGAAAGTTCGTTGGCCCACCCAGCCGGGACGCCTGCGTGCCGGTTGCCATGATGACAGCCGGAGCATACCTGTATATACAGGGTAAACGCTAGGCCCTCACCATGTGCGGAGGTAGTGCCAAGGTTGAGCAAGATCGGGGCCAGCTGATCTGGCTTGGCGGCTTGGGTCTCCATGGGCCGGGCAATTTCACTATTAAAATAATAGCTATTAGCGCTTACCCATAAAGCGCTAGCAGCCATTTCAGGCATTATTTTGACACCTACCGCAAAGCACAGGGCTGCCAGGGCGGGTTGGAGCAGCACCCGTTGCGCCATCTCGATGCAGGCCACAAGCGCACCAACCGTGTGCGCCAGATATCGGCGTGGACTGCGCCGCGCTCAGCCTGGCGCGCCAGCAGTTGCCTGTGCCGCACCGTCAGGACACGGCAAGCGCGCCGTGACTCTCAGGCCCGGTTCCGCATTGCGCACCAGCAGGGTGCCGCCGTGGGCCTGCGTGACCAGGCGGCACAGGTACAGCCCCAGCCCTACCCCCCCTGTGGTGCGCTGGCGCGCCGTGTCGGGGCGGTAGAACGCCTGGGCCAGATGCGGCAGATGCGCAGGCGGCACGCCGGGGCCGTGGTCCCGCACTTCGATCTCCACCACGCCTTCGTTCATTCGCAGTTCGATCTGCGGCGGCTGGGCTGCGGGGTCGTTGTGGCGCAGGCTGTTGTCCAGCAGATTGCGCATCAGCAGGCGCACACGGGACCGGTCGAGCATGCAGGTGGGCAAAGTGCCGGGCACAAGCAGCGTGATCGCTGTTGCCCCAGGGTGGCGCACTTCCAGTTCCGCCACCACCTCACGCGCCAGATCGGCCAGGTCAGTGGGCTCGCGGTGCAGGGCCGCATGACGCCCGGCCAGGCGCTCGCTTTCGAGCAAGTCGGTAATGAGCCGTGCCATTTCACCCAAGTCGCGCATCAGGGCTGCGCGCTGGGCAAGCACATCGGGCGATTCGGGCAACAGCTCGGTGTTCAGGCGCGCCCTCGTGAGCGGGCTGCGCAGCTCGTGGCTCATGGCCAGCAGCAGCGCCCGCTTGGCCTCCAGCATCTGGTGGATGTCTTCGCCCATGGTGTTGATGGTGCCCGCCAGCTGTCCCAGCTCATCGGGCCGGTGCGCGTGGCGCACCGGAATAGGTTCGCCAAAGTCGCCATTGCCAAAGCGCCGCGCACCATGCCGGATGTCGTCCAGGGGCCGCAACAGGTGGCGCACATACACAAATGCCAGCGCTGTGAGCAACAGCAACACCGTGAGCGTGCCCCAGGCGATGCGCGGGCGCTTGTCCCACGACAGCGCGTTCAGCCCGAATTCGATGTGGTGGCCATCTGCCGTGGTGCGCTGCAGTAGGCGGTAGCCGGTGTCATCGCGGCTCCAGTGGTCCTGGCGCTGGACCTTGTCGCTCATCCAGTCCGGGCGCGGCCGATCGGGGTGCGAATCCCAGTGGATCTGCGGCCCGTCGATGCGCAGCGTCACCGGAAGCCGGTCGGCTATGGCCTGTGCCCGCTCGATGCTGGGCGGGCTGCCAATCTCAGCAGTGAGGCGGTCCACATAGTCCATCAGCAGCGGACGTGCGGCCTCCTTCCAGCCCAGAGCAACCACCTTCTGCATGCCACCCATGAAGACCACGGCCACGGTCACGGCGAGTGCCATGAACACCAGCACCAGGCGGATGCGCAGCGAATACCCGACGGCATCGCGCGCACGTCGGTGCCATGGGCAGGCGGGATCGTGCCCGAGCTGTGAATCGGAGGGCTTCATGGCCAGGTCGATGCCGAAGAAGGGGCGCCAGGCGGAGCACTGGCCGCCCTGCGCAGTGCCAGCGAATAGCCCGCGTTGCGCAGCGTCTTGATGCAGTCCAGCGGCTCCAGCTTCTTACGAAGGCGGCTGACCACAATATCGACCGCGCGCGTGTACAGCTCGGCCTCATGCCCGCGCAGCTGGTTGAGGATGTCGTCGCGGCTGAACACCTTGCCAGGCTCCCGGGCCAACAGGTGCAGCAGGTCGAATTCGGTGCCCGTCAGCTCCAACGCCACCCCCTGGCGCAACACGCTGCGGCGGGCTGCATCAATGCTCAGGCCTTCAAACTCCAACGTGGCACCCGAGCCGTTCCCGGGCGCGCTGGCCCGGCGGCGGCGCAGCACGGTCTGCAGTCGGGCCACCAATTCACGCGGCTCAAAAGGCTTGGGCAGGTAGTCATCGGCTCCCAGCTCCAGCCCCACCACCCGGTCCATCACCTCGCCCCGGGCGGTCAGCATCACGATGGGCAGATCGCCCTGCTTGCGAATGGTGCGGCACAGCTCAAACCCGTCCATTTCGGGCAGCATGACATCCAGGATGGCGGCATCAAATCCGCCTGTCGCCAGCTGGGCGAGCCCGTCGCTCGGTTTGAGGGCATGGATCAACTCCAGCTCGAACCGTTGGAAGTAGGTGGCCAGTGGCGGGCCCAGCTGCGCGTCGTCGTCAATAAGCAGGATGCGGTGCATGCGCAATTCTCACACCGTCAGGCATCCGCTCCGTGGGCGGGCCCCCGAGCGCTGTCCACCACACGCAATGCGCGGTGTCGCACGATAAGTTTGCGCAGGCGGCCCTGGGCGCCGGAATGCAGCGTGTCAAAGTGGTCTGCGGCGGCCAGCAGCGCCGGCAGGGTCTGCGCTGCGGCCGCAGGCTGGCGAGCGACCAAGCCCAGCGCATGTTCGCGGTCAAAACGCGGCCCCCAGACCAGCGACATCAACTCGTCGTGGGGGTCGGGCATGCCCGCCAGCAGCGCAGGCCCATGTTTGCGCACGCCCTGTGCCAGGCGGTGGATGGGTTCCAGCGTAGGAGACATGTGAACGCCCCCCGCCATCAGCCGCGCGCCATCCAGCCCTTGCGCCTCTGCATCATCTCGCGCACTTTCTGCTGCTGGTCGGGGTTCAGGCTGTCGTAGAAATCGGCCAGTGCGCTGATGACTTCGGGGCTGTTGGCCTGGACCGCGCGGGTTTTCTCATCCAGCAAGGTCTGCGCACGCGCGCGGTCAAACTTGGCGCCCGCCACAATGGCCTGCATTTCGGTGCGCGGGTCCGCAGTCTTGCCGATGAAAGCTGCCCGCTGGGCTTCCATCTTGTCGGCCAGCACATTGAGCTTGAGCTTTTGCGCCTCGTTCAGGTCCAGCTTGCTGCTGACGCGCTCCACCACTTTGCCACGCACCTCGGTCATCTTCTCGGGGCTCATCGGGCCGCGGTGATGGTGGCTGCTGGAGCAGGCCGTCAAGCCGCCCACGGCAATGGAGGCGCCGAAGATGCCCATCAGGGTTTTCTTGATCCAGGGTTTCATGGTGCAGTCCTTTCATGGACGGTGTTGAACATGACCCTGATGGTGCCGACAGACCCCGCCGATGGGGTCTCGACGCAGTTTCGGTTTATTTCATTTTGTTTCACCCCCCGTGCTATGCCACCCACCAGCCTGCAACATAGCTGCGAGTGCCCTTAACGGACCACGGCGGAAAGCACAACAAGGCGATTTGCCAACTCGGCAGCCTCAGTCCGCATCCGGTCGAGTGGTATGGTGCCGACGCTCCAGCCGCCATACCAGATATGGAAGGCAATCACCCCCGCGAAGCCTTGGCCCAAGCCATACACCTCTATCGCCTCCTTGATGCCGGGGTGCAAGGTCGGAACACCGACCAGAATTTTTCCGTCGAACACCCTTGCCAGATACTGCTGGGCACCTTCCGGGCGGATGTGCAGTGTCAGCACCGACATCGCTTTGCTCCGCAACCACCCATTTGCAGGCGAAAAGTCATCAGCCCATCGCCTGCGGCTCTTGACAGTCCAGATCGGCAAACTGCAACTCCCGCTCCAGGCCGTGACTATCGCTGCGGCCCAGAGGCAGGTTGTCGGTTTGCTGGCGTTGCAAGAGCCTGTCTGCGGGCTGGCCCATTTGCAGAAAGGGAGCTTGTGGGCAAGCTTCCAGGTGGTGAGAAAGCGTGGGATCGTAGTACAACATTTTTACTCCTCAGGCCGCTCCGATGAAGGCCGGTAAAAAGATTGGTACATGCCCATGCACGAGCGCATGTCAGAGCCCAGAGAACACGGATGTGGGACAGCGCATACACGCCAAGTGCGTAAGACCAAGGGGCCGGGTTTGCAAGTGCCCTTGCCCGGAAGAGGACTACGCCGCCTTTTTCAGCAAAGGAGACTCCCCCATTCCGAGCGCATCGCCTTCACCGGCCAGCAAACCAATGCAGTCCAGTGCTGTCGGGGAATCACACGGCTGTGCATACACACGCAATGCGATGTCCTGCGCGGCCGGGGAAAAGTACAGCCAGAGGTTGTCGTTCGCCTTGTCGTAGCAAGAAAAAAGTGCCCTGCCAGAACCAGGAGGACACATCAAGAACTTCGACATGAACATCTGCTGGATTCGCAAGGCAGGCTCAAAGGCCTCATCGTCGTTGCCAAGCGCCAATTTGTACCAACTGCTCATATGCACCTTTCGTCTGGCCGTGCCAGCAATACAGATGCTTCATCGTATTTTTGGCCTGCGACTATGGCCCTTCTGGTGCAGCGCAACACTCTGTAGGACGATTTCTCCCGGTGCCTGGAGTTTTTCCAGGAATCCCCCCACCAGGGACCTCAGTCGTAGGAAGACTCCAGATCGCAATGCGATTCCCGGTGGTGTATCTTGACGCGGGCTCCACAGGCTCGCAGGGTCGCACAACCGAGGCCGGTGACATACAGCACCTGGGCTTTCTGATGGGGTGAATCGACGGGCGGAAGCTGCACCTCCACCATTCCAGCCGCGCGCAGGATGCGCAGCTTGTCGATGTTGACGACATCCGATTCAATCAGGGGAAGCGCGTCGCGCTCCAGCGCTCTCAAGTACTCCATTGGCATGGTGGCCTCCGGCGTGAACGAGCGTGCATTGTGCGGCGTGAGCCCCTCAGGCTCAAGAATTGATACACGAAGCTACAACCTCGCGATCTAATCAGGCTGCGTCGCCCAGTGACAACCTGCGCCGCTTGGAGATACGGTCCGTAGACCCAAACCCATCTTCACAACGCTGCGATTGCGATGTATGGAACAAGCGGCACTGCAGCCAAGAGCGGCGAACAAAACCTAGCGCAGCGGCCCGGGCTAAGCGTTCCTTCGCAGGCAGTACAAGCCGTACAACAAGACGGGCGGCCGCCAGGGGAGTTTTGTTCGCCGCGCTAAAACCTTCAAACCCTGCTGACACGTCGGAGGCCCGTGTAAACCGGACATATTTCACGATTTACTGACCCGCCCATCGCACACCAATCGGAACCGGACTTAGGATGCACCTACCGTCAAATCTGGCGGTTCGCCCCTCCCCTGTGCGAGTGATGCAATGATTTAGCCCGCCTCGTGCGGGCTATTTTTTTCGAACCTCGCGGCTCTCGCCGCAGGCAAACAGCCCCTGCCGACCAATCTATCGCACTCAATTGCCAATATTTCCCAGGGCATCGACGGTCAGCACACCAACCCCTGGGAGGCAAACAAGGATCTTTCGGTGCAGCAGTTTCTGGAAAGAGTCTTGGAATGCATGGATGCAATAGCCCCCGAAGGAAACGCGGGAACAACTAGGCGCAGTCGGTGATTTTTCAGGTTTGTTCCCCCATCCGTTCCCCGGTTTAGCTGTGGCTACCAGCGAACTACGGCGCATGTCCATGCACCGTAAGTACCTGTTTTACCAATGAAAAAGGGCGTTCGCTGGAAATCAGCGAACGCCCTTGGACGTTATGGTGGTGGAGCTGGCGGGAATTGAACCCGCGTCCGCAAGCCTTCATCGGGCAGATCTACATGTTTAGCGATCTGATTTGAGTCTCGCCGCCTGTGTCGCGCAGTCGCACGCTACACAGGCCGCCAGCACCCTATTTTCTCGCTCCAACCCAAGGTACCCGGATCAGAGCCAGCCCATGTAATTATCCTTGCAGCCGGGAGGCACTGATTGCTCAGAACCCCCTTGCCCAGCCCATCGGCCAACTGTTGCAAGGCTCACTGGCAATTAAGCAGCGAGTGCGAAACGTTCGTCGTTTGCAGTTAGTTTTTTAAATCGAGATTTACGAGCGTGACTCAAGCTCGACATGCACCACACCGATTCCGAACCCACGTCGAAACCAGGACAGCCCCAGACCCTCTATTTTAGGTGCGTACAAGCAATTGCAAGAGCTCGACCGGAGATTTAATTGCAGCATGGGCGCCCCACTCCGCCGGATTGGTCTTGGCCCCCAGGTATCCGTAGGTTGCTGCGACAGTTCCCATGCCCGCAGCGAGGCCTGCAAGAATGTCGCGCTCATCGTCCCCCACATAGATGCACTGCCCCGGCTCCAGTTTCAAGCGCGACGCCGCTTCGAGCAAAGGGGCTGGATGGGGTTTTGCATGGGGAGTGGTATCTCCGCTGATCACCGCTCCTGCGGTCGCAAACAGTGGAATGGCGCGGGTCAGAGGGTCCGTAAAGCGGGTCGCCTTGTTGGTCACCACGCCCCATGCCAAATTGCGGCGGAGGATCTGGGATACCAGCTCCGGCACCCCCTCAAAAATGCTGGTGCGTTCTGTCATGCACGACTCATAGTTCACGAAGAACTCCTCGCGCATGGTCAGAAAGTCGGGATGGTCGGGCGCCATGCCAAATGCCTCGCCCAACATGCCACGGGCGCCAGCACCGGCCATCGGACGATAGCGCTCCAGCGGCAGGGAGGGCAAACCACGGTCCGTGCGCATCTTGTCGGCAGCAGCACCTAAATCAGGGGCACTGTCAATCAGTGTTCCATCCAGGTCAAACAGCACCGCGCGGATATTCTGAAACATTGGCTGGGCCTCAGGCTGCGCGCCGCGTGGCAAACAGGTAGTTCACACTGGTGTCGCTGCTCAACCAGTAACGTTGCGTAAGGGGGTTGTACTCCAGGCCTCGGGTGGTCTGCACGTCAAGGCCCGCACTGCGGCAGCTGGCGGCCAGTTCGCTGGGTCGAATCATCTTGGCGTATTCATGCGTTCCACGGGGCAGCATGTTCAATACATATTCAGCGCCCACAATGGCCAGCATGAAAGCCTTGGCACTTCGGTGTATGGTCGAAAAGAACACCCATCCGCCCGGCTTCACGAGCTTAGAGCAGGCTCGCACAACCGATGCAGGATCAGGCACATGCTCAAGCATTTCCATGCAGGTCACCACGTCAAAGCTGGCGGGTTGCTCTTTGGCGAGCGCCTCCACACTGACTTCCCGGTACTGGATATTGGTGGTCTGGGCCTCCAGCGCGTGCAACTGGGCCACTCGCAGCGCCTTGGAAGCCAGGTCAATACCCAACACGTCCGCGCCTTTGCGGGCCATGGAATCGGCCAAAATACCGCCGCCACAGCCAACATCCAGTACACGCTTGCCTGACAGGCTGCACTGCGCATTGATCCAGTCGAGCCGCAAAGGATTAATCTGGTGCAAGGGGCGAAATTCACTTTCGGGATCCCACCAGCGATGGGCCAATTCCGAAAACTTGGCCAGTTCGGCCGGATCTGCATTGACAATTTCACTCATGCACTGATTCTCCACGACGAAAGGCAATGGACAAAAAACCTCAGACGCAAAAAAGCCCCGATAACGGGGCTTTTTTGGGAAGCAATCCGAGGATTACTTGGAAGCGCGGGTACCGACCACTTCGATTTCCACGCGACGGTTCTTCGCACGGCCTTCGGCAGTCTTGTTGTCAGCCACGGGTTGCTTTTCGCCCTTGCCTTCGGTGTAGACGCGGTTCTTTTCGATGCCCTTGGACACCAAGTAAGCCTTCACGGCTTCGGAACGACGCACCGACAGCTTCTGGTTGTAAGCATCGGAGCCCACGGAGTCGGTATGACCCACGGCAATGATCACTTCCAGGTTGATGCCCTTGACCTTGGAGACCAGGTCATCCAGCTTGGCCTTGCCTTCTGGCTTCAGCACCGACTTGTCGAAGTCGAAGAATGCGTCAGCAGCGTAGGTCACCTTGGTGGCCACAGCAGGAGCTGGAGCGGCAGGAGCTGGAGCAGCGGCAGCAGGAGCTGGGGCAGCAGCAGGAGCGGCAGCAGCAGGAGCAGGAGCGGCGATAGCGCCATCGCAGCCAGGAGCAGCCGTTGCAGGCGTCCAGTTGGCATTGCGCCAGCAGTATTCGTTGGTGCCGTTCTTCCAGACGATGCCAGAAGCGTTTCTCCAGTTGTCAACGGTTTGTGCGCCAGCGGCGGTTGCGAGCGCTGCAGAGGCAAACAACATCGCCACTTTGTTCAGTTTCTTCATGGTTCTCCTCTTGGGGAAAAAGCCGCAGCCGCGCTGCGAATCAGGACGCTTGGAGTGACCATCACCCAAAGCGTTCAAACGATTGTGCCATACGTAACAGGGCAAAAGCGGGGGCACCCGCCTGGGGGCCGTAGGACAAAACCGGAATTGCTTCGATATGTTGCGTGGTCGCTACACGGTCTTACCTCTAAAATGGTTCTCCTTCGCCGCCACCGCAGTCCCCAATGACCCAGTTTGCCAAAGAAACCCTGCCGATCAGCCTCGAAGAAGAGATGCGGCGCAGTTACCTTGATTACGCGATGAGCGTGATCGTGGGCCGGGCCCTGCCCGACGCGCGCGACGGCTTGAAGCCAGTGCACCGCCGCGTGCTTTTTGCGATGCACGAGCTCAACAACGATTGGAACCGGCCCTATAAAAAGTCGGCCCGTATCGTAGGCGACGTGATTGGTAAATACCACCCACACGGTGATTCCGCTGTATACGACACCATCGTGCGGATGGCACAGGATTTTTCGCTGCGCCATATGCTGGTGGACGGCCAAGGAAATTTCGGATCGGTGGATGGCGATAACGCCGCAGCGATGCGGTATACCGAAATCCGCCTGGCCAAAATCGCGCATGAAATGCTGGGCGATATCGATAAGGAAACCGTCGATTTCGGCCCCAACTACGACGGCAGCGAAAAGGAACCGCTGGTATTGCCCAGCAAGCTCCCGAATCTGCTGGTCAACGGTTCGGCCGGTATTGCCGTGGGCATGGCCACCAATATCCCGCCCCACAACCTCAATGAAGTGGTCGATGGCTGCCTGCACATGCTGCGCAACCCCGATGCCACAGTTGATGAGCTGATGGAGATCATTCCCGCGCCCGACTTCCCCACGGCCGGCATCATCTATGGCATCAACGGCGTCAAAGACGGTTACCGCACGGGGCGCGGGCGTGTGATCATGCGCGCCAAGTGCCATTTTGAGGACATCGACCGGGGCCAGCGCCAGGCCATCATCGTCGATGAGCTGCCCTACCAGGTCAACAAAAAGACGCTGCAGGAGCGCATGGCCGAGCTGGTGCACGAGAAGAAGATCGAAGGCATCAGCCACATCCAGGACGAGTCTGACAAGTCGGGCATGCGCTTGGTGATTGAACTCAAGCGCGGCGAAGTGCCCGAGGTAGTGCTCAACAACCTGTACAAGCAGACGCAGCTGCAGGACACGTTCGGCATGAACATGGTGGCGTTGATCGACGGCCAGCCCCGCCTGTGCAACCTGCGCGACCTGATCAGCGTCTTTTTGCAGCACCGCCGTGAAGTGGTCACCCGCCGCACAGTGTTCGAGCTGCGCAAGGCGCGCGACCGTGGCCACGTGCTCGAAGGCCTGGCCGTGGCGTTGGCCAACATCGACGACTTCATCGCCATCATCCGCAACGCACCCACCCCGCCGGTGGCCAAGGCCGAGCTGATGACCCGCCCCTGGGACAGCAAGCTGGTGCGCGAGATGCTCACCCGCACGCGTGCCGACGGTGGCGTGATCAATGCTGACGACTATCGCCCCGACGGCCTCGAAAAAGAATTCGGCATGGGCCAGGACGGCCGGTACCGCCTGTCGGAAACGCAGGCCCAGGAAATCCTGCAGATGCGCCTGCAGCGCTTGACCGGCCTGGAGCAAGACAAGATCGTGGCCGAGTACAAGGAGGTCATGGCGGTCATCGAAGACCTGCTGGACATCCTGGCCAAGCCCGAGCGCGTCTCCACCATCATTGGCGACGAACTCACCTCCATCAAGACCGAGTTCGGCCAGCACAAGCTGGGTGCTCGCCGCAGCATCGTCGAGTACAGCGCGCAGGACCTCTCCACCGAGGACCTGATCACCCCCACCGACATGGTGGTGACGCTCAGCCACACTGGCTACATCAAGAGCCAGCCCCTGTCCGAATACCGTGCCCAGAAGCGCGGCGGACGCGGCAAGCAGGCCACAGCGACCAAGGAAGACGACTGGATCGACCAGCTCTTCATCGCCAACACGCACGACTACATCCTGTGCTTCTCCAACCGAGGCCGCCTGTACTGGCTCAAGGTCTGGGAAGTGCCCGCCGGCTCGCGCGGATCGCGTGGCCGCCCCATCGTGAACATGTTCCCGCTGCAAGACGGCGAAAAAATCAACGTCGTGCTGCCACTGACCGGCGACATGCGCACTTTCCCGGCCGACCGCTATGTGTTCATGGGCACCAGCATGGGTACCGTGAAGAAAACGGCGCTGGATGAATTCAGCAACCCGCGCAAGGGCGGCATCATCGCCGTCAACCTGGATGACGGCGACTACCTGATCGGCGCCGCCCTCACCGATGGCAAACACGACGTGATGCTGTTCAGTGATGGCGGCAAGGCCGTGCGTTTCGACGAAAACGACGTGCGCCCACTGGGCCGTGCGGCACGTGGCGTACGCGGCATGATGCTGGAAGACGGCCAGAGCGTGATCGCCATGCTGGTCGCCGAAGACGAAACGCAGAGTGTGTTGACCGCCACCGAAAACGGCTATGGCAAGCGCACCAGCATCACTGAATACACCCGCCACGGCCGGGGCACCAAGGGCATGATCGCCATCCAGCAAAGCGAGCGCAATGGCAAGGTGGTGGCCGCCACGCTGGTGCATGCTGACGACGAGATCATGCTGATCACCGACAAGGGCGTGCTGGTGCGCACCCGCGTCTCCGAGATCCGCGAACTGGGCCGCGCCACGCAGGGTGTCACACTGATCGCATTGGACGAAGGCTCCAAGCTCAGCGGGCTGCAACGTATTGTTGAAAACGATGCCAATGTGGCTGAGGGCGAAACCGAAGGCAACGCCAACGACGGAAACCCGCCAGCCGCCGAAACCCCGGAACCACCAGACGCTTGAGTCAGACCAGCGGGTGCTGCCCCGACGGCGCAGCACCCATTGCGCTATTAAAACTGAAGCTGCTAGCGCTTATCTGATAAGCGCCAGCAGCCATTTTGACCAAAAAAATGAAACGCCCATACAACTTCTCGGCCGGCCCGGCCGCCATACCCACCGAAGTCCTGGAGCAGGCCGCCGCCGAGATGCTGGACTGGCATGGCAGCGGCATGGGCGTGATGGAAATGAGCCATCGGGGCAAAGAGTTCCTGTCCATCTACGAACAGGCGGAAGCCGATCTGCGCGAGCTTCTGGCCGTGCCCGCCAACTTCAAGATCCTGTTCATGCAGGGCGGTGGCCTGGCCGAGAACGCGATCGTCCCGCTCAATCTCTCACGGGCCGGTGTGGTTGATTTTGTGGTGACTGGCAGCTGGAGCCAAAAGTCGCAGAAGGAAGCGCGCAAATACGCATCCGAAGTGAACATCGTGGCCTCCTCCGAAGACACCGGCTTCACCACCGTGCCCGACCCGGCCTCCTGGACGGTGAGCCGGGGCGCGAGCTATTTGCACATCTGCAGCAACGAAACCATCAATGGCACCGAGTTCCACGAGTTGCCCGACCTGAAGGCGCTGGGCAGCGATGCACCGCTGATCATTGACTTCTCTTCCCATGTCGCATCGCGGCCGGTGGACTGGTCACGTGTCGGACTTGCCTTTGGCGGTGCGCAGAAGAACCTCGGGCCTGCAGGCCTCACGCTGGTGATCGTGCGCGAGGACCTGCTGGGCCACGCCCTGCCCGCCTGCCCCAGCGCGTTTGACTACCGCGTGGTGGCAGAAAACCAATCCATGTTCAACACCCCCCCCACCTGGGGCATCTACGTTGCAGGCCTCACCTTCCAGTGGCTCAAGCGCCAGACCGAAGGGGCCTTGAGCGGTGTGGCAGCCATGGAGCAGCGCAACATGGCCAAGGCGGATCTTCTCTACAAAGCCATCGACAGTTCGCAGTTGTATGTGAACAAGGTGGCTGCCAACTGCCGCTCGCGCATGAACATCCCGTTCTTCCTGCGCGACGAAAGCCGCAACGAAGCCTTCCTGGTCGGCGCCAAGGAGCGCGGCCTGCTGCAGCTCAAGGGCCACAAGTCCGTGGGCGGCATGCGCGCCAGCATCTACAACGCCATGCCCCTGGCGGGCGTGCAGGCGCTGGTGGACTACATGCGAGAATTTGAACAAAAACACGCCTGAGCGGACTACGGCCCACCCACGTTTTCGCGACAGCGCACCGATATTTTCCCATCCATGAACACTCCGCAAGCCTCACCCGACCTCGCCAGCCTGCGCGTGCAGATCGACAGCATCGACCAGCAACTGCTCACGCTGCTGAACCAACGGGCGCTCGTGGCCGAACAGGTGGGTGAAGTCAAGAAGCGCGAAGGCACGCCCTTTTTCCGACCCGACCGTGTAGCCCAGGTCATCGACAAGATCACCAACGCCAACCCTGGGCCGCTCAAGGGTGCGCACGTCGCTGCCATCTGGCGCGAGATCATGTCCGCCTGCCTTGCGCTTGAATCGCCCCAGCGTGTGGCCGTGCTGGGCCCCGAGGGCACGTTCTGCGAGCAGGCAGCGATCGAGTTCTTTGGCGGCGCAGCCGACCTGATGTACTGCGCCAACTTCGACGAAGTGTTCCACGCCACAGCCGCTGGCAGCGCGCAGTACGGAGTGGTGGGCGTTGAGAACTCCACGGAGGGCGTGGTCACCCGCTCGCTCGACCTCTTCCTGCACACCCCCACCCATGTGGTGGGCGAAGTGAGCCTGCTGGTGCGCCACAACCTGCTGCGCACCAGCAACTCACTGGATGGCATTGAGGTGGTGCTGGCCCATCCGCAAGCGCTCGCACAATGCCAGGCATGGCTGTCCAAGCACCTGCCGCATGCCGAGCGCCGCCCGGTGTCCAGCAATGCCGAAGGCGCACGCCTGGCCACCACCAACCCTGCCTGGGCGGCACTCTCCAGCGAACGCGCAGCCACTCAGTTCGGCTTGCACATCGTCTCCCACGCCATTCAGGACGACGCCTACAACCGCACCCGCTTCGCCATCATCTGCCTGCCGCACACGCTGCAGACGCCACCGCCCTCGGGCAAGGACTGCACCAGCCTTGTGGTGTCGGTGCCCAACCGCCCTGGCGCCGTGCACGACCTGCTGGTGCCACTCAAGACGCACGGTGTGTCCATGACGCGCTTCGAATCGCGCCCCGCCCGCACCGGCCAGTGGGAGTATTACTTCTACATCGATCTCGACGGCCATCCTGCCCAGCCCCATGTGGCCAGGGCGCTGGAAGAACTGCGCAGCCTGTGCGCGTTCTACAAGGTCCTGGGCACCTACCCTGTCTCGTCATAAGGAGCCGTCGCCATGTTCGAACAACTGGGACTGATCGGCTGCGGGCTCATGGGAGGCTCATTCGCCCTGGCAATGAAGAAGGCCGGCCTGGTCAAACGCGTGGTGGGTTACAGCAAATCACCCTCCACCACCGACCGCGCCCGTCAGCTGGGTGTGATCGATGTCGAGGCGCCGTCCGCCTTGCTGGCCGTTGCTGGCGCTGACATTGTGCTGGTGGCCGTGCCCGTGGCCGCCACCGAAGCCACGCTCAAGGCCATCAAGCACCTGGTCACCCCCCAGATGCTGATCATGGACGTGGGCTCCACCAAGGCCGATGTGGTGCAGGCCGCACGCCGCGCCTTGCGCGATCAGGTGGGCTCGTTTGTGCCCGCACATCCCATCACCGGGCGCGAAGTGTCGGGCGTGGAACACGCCGAGGCCGATCTCTACAGCGGGCGCCAGGTGATCCTGACGCCCACCGAACGCACCTTCACCGCGCAGCTGCAAAAAGCCCAGGACATCTGGACGGCACTGGGCAGCCGTGTGACCAGCATGTCGCCCGAGTCGCACGATGCGGCGTTTGCAGCTGTCAGTCACCTGCCCCATGTGCTCGCCTTTGCGATGATGAACAGCATCACGGGCCAGGACGCCGGAGACGACTTCCTGTCGCTGGCGGGCCCGGGGTTCCGGGACTTCACGCGCATTGCAGCCAGTGATCCCAAGGTGTGGCGCGACATCCTGCTGTCCAACCGCGACGAGCTGATAGCCCAGTCCAAACTGTTCCAGCAGGCACTGCACACCATCGAGCAGGCCATGCAAAAGGGCGATGCCCAGGCGCTGGAAGACATGCTGACGCTGGCCAGCGAGACCCGGGCGCATTGGCGCATGGGTGCGAAGAGAAAGTAACCCCCTGAGTCGCCTGCGGCGCCTTCCCCCAAGGGGGACGCACCCAGTGGCCTGGCAAAGCCAGTTCCACGGGTGCACTGGGATGGGCCTGCGCCAGTAATGACGGGCGCTTGGACCAATGGACGAAAGATACCGATGTACAGCACCGCATTTATTGACCTGCCCCCCTTGCAAGCCGCTGCAGGTGAAGTCCACCTGCCGGGCTCCAAGAGCATCTCCAACCGGGTGCTGCTGCTGGCGGCGCTGAGCAATGGCACCACCACCGTGCACGACCTGCTGGCGTCCGACGACACCCGCGTCATGCTCGATGGGCTGCGCCAGATTGGCTGCACCGTGGACGAGGCGGGCAGCACCGTGCACATCACGGGCCTGGGCGGCCGCGCACCGCAGTCGCCGGCCAAGCTCTTCATGGGTAATGCTGGCACTGCCATGCGCCCGCTGACGGCCGCACTGGCCTTGCTGGGCGGTGAATTCGAACTGTCGGGCGTCCCGCGCATGCACGAGCGCCCTATTGGCGACCTGGTGGATGCACTGCGCCAGCTGGGCTGCCAGATCGACTACCTGGGGAACGACGGCTACCCGCCGCTGCGCATCGCCCACGCCAATGGCGTCCCTGCGCTGGCACTGGCAGAGCCAATCCGCGTGCGCGGCGATGTGTCCAGCCAGTTCCTGACCGCTCTGCTCATGGCATTGCCACTGGCGGCTGGCACCCAGAACATCGTGATCGATGTGGTGGGGGAATTGATCTCCAAGCCCTACATCGCCATCACCCTCCAGCTTCTGGCGCGCTTCGGCATCGTGGTCGAGCACCAGAACTGGCAGCGGTTCACGATTGCGGCGGGCAGCCGCTACCAGTCGCCCGGCACCATCCACGTCGAGGCCGACGCATCATCTGCTAGCTATTTCATAGCGCTTGGCGCAATCACATCAAGCGCCAGCGGCCAAAATGGCATCAGAATTCAAGGCGTGGGCCTCGATTCGATCCAGGGCGACATCCGCTTTGTCGATGCCGCCCGCGCCATGGGTGCCGTGGTCACCGGTGGCCCTAACTGGCTGCACATCCAGCGGGGTGAACCGGGCCAGGGCTGGCCGCTCAAGGCCATTGACCTGGACTGCAACCACATCCCCGATGCCGCCATGACGCTGGCCGTGATGGCGCTGTATGCCGAGGGCACCACCACGCTGCGCAACATCGCCAGCTGGCGCGTGAAGGAAACCGACCGCATCGCCGCCATGGCCAACGAACTGCGCAAGCTTGGAGCCACGGTGGAAGAAGGGGCGGACTTCATCCGCGTCACGCCACCTGCCCAAGTCCAAGACTGGAAAGCGGCCAGCATTCACACCTACGACGACCACCGCGTGGCCATGTGTTTCTCGCTGGCGGCGTTCAACCCGGCGGGCCTGCCCGTGCGCATTGAAGACCCAAAATGCGTGGCGAAGACCTTCCCGGATTACTTTGAAGCCCTGTTCTCGGTGGCAAGCACTGCCACTGGCCACATCCCGGTGATCTGCATCGACGGCCCCACCGCCTCGGGCAAGGGCACCGTGGCGGCGGCGATCGCGCAGCGCCTGGGCTACCGGTTCCTGGACTCTGGTGCGATGTACCGCATCACGGCCCTCGCCGCCCTGCGCGCTGGCCTGGCCATCAGCCCCGAGCACGAGGCCCGCATTGCCGCCTTGGCGCAGACGCTGCCCGTGCGTTTCGAAGGGGGCCGGGTGTGGCTGGGCAGCGACGATGTAACGGAAGCCATCCGCACCGAAGAGGCCGGCATGAACGCATCCCGCGTCTCTGCCCTGCCTGCCGTGCGGGGGTCGCTCGTGGATCTGCAACACAGCTTCCAGCGTCTGCCGGGGCTGGTGGCCGACGGCCGGGACATGGGCACGGTGATCTTCCCCGAGGCCCCTTTGAAGGTCTATTTGACGGCCAGCGCTGCCTGCCGCGCCGAGCGCCGTTATAAACAGTTGATTTCAAAGGGTTTTTCGGCTAGTATCGCAGACCTCCGCGCAGATCTGGAAGCGCGCGACGCCCGGGACAGCACCCGCAGCGTTGCACCTCTCAAGCCCGCGCAGGACGCTCTGGTCCTGGACAACTCCGATTTGACGATTGAACAAGCCGTTGAAAAGGTGCTGGCCTGGTGGCAAGAGCGTCAACCTTTCGCAGGGTCTGCGCAGGGTTGAAACGTGTGGCGCCTTTTTTAGAACGGGCTCCACAGGCAATGCTGAAAGGCCTTGCCACAGGCCCACGCAACTCCTCTCGCGCGCCAGCGCACAGGTTGTGTGGATCGATAACCTAACCCGCGGTTCTACCGCAAAAAACCACCGCAAGCAGCTATAAAAACAGTAGCAATGGTGCTACTGGAATCCTGTTTGTGGCAAGGAAACACATGTCCGAATCTTTTGCCGCCCTTTTTGAAGAATCTTTGCAGCGCACGGAAATGCGCCCAGGCGAAGTCATCACCGCTGAAGTCGTGCGCGTTGAGCACAACTTCGTGGTCGTGAACGCTGGCCTCAAGTCCGAAGCCTACGTGCCGCTGGAAGAGTTCAAGAACGACAAGGGCGAAGTCGAAGTCCAAGTGGGTGACTTCGTGTCGGTGGCCATTGGCTCCATCGAAAACGGCTACGGCGACACCATCCTGTCGCGCGACACCGCCAAGCGTCTGGCTTCGTGGATGAGCCTGGAAAAGGCCCTCGAATCCGGCGAATTCGTCACTGGCACGACCAGCGGCAAGGTCAAGGGCGGTCTGACCGTTCTGGTCAACGGCATCCGCGCATTCCTGCCCGGTTCGCTGATCGATACCCGTCCGATCAAGGATCTGACGCCGTACGAAAACAAGACCATGGAATTCAAGGTCATCAAGCTGGACCGCAAGCGCAACAACGTGGTGCTGAGCCGCCGCGCTGTGGTGGAAGCCTCCATGGGCGAAGAGCGCGCCAAGCTGATGGAAACCCTGAAGGAAGGCTCCATCGTTCAAGGCGTGGTCAAGAACATCACCGAATACGGTGCGTTCGTGGACCTGGGCGGCATCGACGGCCTGCTGCACATCACCGACATGGCATGGCGCCGCGTGCGTCATCCCTCCGAAGTGGTGACGGCTGGCCAGGAAATCACGGCCAAGATCCTGAAGTTCGACACCGAAAAGAACCGCGTGTCCCTGGGTCTGAAGCAAATGGGCGACGACCCATGGATGGGCGTGAACCGCCGCTACCCCCAAGGCACCCGCCTGTTCGGCAAGATCACGAACATTGCCGACTACGGCGCATTCGTCGAACTCGAACCCGGCATCGAAGGCCTGGTGCACGTGTCTGAAATGGACTGGACCAACAAGAACATCGCTCCCGCCAAGCTGGTTTCGCTGGGCGACGAAGTCGAAGTCATGGTCCTCGAAATCGACGAAGACAAGCGCCGTATCAGCCTGGGCATGAAGCAGTGCAAGGCCAACCCATGGCAAGAATTCGCACAGGACACGAAGCGCGGCGACCGCGTGAAGGGTCCTATCAAGTCGATCACCGACTTCGGCGTGTTCGTGGGCCTGGCTGCCGGCATCGACGGCCTGGTTCACCTGTCTGACCTGTCGTGGAACGAAGCTGGCGAAGCCGCAGTTCGTAACTACAAGAAGGGCCAGGAAGTGGAAGCCATCGTGCTGGCCGTGGACGTGGACCGTGAACGCATCTCGCTGGGCATCAAGCAGCTCGACGGCGACCCATTCACGACCTTCGTGACCGTGAACGACAAGGGCCAGACGGTGACCGGCAAGGTCAAGACCGTGGACGCCCGTGGCGCTGAAATCGACCTCGGCGAAGACATCGTTGGCTACCTGCGCGCTTCGGAAATCTCCCGCGACCGCGTGGAAGATGCCCGCAACGTGCTCAAGGAAGGCGACGAAGTCACGGCCGTGGTGGTCAATGTGGATCGCAAGACCCGCAACATCCAGCTGTCGATCAAGCAAAAGGACATGGCTGACGAACAAGGCGCCATGGCCAACCTGAGCCAACAGTCCAGCCGCGAAAGCGCCGGCACGACCAGCCTGGGCGCCCTGCTGCGCGCCAAGCTGGACAACTCGGAAAAGTAAAGCGCTGACCCGTTGAGGAGCCTCAGCGCACATTGCGCGGTAAGCTCCTTGTACGGTCAGACAGCGGGCGCCTCGGCGCCCGCTCTTTTTTCAGCAAAGACCTGCCCACCCGCAGCCTGCCCATGCCCCAAGATTCCATGACCCGCTCAGACCTCGTTGAAGAACTGGCCGCGCGCTTTGGTCAGCTCACCCATCGAGATGCCGAATACGCCGTCAAGACCATCCTGGACGCCGTGGGCGAGGCCCTGGTGCGTGGGCACCGCATCGAGATCCGGGGCTTTGGCAGCTTCTCGGTCAACCACCGCCCACCCCGCATGGGACGCAATCCGCGCAGCGGCGAGGCCGTGGCCATTCCCGAAAAACGGGTGCCCCATTTCAAGCCTGGCAAGGCCCTGCGTGAAGCCGTGGACAAGCGCACCGCCGAGATGGAAGAAAACTCCGGTGCCGCCAGCAGCACAACCATTCAAAAATAATAGCTGCTCGCGCTTTACAGATAAGCGCTAGAGGCCTATTTGACTTGAATTTTTATCCTGCAAGGGCCATGCGGCCCAGCAGGCACAAGCTCTTAGAATCGCCCCACCACTGGGGAGACCGATGAAATACCTCCTGTGGCTGCTCAAGGCAGCCATTTTTTTTACGCTGTTTGCCTTCGCGCTGAACAACCAGCAGGACGCCACCGTGCACTTCTTCTTTGGCACGCAATGGCGCGCGCCGTTGGTGCTGGTGGTGTTGACCGCATTTTCAGCGGGCCTGGCCGTGGGAGTGCTGGGCATGGTGCCGCGCTGGTGGAGGCACCGCACCGCAGCGCGACGCGCCCATGCAGCGGTGGCAGCGCCTACGCCCGTGGCATCCTCCGCAGCAGCGGGCTCCATGCCCCCCGCCCCGCCACCACCGCCCGACCTGCCTTCAGCCCATGGAATTTGACCTGACCTGGATCCTGCTGGGTCTGCCCGTGGCCTTTGTGCTGGGTTGGCTGGCTTCGCGTTTTGACCTGCGCCAACTGCGTGCAGAAAACCGCCGCGCGCCCAAGGCCTATTTCAAAGGCCTGAACTTCCTGCTCAACGAGCAGCAGGACCAAGCCATCGACGCTTTCATCGAGGCCGTGCAGAACGATCCCGATACGTCTGAACTGCACTTTGCCCTCGGCAATCTGTTCCGCCGCCGGGGCGAATACGACCGCGCCGTGCGCGTGCACGAGCACCTGCTCTCGCGCGGCGACCTCTCCCGCACCGACCGCGAACGCGCCCAGCACGCGCTGGCGCTCGACTTCCTCAAGGCCGGCCTGCTTGACCGCGCGGAAGAAGCCTTGCACCGCCTGGAAGGCACCCCCTTCGAAGCCCAGGCCCGCTTGGCGCTGCTGGCCATTTATGAACGCTCACGCGACTGGCCCCACGCAGCCACCATCGCCCGAAAGATGCACGACGCGGACCAGGGCGACTTCAGCACCCGCCAGGCCCACTACCTGTGCGAGCAGGCGCTGGCGCTGAGTGCCCAGGGCGACCTGCCCGGTGCCCAGGCCTTGCTGGAACAGGCCGTGGCCGCCGCCCCTGAAGCTGCACGCGCGCGCATTGAGCTGGCGCGCCTGCAGCGCCTCATGGGCCAACCGGCGGCAGTGCTGGCCACACTCAAGGCCCTGGGCGAGCGCAACCCTGCCGCACTGCCGCTGGCCGCCCAACTGATGGTCGAAGCCGCCACGGCCGCCGGGCGCACCGAAGAGGTCCACGCCCTGCTCCAGGCCCACTATGCGCAGGCCCCTTCGCTGGATGTGCTGGAGAGCATCGTGGCCATGGAAACCACCGACGAGGCCACCCGCCCCTCCGCCCGGCAGCGCTACGTGGAGCACCTGGACAAAGAGCGCTCGCTGGTCGCCGCTGCCAAGTGGCTGGCCACCGAAAAGCTGGAACACGAAGAATTTCACCCCCAGATCCAGCGCGCGCTGGACCACGCGGTCAAGCCCCTGACCCGCTACCGCTGTGCGGCCTGTGGCTTCGAGGCCCGCCAGCATTTCTGGCAATGCCCCGGCTGCCAGACCTGGGACAGCTACCCCGCACGCAGGGTCGAAGAACTCTGACCCGCCATTCCAGCCCTCCACGCCAAGGACACCCGCCACCATGCTGAAGACACTGCTGACCCTGATCGCCACCTTGCTGCTGGCCACCACCACCGCCTTCGCCGCCGTGGACGTGAACACCGCCACCGAAGCCGAACTCGACGGCATCAAGGGCATCGGGCCCGGCCTGTCGGGCCGCATCCTGGAAGAACGCAAGAGCGCCCCCTTCAAGGACTGGGCCGACTTCATTGGCCGCGTGGGTGGCGTGGGCAACAAAAGCGCCGTGAACTTCTCCAAGGAGGGCCTGACCGTCAACGGCAAGAAGTACAGCGCAGCGGCCGCCGCCAAGGCGGAAGCCAAGAGCAAACAGAAAGAGAAAGAAAAAACCGCCAGCCACCAGGGCACCGAACGCAAGGCCCGCAGCAGCGCAGACAAGACCGCCGCAGCACCAGCCACACCATCAACAGCGGCACCTGCAGCCCCCGCCCCTGCCGCTACCCCAGCAGCCAGCGCTAGCAAAAACTAAGCAGACTTCACAAGCAGCAAGCCCGCTCCAGCGGGCTTTTTTTTTGCACCCACCACAAGCTCGGCAGCAAGGGCTGGGCAGGGTTTTTAGGGGCTGCCCCTAAAATTGTTCGCGCATGCCCCTGATCACCCTCATCCTCCTCCCCTTCATCGGCAGCCTGCTGGCGGCAGTGTTGCCCGCCAATGCCCGCAACACCGAGTCCACGCTCGCCGGGCTCATTGCCTTGTTCTGCACGGTGCAGGCGGCGCTCTACTTCCCGCAGATTGCAGACGGCGGCGTGCTCCGGCAAGAGCTGGCTTGGCTCCCTGCCCTGGGCCTGAACCTCGTCATCCGCATGGATGGCTTTGCGTGGATGTTCTGCATGCTGGTGCTGGGCGTGGGTAGCCTGGTGGTGCTGTATGCGCGCTACTACATGTCGGCCGCCGACCCGGTGCCACGCTTCTTCTCGTTTTTTCTGGCGTTCATGGGAGCTATGGCGGGTGTGGTGCTGTCGGGCAACATCATCCAGATTGCGTTCTTCTGGGAGCTGACCAGCCTGTTTTCCTTCCTGCTGATCGGCTACTGGCACCACCGCAAGGATGCGCGGCGCGGCGCACGCATGGCGCTCACGGTGACGGGCACAGGCGGGCTGGCCATGCTGGCGGGCATGCTGGTGCTGGGCCACATCGTGGGCAGCTACGACCTGGACCATGTGCTCGCGGCCGGGCAGCTCATCCAGAACCACCCGCTGTACCTCACGGCCCTGGTGCTGATACTGCTGGGCGCGCTCACCAAAAGCGCACAGTTCCCGTTCCACTTCTGGCTGCCCCACGCCATGGCCGCGCCCACACCCGTGTCGGCCTACCTGCACTCGGCCACCATGGTGAAGGCCGGTGTGTTCCTGATGGCCCGGCTGTGGCCCGCGCTGTCGGGCACGGAAGAGTGGTTCTGGCTGGTGGGCGGTGCGGGCCTGGCCACACTGCTCGTGGGCGGCTATGCGGCCATGTTCCAGAACGACCTCAAGGGCCTGCTGGCCTACTCGACCATCTCGCACCTGGGCCTCATCACCCTGCTGTTGGGCCTGAACAGCCCGCTCGCTGCCGTGGCCGCCGTGTTCCACATCATGAACCACGCGACCTTCAAGGCCTCGCTGTTCATGGCTGTGGGCATCGTGGACCATGAAAGCGGCACGCGCGACATACGGCGCCTGTCGGGCCTGCGCAGGATGATGCCCATCACCGCCACCCTGGCCATGGTGGCCAGCGCGGCCATGGCGGGCGTGCCGCTGCTCAACGGCTTCCTGTCCAAGGAAATGTTCTTTGCCGAGACGGTGTACGTGAACACCACGCCGATGCTCGAATGGCTGCTGCCCGTCGCCGCCACAGTGGCCGGCATGTTCAGCGTGGCGTACTCGCTGCGCTTCACGGTGGATGTGTTCTTTGGCCCACCCGCTACCGACCTGCCGCGCCCGCCCCATGAGCCGCCGCACTGGATGCGCGTTCCGGTCGAACTGCTGGTGCTGGCCTGCCTCGTGGTGGGCACGTTGCCAGCATGGTCTGTGGGGGCCTACCTGGCCGCCGCCGCACGGCCCGTGGTGGGCGGCGAGCTGCCCACGTACAGCCTCGCGGTGTGGCATGGCTTTAATACCCCGTTTGTAATGAGCCTGGTGGCATTGGGCGGTGGCATTGCGTTGTATGCGCTGCTGCGGCGTCAGCGCGCGCGCGGCATGCTGGATGCACCGCCCCTCATGCACCACCTGAGCGGCCAGCGCATGTTCGAGCACCTGCTGGCCGCCCTCACGCTGGCGGGCCGCAATGGCCGCCGCCTGCTGGGCACCAGCCGCCTGCAGTGGCAGATGCTGTGGCTGGCCGCAGCGGCCCTGGTGGCGGGCACCTTACCCCTGTGGGCGTGGGGACTGCCAATTGGCGACCGCGTGCAGTTGCCGCTGTCGCCCACGTTTGCGCTGCTGTGGCTGCTGGGCGCCGTGTGCGCCGTGGCGGCGGCCTGGCAGGCCAAGTACCACCGGCTGGCCGCCCTCACGCTGCTTGGCGGCTCGGGCCTGTGCGTGTGCCTGACCTTTTTGTGGTTCTCGGCGCCCGACTTGGCGCTCACACAGATCGTGGTGGAGATCGTGACCACCATCCTCATCCTGCTGGGCCTGCGATGGCTACCCCGCCGCGACGAAAGCCTGCGCGTGCCCACCCTGGCCGAAGAGCGCCGGACCCAGCTGCGCCGCTACCGGGACCTGGCACTGGCGTTGAGCGCGGGCGCTGGCATGGCGCTGCTGTCGTTTGCGATGATGAGCCGCCCCTTCCCTGACAGCACCTCCACCTTCTTCCTGGAGCGCGCACTCACCGAAGGCGGCGGCACCAACGTGGTCAATGTGATGCTGGTGGATTTCCGAGGCTTTGACACCTTTGGCGAAATCGTGGTGCTCGGCATCGTGGCGCTCACGGTCTACGCGCTGCTGCGGCGCTTCCGCCCAGCGCGCGAGGTGATGGACCTGCCACCCCAGCAGCGCGCACTGCCCGCCGATGTGGACACCGACCTGGCCAACCCGCGCCAGACCGCCGACACCGCCGTGGGCTACCTCATGGTGCCTGCCGTGCTGGTGCGCTTGCTGCTGCCGTTTGCCACGCTGGTGTCCATGTACCTCTTCATGCGCGGGCACAACGAGCCCGGTGGCGGCTTTGTGGCGGGGCTGGTGTTCTCGGTGGCGCTGCTGCTGCAGTACATCGTCTCGGGCACTTCCTGGGTCGAGGCCCACCTGCCCCTCTATCCACGCCGCTGGATCGGCGTGGGCCTGCTGGCCGCACTGGCCACCGGCCTGGGCGCCTGGGCCTGGGGCTACCCGTTCCTCACCAGCCACACGGCCCACCTGCACTTGCTCCTAGTGGGCGAGGTGCATGTAGCCAGCGCGCTGTTCTTCGACATCGGCGTGTTCACCCTGGTGGTGGGCTCCACCATGCTCATCCTCACCGGCATTGCCCACCAGTCGGTGCGCAGCCACCGCTACAACAATGCGCGCGCCGACGACGAGGCGGCAGAACAAGCCGCTGCTGCCACAGCGCCCACCACCCGGGGAGAAACTGCATGGAACTGATACTGGCCCTGGCCATTGGCGTGCTCACCGGCTCGGGTGTGTGGCTGCTGCTGCGCCCACGCACCTTCCAGGTCATCATGGGCCTGTCGCTGCTGTCGTACGCAGTCAACCTCTTCATCTTCAGCATGGGCCGCCTGGGCCTGGCGATTGACAAGGAGCCCGTGCTGCAGCCCGGGGTGCCGCAAGACCTGGCCCACTATGCCGACCCCATGCCCCAGGCACTCACGCTCACGGCCATCGTCATCGGCTTTGCCATGACCGCCCTCTTCCTCGTAGTGTTGCTGGCATCGCGTGGCATGGCGGGCACCGACCATGTGGACGGCACCAAGGGTAAAGACGTGCAGGAAATGCCATGACGGGAGGCACCAGCATCACCGCATCGATCACCGCGTGGTTGATGCCGCACCTGATCCTCGCGCCCATTGCGCTGCCCCTGCTCACGGCGGGGCTCATGCTGCTGCTGCGCGAAGAGCGCCAGCGCACCAAGGTCACGCTCAACATCACCTCGACCTTTCTGGGCCTGGTGGTGGCCGTGCTGCTGCTGGTGCAGGCCAAGGACCCGAACCTGCCCGGCGGCTTGGGCGTGTACCTGCCCGGCAACTGGCCCGCGCCCTTTGGCATTGTGCTGGCCATCGACCGGCTCTCCGCGATGATGCTGGTGCTGGCAAGCACCGTGGCGCTGGCCACCGTGCTGTTCTCTGCGGCGCGCTGGCACCGCGCGGGCGTGCACTTCCACCCGCTGTTCCAGTTCCAGCTCATGGGGCTGGCCGGTGCCTTCCTCACCGCCGACCTGTTCAACCTGTTCGTGTTCTTCGAGATCATGCTGGCGGCATCCTACGGGCTGCTGCTGCATGGCTCGGGGCGACCACGCGTGTCTGCCGGGCTGCACTACATTGCCATCAACCTCGCGGCCTCCTCGCTGTTCCTGATTGGCGTGTCGATGCTGTATGGCATCACCGGCACGCTCAACATGGCCGACCTGGCGCAGAGCATTGCAGGCATTGCGCCTGCAGACCGGGGCCTGCTGCATGCGGCGGCGGCCATCCTGGCGGTGGCTTTTCTCATCAAGGCCGCTGTGTGGCCGCTCAACTTCTGGCTGGTACCCGCCTACAGCGCGGCCACGGCGCCCGTGGGCGCACTGTTTGCGCTGATGACCAAGGTGGGCGTGTACAGCGTGCTGCGGCTGTGGACGCTGTTGTTTGGCCCCGAGGCCGGTGAATCGGCCCAGTTTGGCAGCCAGTGGCTGATTGGCGGCGGCCTGCTCACCATGGCCTTTGGCGCCATCGGCATGCTGGGCTCGCAGCGCCTGGGGCACCTGGCAGGCTTCAGCGCCGTCCTGTCGTCGGGCACGCTGCTGGCGGCCGTGGGCTTCGGCCAGAACCTGCTCACAGGCGGACTGCTGTACTACCTGCTCAGCTCCACGCTGGCGGTGAGCGCCCTCTTCCTGCTGACCGACCTGATCGACCGCTGGCGCAACGACGGCTCCAACCTCGCCCCCTACGAGCAGACCGACGACGCGCCGTTCCTGTCGGCCGATCTGGTGCCCACCGAAGGCATGAACCTCGACGACAAGGAGGAGGCGCTCATCGGCGAGGTGATCCCTGCGGCCGCTGCCTTCCTGGGCCTGGCCTTTATCGCCTGCACGCTGGTCATTGCAGGCCTGCCACCGCTGCCAGGGTTTGTGGGCAAGTTCGCCATGGTGCATGCGCTGCTCAACCCGCTGGGGCTGGGCGCATCCAGCGGGTTCCAGCTGGGCGCGGCGGGCTGGACGCTGGTGGCCCTGCTGGTGGCCTCGGGCCTGCTGGCGCTGGTGGCCTTGACCCGTGCAGGCATCCGCCATTTCTGGGCCGCACATGATCGGTCGGCCCCCAAGCTGCTGGTACTGGAAGGCTTGCCGATTGCCCTGCTGCTGGGTGCCTGCGCGGCGCTGGCCTGGCAGGCCGGCGCCGTGATGCGCTACACCCAAGCAACGGCCGACGCATTGCACGCGCCCGCTGGCTACATGCGCGCGGTGATGACCGCTGAGCCCGTGCCCAACCCGCCCCAGCCTGCCACCACACCGGGGGGCAACCTGCCATGAAGCCAGAGCCCCTTCCCACATCCACATCGCCCCGGCCCTTCAAGCGGCTGGTGCCCGCGCCCCTGCTGTCGCTGGCGCTGCTGGGCCTGTGGCTGCTGCTCAACCGCAGCCTGAGTGCCGGGCATTTTGTGCTTGGCACCGTGCTGGCGCTGGCGATTCCGCTGCTCACGGCCGGACTGCGCCCGCTACCGGTGCGCGTGCGCAAACCGGGCGCCGTGCTGCGCCTGGCCTTCACGGTGGTGGCCGACACCACCCGCTCTAACCTGGCCGTGGCCCGCCTGCTGCTGGCGCCCGGCCGCAGGCGCCACCCTGCCGGGTTTGTGCACATCCCTCTGGATGTGCGCGACCCCAACGCGCTGGCCGTGCTGGCGATGATCGTCTGCATCACCCCTGGCACGGCCTGGGCCGAGCTGTCGCTGGACCGCAGCGTGCTGCTGCTGCATGTGCTGGAACTGGACGACGCGACCACCGTGATCGCCGACGTGAAGCGGCGCTACGAGGCCCCTTTGATGGAGATTTTTGAATGACCCCGATACTGGATTGGGCCCTCCCCATCGCCCTGTTCATGCTGGCCCTGGCCATGGGCTGCGCGCTGATCCGCCTGCTCAAGGGCCCCTCCGCACAAGACCGGGTGCTGGCGCTCGACTGCATGTACCTGAGCGGCATGCTGGTGATGCTGGTGCTGGGCCTGCTGTATGGCAGCAAGAACTACTTCGAAGCTGCGCTGCTGCTGGCGCTGTTCAGCTTTGTGGGCAGCATGGCCATGGCCAAGTTTCTGCTGCGTGGCGAGGTGATCGAATGACCGAAGCCGCTACCACTGCCGCCGCCGTGCTGCCGCTCTGGCTCGAAATCATCGTGGCCGTTCTGGTGCTGGCGGGCGCCGGGCTGGCGCTGCTGGGCTCCACCGGCTTGCTGCGCCTGCCCACGTTTTTTGAACGGGTGCACGCGCCTGCCATCATCGCCACGCTGGGCTGCTGGCTGATCATGCACGGCACCGTGCTGTACTTCTCGGTGGCCGACCGCAGCCTGGCGCTGCATGCGCTGCTGATCGCCGTGTTTGTGGCGATCACGGTGCCGATCATGTCGATCTTCTTGATGCGCGCGGCGCTGTTCCGCGCGCGGCAGATGGGGCTGGACGTGCCGCCCAGCCTCAGCCAGCCCAAGGCACCCGTAGAAGGCAAAGACTCCTGATTTGATAGCTGCTTGCGCTTTATGGACGCGCGCAAGCAGCCATTTTTACTCCTACTTTTGGTCTGAAGATCCAAAACCGCCGCCGCCCGGTGTGTGGATTTCAAACACGTCGCCCGGCAGCATTTCGGCTTGGCCGATATGGTCCAGCAGCTCCACCCGGCCATCGCTGCGCACCACCTTGTTGATGCCCACGGCCCCCGGCTGGCCGCCCGCCATGCCAAACGCGCCATGGTGGCGGCCGTTCGACAGGATGCTGGCCGTCATCGGCTCCAGGAAACGCACGCGGCGCACGCCGCCATCGCCGCCCTTCCAGCGCCCCGCGCCGCCCGAACCCTTGCGGATGGCATAGCCCTCCAGCCGCACCGGAAAGCGGAACTCCAGCACCTCGGGGTCCGTGAGGCGCGAGTTGGTCATGTGGCATTGCACGACGCTGGTGCCGTCAAAGCCGCCCGCCAGCTGCCCGTTCGCATCCCACACCCCGCCCGCGCCGCTGCCCCCCGAGATGGTCTCGTAATACTGGTAGCGCGTGCTGCCAAAGGTGAAGTTGTTCATGGTGCACTGCCCCGCCGCCATCAGGCCTAGCGCGCCGTACAGCGCATTGGTGATGCAGGTGGATGTCTCCACATTGCCCGCCACCACCGAGGCTGGCGGATTCGGGTTGAGCATGCTGCCCGGCGGGATGATGACGTTGAGCGGCTTGAGGCAGCCCGCGTTCAGCGGAATGTCGTCGTCCACCAGCGTGCGGAACACATACAGCACCGCCGCCATGCACACCGCCGTGGGCGCGTTGAAGTTGTTGGTCTGCTGCGGGCTGGTGCCGGTGAAGTCGATGGTGGCGCTGCGACTCGCTGCATCCACCTTCACGGCCACGCTGATCTGGGCGCCGTTGTCCAGAGGCAGAGTGAACGCACCATCCTTCAGCCGTGTGATGACACGGCGCACGGACTCTTCGGCGTTGTCCTGCACATGGCGCATATAGGCCTGCACCACGTCCAGCCCAAACTCGGCCACCATGCGGCGCAGCTCCTGCTGGCCTTTCTCGTTGGCGGCGATCTGCGCGCGCAGGTCGGCCATGTTTTGCTGGGGGTTGCGGCTCGGGTATTTGCCGCTTTCCAGCAGCGCAATCATCTCGGCCTCGCGCAGCACACCGCGTTCCACCAGCTTCACGTTATTGATCTGCACGCCCTCTTCTTCAATGCGCGTGGAGAACGGCGGCATGGAGCCCGGCGTGGTGCCGCCCACATCGGCGTGGTGGCCCCGGCTACCAACATAGAACGTGGGCTCGGCCTCGTTGGCGATGTAGACCGGCGTGATGACCGTGATGTCCGGCAGGTGCGTGCCGCCGTGGTACGGGTCGTTGAGCACGAACACATCGCCGGGCTGCATGCGGCCCGCGTTCTCGCGGATCACGGTCTTGATGCTCTCGCCCATGCTGCCCAGGTGCACGGGCATGTGGGGCGCGTTGGCGATCAGGTTGCCTGCGGTGTCAAACAGCGCGCAGCTGAAGTCCAGGCGCTCTTTGATGTTCACCGAGTACGCCGTGTTCTGCAGCTGCAGCCCCATCTGCTCGGCAATGTTCATGAACAGGTTGTTGAACACCTCCAGCAGCACCGGGTCCACCGTGGTGCCCACGGCATGCTGCACGGCGCGCGCCACACGGCGGTTGAGCAGCAGGTGGTCCAGGTCGGTCAGCTCGGCCTCCCAGCCGGGCTCTACGATGGTGGTGGCGTTCTTCTCGGCAATGATGGCCGGGCCGGGGATCACATCGCCGGGGCGCAGGTCTTCGCGCACCACCAGCGCGGCATCGTGCCACACGGGCACACCGTCCACGCCCCCGGTGTACATGCGCACGGTGCTGCGGCGCGGCACTTCGCGCGCGGGCTGCAGCGCGTGGCGCGGCTCCACGGGTGCATCGCCGGGCACCACGGCCTCGACGGAAACGGCCTCCACCACCAGGCCCTTGCCCTGCATGAGGAACGCAAAACGCTGGCGGTAGGCGTTCTCGAACGCGGCGGTGATTTCGGCCAGCGAGCCAAATGGCACGATGAGTGCGGAGTCGCTGCCCTCGTAGCGCACATGCACGCGGCGGTGCACCACGGCTGTGCCCGCGCCCACCTGCTGGCGCTCCAGCTCGGTGCGCGCGGTGGTGGCCAGTTGCTCCAGCGTGGCCTCAATGCCTGCCAGCGCCTCGGGCGCGAGCTTGGCCTCCACCGCCTGTTCGCGGATCACGTTCTGGTCGGCTAGGCCCATGCCGTAGGCGCTCAGCACGCCCGCCAGCGGATGCACAAACACGCGCGTCATGCCTAAAGCATCGGCCACCAGGCACGCATGCTGGCCGCCCGCGCCGCCAAAGCATTGCAGCGTGTAGCGCGTCACGTCATACCCGCGCGCTACGCTGATCTTCTTGATCGCATTGGCCATTTGCTGCACAGCGATCTGGATAAAGCCGTGGGCCACATCCTCCGCGCTGCGACCAGTCTGCGTGGCGAGGTCGTCAAACTTCTGCGCCACGGCATCGCCATCGAGTGCCTCATTGGCCGCATGGCCAAACACCTTGGGAAAGTGCGCGGGCTGGATCTTGCCCACCATCACGTTCGCATCCGTCACGGCCAGCGGGCCGCCGCGGCGGTAGCTGGCGGGGCCAGGGTTGGCACCCGCGCTTTCGGGGCCGACGCGGAAACGTGCGCCATCAAAACCGAGGATGGAGCCGCCACCGGCCGCCACGGTGTGGATGCTCATCATGGGCGCCCGCATGCGCACGCCCGCCACCTGCGTCTCGAACTCGCGCTCGAACTCGCCCGCGTAGTGGCTCACGTCGGTGCTGGTGCCGCCCATGTCAAAGCCGATGACCTTGTCGTGGCCTGCCAAACCTGCGGTGCGGGCCATGCCGACGATGCCGCCTGCGGGGCCCGACAGGATCGCGTCCTTACCCTGGAACACCTGCGCATCCGTGAGGCCGCCCGACGACTGCATGAAGAACAGCTTCACGCCCGGCATTTCGCTCGCCACCTGGTCCACATAGCGGCGCAGGATGGGCGACAGGTACGCATCCACCACCGTGGTGTCGCCCCGGCTCACCAGCTTCATCATGGGGCTGGTGGCGTGCGATGCACTCACCTGCGTGAAGCCCACCTCCCGCGCAATCCGGGCCGCAGCCTCTTCGTGGGCGGTGTAGCGGTAGCCGTGCATGAACACGATGGCCGCGCTGCGCAGGCCCGCGTCGTAGGCCGCCCACAGTCGTTCTTTCAGGTGCGCTTCGTCCAGCGGCTCAATCACCTCGCCCCGTGCGCCCACACGCTCCTGCGCCTCGATCACGCGCTCATACAGCAGCTCGGGCAGCACGATGTGGCGGTCGAACAGACGCGGGCGGTTCTGGTAGGCGATGCGCAGCGCGTCCTTGAAGCCCTTGGTGGTGATGAGCAGCGTGGGCTCGCCCTTGCGCTCCAAGAGCGCGTTGGTGGCCACGGTGGTGCCCATCTTCACGCACTCTACCAGTGCGGGCGTCACGGGTTCGCCGGGCTTCAAACCGAGCAGGTGGCGGATGCCTGCGACAGCCGCGTCCTTGTACTGCTCGGGGTTCTCCGACAACAGCTTGTGCGTGACCAGCGTGCCGTCCGGCCGCTTGCCCACCACGTCGGTGAAGGTGCCGCCCCGGTCGATCCAAAACTGCCAGCGGGACATGGGTGAAACTTGGTGGGACATGAATAACTATCTTTTTGATAGCTACCAGCGCTTATCAGATAAGCGCTAGAGCACGGTTTTATTCAAAATTCTGCGCCGATCAAAGGGATGCCGCCGAGCGCGCCGCCTGGTCGTACATGCCTGAGAGCACACGCAGCAACCGGGCCAGCTCGCCGATGTCGCGGTTCAGCGCGTCGTCGGCTTTCAGGGCGTCGATCAGGCAGCTCTCGCGGATCTCGCGGTAGCGCTGCACGTAGGCGCGGCCCACATCGGTGGCAGCGTAGGTCACTTCCTTGCCGTTCTTTTGCGAGGCTACGACGCCCAGGTTCTGCAGCTTTTTCAGCGCATAGTTCACCAAGTGCGTGTCCTCCACATTCATGATGAAGCAGATGTCGGCCAGGCGTTTGTCGCGCGCGCGGTGCGTGACATGGTGCAGCACCACCACATCCAGCGGCGTCAAGTCCTTGAGCCCCGCCGCTGCCATGCAGTGCACCACCCAGCGGTGGAAGGCATTGCCCGCCACGATGAGGCCGAATTCGAACTCGCTCATTTCTGCGCTCTGTGCCGACACCAGGTGTGCCGATGACACGATGGGGCCGGAGTCGGTTTTGGCCTTGGACTTGGCGTCAGATTTCATGGAGGTTTCGGGCCTACGGGTTCTGTCATTGGCACGGGATATGCATGGGGCATTGTAGGCAAGTCGATGGTAATTTGTTGGCAATTTGTCAGCGTTTAGGCAAAACACCTATCGCAATCGGATCGGCTTCCGATACAGTGATTTGTTACATCCAATCTTGTACATACAACTCTGCGGAGCAATATCCATGAAGCGTCGAATCTTCCCCGTGACCGCACTTGCCCTGACCCTGGCGGCGGGCCTCTCTGCCACCTCGGCATTCGCTCAGACCAAGTGGGATCTGGCGGCCGCCTACCCAGCCACCAACTTCCACACCGAGAACATGGTGCAGCTGGCCGGCGACGTGGACAAGGCCACCGGCGGCAAGCTCAAGATCACGGTGCATGCCAACGCCGCACTGTTCAAGGCCCCCGAAATCAAGCGCGCGGTGCAAGGCGGCCAGGCGCAGATGGGTGAGATCCTGCTGGCCAACTTCCAGAACGAATGGCAGCTGTTTGGCGTGGACGGCCTGCCCTTCCTGGCCGACAGCTACGACGCCTCCAAGAAGCTCTACGCTGCGCAAAAACCTTTCCTGGAGAAGAAACTGGCCGAACAAGGCATGGTGCTGCTGTATGCCGTGGCCTGGCCTCCCCAAGGCATCTACACCAAGAAGCCTCTGGCCTCCGCCGCCGACCTCAAGGGTGTCAAGTGGCGCGCCTACAGCCCCGCCACCGCCCGCATTGCCGAGCTGGTGGGTGCACAGCCCGTGACGGTGCAGGCCGCAGAATTCTCGCAGGCCCTCGCCACAGGCGTGGTCGAATCGACGATGACCTCGGGCGCCACCGGTGTGGACAGCAAGCTGTATGAGCACCTCAAGTTCTACTACGACACCCAGGCCTGGCTGCCCAAGAACGCCGTGCTGGTGAACAAGAAGGCGTTTGACGCGCTGGACAAGCCCAGCCAGGACGCCCTGCTCAAGGCCGGTGCCGACGCCGAAGCACGTGGTTGGGCTGCCAGCGCCAAGGTCAATACCGACACCATCGCCAAGCTCAAGGCCAATGGCATGTCCGTGGAAGCGCCGCCCGCAGCCCTGAAGGCCGACATGGCCAAGGTCGGCGACACCATGCTCAAGGAATGGCTGGACAAGGCCGGTCCTGAGGGCAAGGCGCTCATCGACGCCTACCGCAAGTAAGCCCGGGCACCTGCGCAATGCGTCGTCTGCTGGACTTTCTGTACGACAGCGCCGCCGCCCTGGCGGCGCTTTTCATGGTCGGCCTGCTGGGCATGGTGCTGTTGTCCATCATCAGCCGGCAGTTCCACTTCCACGTGCCGGGCACCGATGCCTATGCGGGCTACCTGATGGCCGCTGCAGGTTTTCTGGCGCTGGCCCACACCTTGAAGCGCGGTGAGCACATCCGCGTCACGCTGCTGCTCAACTTTCTGAAGGGCGGCGCTAAGAAAGCCTTTGAGATCTGGGCCCTGGCCATTGCCACGCTGCTGGCCGTGCTGTTTGCGGTGTACAGCTGCAAGCTGGCCTGGCAATCGCACGAGTTCCACGACATCTCCACCGGCAGCGATGCCACCCCCCTGTGGATTCCCCAGATCGCCATGGCTGTGGGCACGGTGATTCTGGCCATCGCCTTCATCGACGAGCTGGTGCTGGAGGTGATGAACAAACGCGCCGAAGCCCATCCCGGCGAAGCCTTGCGCAATGAATAAGACAACCAGGTCCACCTACCATGAGTGATCTCGCCATTACCGGCCTGCTGGTCCTGTCGCTGTTCCTGATCCTGGGCAGCGGTGTGTGGATCGGCCTCACCCTCTCGGGCGTAGCCTGGATCGGCATGCAACTGTTCTCGTCGCGCCCAGCGGGCGATGCGATGGCGGTGACGATCTGGGGCAGCGCCTCCAGCTGGACCTTGACCGCCCTGCCCCTGTTCATCTGGATGGGGGAAATCCTGTTCCGAACGCGGCTGTCGCAAGACATGTTCAAGGGCCTCGCCCCCTGGGTGCAGGCCCTGCCGGGCCGCCTGCTGCACACCAACGTAGTGGGCTGCACGATTTTTGCGGCCGTGTCGGGGTCGAGTGCCGCCACCTGCGCCACCATTGGCAAGATGACACTGCCCGAACTGACACGCCGGGGCTACCCTGAGCACATGGTGGTGGGCACCCTGGCCGGTGCCAGCACGCTGGGCCTCTTGATCCCGCCGTCGATCATCATGATCGTCTACGGCGTATCGGCCGAAGTGTCCATCTCGCAGCTGTTCATTGCGGGCGTGCTGCCGGGCATTCTGCTGGCGGCCTTGTTCTCAGGCTACATCATGGTCTGGGCGCTGCGGCACCCCGACCAGATTCCCGCCGCCGACGTGCGCCTGACCTTTGCGCAAAAGCTGGCCGAGTCGCGCAGCCTGATCCCTGTGGTGCTGCTGATTGCAGCGGTGCTGGGCAGCATCTACACCGGCTTTGCCACGGCCACCGAAGCCGCAGCCGTGGGTGTGGTGGGCTCGCTGGTGCTCTCGGCCGTGCAGGGCTCGATGAGTTGGAACACATTCAAGGAATCGCTGATGGGCGCCACGCGCCTGTACTGCATGATTGCGCTGATCCTGGCCGGTGCCGCGTTTCTCACGCTATCGATGGGCTATATCGGTCTGCCGCGCCACCTGGCTGAATGGATTGCGTCGCTGGGGCTGAATCAGGGGCAGCTCCTCGTCGCGTTGGCCGTGTTCTTCATCATTCTGGGCTGCTTCCTGGACGGCATCTCCATGGTGGTGCTCACCATGGGCGTGCTCATGCCCACGGTGCAGGCTGCGGGCATCGACCCCATCTGGTTCGGCATCTTCATTGTGCTGGTGGTCGAGATGGCGCAGATCACACCGCCCGTGGGCTTCAACCTGTTCGTGCTGCAAGGAATGACGGGCCGCCAGCTGCCCTGGATCGCCAAGGTGGCCCTGCCCATGTTCCTGCTGATGTGCGCGGCCGTGGCGCTGCTCTATATCTTCCCCGGCATCGTCACCTGGCTGCCGCAGCAGATGGCGACGCGCTGAGCCGCCGGCATGCGAAACGGGTGTGGTCCAGACCAGGGCCGCTCCGTTTTGCTCTTTAGGAGAAGGCGCGAAGCGACCCAGGGGGACTTCATTTGCTGTGACAATCCCCCCATGCTCAATGTTCTGGCCATCTGCATCGGCGCCTGTGTGGGCGCACTGGCGCGCTGGCGCCTGGGCCTGTGGCTCAGCCCGGGCGGCTTGATTCCCTGGGGAACCCTGGCAGCCAACCTGGTGGGCGGTTATCTCATCGGCGTGTGTGTGGCTGTTTTTCACGCCCTGCCCCAGATCGATCCCGTCTGGCGGCTGGCCTTGGTCACGGGTTTTCTGGGCGCACTCACCACGTTCTCCAGCTTCTCGGTCGAGGTGGTTGAAATGTTGATGGTGCAACGCTACGCCATGGCCCTGGGCACTACAGCACTGCACCTGTTCGGGTCGCTATGCCTGACGGCGCTTGGCATACAAAGTGCTTCATATTTTATAGCAGCTCGCGCATTGTAGACTTGCCCAAGAGCCCATTTTCTCTACACCTCATCCTCCATTGCATTACGCTGCCCAAGCCGGTGGCCGCAGCATTCGCCCCACCCCTTTTCCCCCTACAGACCGACACGAAGAGTCTCTTATGGACGCCAATACCCAACTCAACGAACGCCGCCTGGCCGATGCCTGGGCGGAACTGCAGAACCACGCAGTCAACGGCAACCCCTTGCACGCAGACGCATATCGCCTCGCGTTTGCCGACCCGGAATTCCTGTTCCGCCGCGAGACACGCGGCATCCGCTTTCAGCTGGAAATGCTCAAGCCCGACCTGGGCCAGGCCGAGCAAGGCATCGAGAACACCGTGGTGGTCTACGGCAGCGCCCGGTTTGTGGCACCCGACGAGGCCGCAGCCCAGTTGGCCGAGGCCGAGGCCAGTGGCGACGAGGTGCGCCTGCAGCGTGCCCAGCAGGCTGTGCGCAACGCCCGCTACTACGACCTCGCCCGCCAGTTCGCCAAGGTGGTGGCGGAATACAGCGAGCACCAGCGCCCCGCAGACCGCATCTACATCTGCACGGGCGGCGGCCCCGGCATCATGGAGGCCGCCAACCGGGGGGCCCACGAAGCCGGTGCACTGAACGTGGGCCTGAATATCGCCCTGCCCCACGAGCAAAGCGGCAATCGCTTCATCTCGCCCTCGCTCTCCTTCAAGTTCCACTACTTCGCGCTGCGCAAGATGCACTTCATGATGCGCGCCAAGGCATTGGTGGCCTTCCCGGGCGGTTTTGGCACGCTGGACGAACTGTTCGAGGTGCTCACGCTGGTGCAGACCAAGAAGGCCAAGCCCGTGCCCATCGTGCTGTTTGGCACCGACTACTGGAGGCGGCTGATCAACTTCGAAGTGCTGGTGGAAGAAGGCACGATCTCGGCGCAAGACCTCAAGCTCTTTCACTACACCGACGACCCGCAAGAGGCGTGGGAGCTGATCAAGTCGTTCTACCAGCTGTAGGCACTTCTTCTACAAGCGCCGGACGGCAAGCGGCACTCAGCCCGGCCCCTGCCCCGGCTGTTTTTTCTCGCCCCCGATGCGCCACGCCAGCCGGGCGCCGCCCAGGCCTGCGGCGCCCACCCCCCAGAACAGGCCGCTCACGCCAATCACCGCCCCGGCCGATCCGAACATCAACGGCATCAGCACGCTGGATGCGTTGATGGCCATGAGGCGCAGCCCCAGCGCTTCGCCCTGGCGATGTGAGGGCGTGATCTGGTGCAGCAGGCTCATCACCATGGGCTGCCCCGTGCCCAGCACGAGGCCCAGCAACACCGAGCACAGCCCCATGGCCCAGGCGCTTTGCAGCATGGGGTACACCGCAAACAACACGGCCGTCACCAGCATGGCGCCGGCCATTACGCCCCGCTCGCGCAAGTGCTTGGCCACAAAGGGCATGAGCACGCGGATCACGGTGGCCGCAATCGCAAACGCCCCGAAGATGGTGCCAATGACCGCCGCCGACAAGCCGCGCTCATGCCCCAGCAGCGGCACCGCAAAGGCATGCACATCCCAGCACGACGAGATGAGCCAGTTCACGATGAGCAGGCGACGAAACGGCGGGTCGTTCAGCAGATCCCACGCGCGCTGTGGCGGGCCATCTTTGGCGGAGGCTGCGGCCGCAGCGGGCAGATCCTGCGTGCTGCGCACACACCACCAACTGACCAGGGGCAGCAACGCCAGCAACGCAAAGGCCGCGCGGTAGCCTTCCAGGCTGCCCGGGGTGGTACCCGCATGGTCGATGGCCAGCCCCGCCGCAAATGGGCCGATGAAGTTGGACACCGCCGGGCCTATCGACAGCCAGCTGAACACCTGCTTGAGTTCGGTGGCGTCATGCACGGCGCGGCCCGCGTGGCGCTGCACGGCAATGGTGGCGCCCCCTGCGCCCGCCCCTGTCATCAAGGCCGCAACGCACAAGACCGCATAGGTCGGAAACACCACCGCCAGCCCTGCGCCCATGCACGCCACAGCCACCGAATAAGCCATCGGGCGCTTGAGGCCGTGGCGGTCTGCAAACCGGCCCGCAGGAAGGGCCAGAAACACCTGGGTGAGCGCGAACAGCGCCACCAGAAACCCCACCGCTGCCACGCTGTAGCCCTCGCGCAGCGCGAGCAGGGGCGCGGCCAGCCGCATGCCAGCCATGCTGCCGTGCACACAGATCTGCGCGGCAATCAGCCGGGCCAGTGCCCAGTTCACAGCGGATCGTCCTCGGGGTCCAGCCCCGGCAACGGCACGGTGGTGGCCCCTGGCGCAGGCAGGTCCTGCACATCCCGCAGGCGCTTCTGGATGGCGCGGGTGCGCACGCCCACCTCGTCAAACTTTTTGGCGGCGGCGTCGATGGATTTTTTGGTGGCCTCGACCACGTCGCCAAACTTGGCGAACTCGGTCTTGACCATGCCCAACAGGCTCCACACCTCGGACGAGCGCTTTTCAATCGCCAGCGTCTTGAAGCCAATCTGCAGGCTGTTGAGCATGGCGGCCAGGTTGGCCGGGCCGGTGATCATCACGCGGCACTCGTTCTGCACGGCCTCGACCAGGCCCGGACGGCGCATGACCTCGGCAAACAGGCCTTCGGTGGGCAGGTACAGCACGGCAAAGTCGGTGGTGTGTGGGGGCGAGACGTACTTCGCGAAGATCTTCTTGGCTTCGAGCTTGATCGAGGTCTCGAACGCATTGCCCGCAGACAAGATGGCCGCCTTGTCGGCCGCGTCCTGCGCATCCATCAGGCGCTGGTATTGCTCCACCGGGTACTTGGAGTCGATGGGCAGCCACACGGGGTGCTCGTCGCTCTTGCCCGGCAGGCGGATGGCAAATTCCACCAACTCATCGCTGCCTGGCACGGTCTTGACGTTGCGCGCGAACTGCTCGGGGGTAAGCACGTTGTCGATGATGGCGCCCAGCTGCATTTCGCCCCAGGTACCGCGCGACTTCACGTTGGTCATCACGCGTTTCAAGTCGCCCACGCTGCCCGCCAGGGTCTGCATCTCGCCCAGGCCCTTGTGCACTTGTTCGAGCCGGTCGCTCACCAGCTTGAAGGATTCGCCCAGGCGCTGCTCCAGCGTGGCGTGGAGCTTTTCGTCCACCGTGCGGCGCATTTCTTCGAGCTTGGTGGCGTTGTCGGCCTGGATGGCGGCCAGGCGCTCGTTGAGCGCGGTGCGCAGTTGTTCGGCATTGTGCTGGCTGCCCTGCACCAGCCCGGTGAGCTGCTGCGACACCGCGTCTTGCAGCACCGCAAACTGGTTCTTGATCTGAAAGCTGTTGGCTTCGAGCTGGTCTTTGAGCGCTTGCGACATCACCCCCAGCTGTGACTGGGTGTCGCTCTTGAGCGAATCGAGCGTGAGGCGCGTGGCTGCGTCCAGGGCCGTGAGGCGCTGCTCAAGCCGCGCCTCGAACACGCCAAAGGCGGCCAACAGCTCGGCACGGCCGTTGCGCGATTCGGCCACCGCCTGCGTCAAACGCTCATCGACCGCGTGGCGCAGCCCCTCCAGCGTGGTCTGCGTGGTTTGGGTGAAGCCGCGCAGTTGCTGGCCCATGCCATCCAGCGCGCCATCGTTCTTGGCCACGGCCAGCTGGGTGGCCTGGGTGGTGCGCTCCAGTGCCTGCAGGCGGGCCAGCCATTCGGGCGGCAAATCCACGCGGGGGCGACGCAGCGCCAGCAGCGCGAGCGCGATGAACACCAGGGCCAGTGCGGCCAGCAGAACGAGGGTATCGGTAGTCAAGGAAGGATTACTATGGTTTCGATAGCTGCCAGCGCTTATCTATCAAACGCTAGCGGTCAATTTCTCTTAATGAATCCGGCGTTACTGCGCCCGCAGGCCAGGCACGGGCTGGTTCACCGGAGTGAGGGGGGCACGCCCGCCCAAAAAGGCGATCAGGTTGTCCGCCGCCAGGTTGGCCATGGCGCGGCGCGTGGGCACCGTGGCGCTGGCGATGTGGGGCGTGAGCACCACGTTGGGCACGGCAAGCAGGTCGGGGTGCACGCTGGGCTCACCCTCAAACACATCCAGGCCCGCTGCGGCTATGCGGCCTTCGCGCAGCGCCACGGCCAAAGCCGCGTCGTCCACAATGCCGCCACGCGCAATGTTGATGAGGGTGGCCGTGGGCTTCATCAGCGCCAGTTCGACCGCGCCAATGGTGTGGTGCGAGGCTGCGCTGTACGGCACCACCAGCACCACATGGTCGGCCGTGCGCAGCAAGTCTTCCTTGCCCACGTAGGTGGCCTTGCATTCGGCTTCCAGGTCAGCCGACAGGCGCGAGCGGTTGTGATAAACCACCTTCATGCCAAAGCCATGCGCGCCGCGCTTGGCAATGCCCTGCCCGATGCGGCCCATGCCGATGATGCCCAGCGTGCTGCCGTGGATGTCGCTGCCCGCGAACATGTCGTAGCTCCACTTCGTCCACCTGCCAGCGCGCAGGTAATGCTCGCTCTCGGTCATGCGGCGCGCCGTGGCCATCAAGAGCGCAAAGCCGAAGTCGGCCGTGGTCTCGGTCAGCACGTCGGGGGTGTTGGTGCCCAACACGCCCGCCGCCGTCATCGCGTCCACGTCAAAGTTGTTGTAGCCCACGGCCATGTTGGCGCAGATTTTGAGACGCGGCGCCGCAGCCAGTAACGCGGCATCCACGCGCTGGCTGCCGGTGGTCAGCACTCCGTCCTTGTCCGCCAAGCGCGCGGCCAACTCGGCTGGGGTCCAGATCACGTCGTCGGGGTTGTCCTCCACGTCGAAGTGCGCGCGCAGGCGGTCCACGATGTCGGGGAAGATCGCTCGCGCGACCAGGATGCGGGGTTTGCTCATGAATCTTCAGTCTCCAATGTATCGATACGGCTGCCCTACCTTGCAACTGGCGCGGCCCGCACCAGCGGCCACCGTGCAAGGGCAGCCCCGCCGCACTGGTGGCGTCCCCCTTCCCATCGCGCAGCGATGAGAGAAGGGGGAAGCGGCGCAGCCGCTCAGGGGGATGGTCACTACCTAAACCAGATGAAAGTCATCACGATGAACAGCGGCACCAGGATGCCCCCCGACCACAGCATGTAGCCAAAGAAGCTGGGCATCTTCACGCCCCGGTCTTCGGCGATGGCCTTGACCATGAGGTTGGGTGCGTTGCCGATGTAGGTGTTGGCCCCCATGAACACGGCCCCTGCCGAGATGGCAGCCAGTGTGGGCGCCAGGGTGGTCATCAGCACCGCAGGGTCGCCGCCCGCAGTGTTGAAAAACACGAGGTAGGTGGGGGCGTTGTCCAGGAACGAGCTCAGGGCACCCGTGGCCCAGAAATACATGGCCGGGTCGGGCGAACCATCTGCGCGGGTCACGGCCGACACAACGGCGCCAAACGGGCCGTTGACGCCCGCCTTGAGCATGGCGATGACCGGGATGATGGTGAGAAAGATGCCCGCAAACAGCTTGGCCACCTCTTGCATCGGCCCCCAGCCGAACTGGTTGTCTTCATGCACCTTCTTGGGCGTGAGCCACAGGGATACAAAGGTGACGATGACCAAACCGACGTCGCGCACGATGCCAGGCAGGCCAACGTCGGTGCCCGCGATGTTGAACGCCACCGACGACTTCCAGAAGCCGCTGACCAGCACCAGCGCCACCACCACGCCCAGCAGGGCAAAGTTGACCTTGCCATCAAAGCCGATGGCCCGGCTGTCGGGTGTGGGGTCGGCCGTGATCACTTCTTCGCTACGGCGGTAGTACCAGGAATCGAGCACAAAGAAGATGACCAGCAGCGCACCCACGAGGAAAAGCGTTTCCTGGAAGATGTGGCTCACCGTCCAGAAGAAGTCCACGCCCTTCAGGAAGCCCAGGAACAGCGGCGGATCGCCCAGCGGCGTGAGCGAGCCCCCGGCGTTGGACACGATGAAGATGAAGAACACCACCACATGCGCCACATGCTTGCGGTTGTCGTTGGCGCGGATCAGGGGGCGGATCAGCAGCATGGACGCCCCGGTGGTGCCCATGAAGCTGGCCAGCACGGCGCCAATGGCCAGGATGGTGGTGTTGAGCCCCGGGCTGCCGTGCAGGTTGCCGCGAATGAAAATCCCGCCCGCCACCGTGAACAGCGCAGTCAGCAGGATCACAAACGGGATGTACTCCGCCACCAGCGCATGCACCAGACTCACGCCCGCCATGCCGGGGCCGAATGTGATGGCAAACGGCACCAGAAACGCCAGCCCCCAGGCTGCCGCCACCTTGCCAAAGTGGTGGTGCCAGAAGATCGGAGCCAGGAGCGGCATGAGGGCAATCGACAGCAGAATGCCCGCGAATGGAACGCCCCAGAGGACGGACAGCGTGCTGCCATCGATGTCGGCGGCCAGGGCCCAGCCGGGCAGTGCCGCCAAAAGACCGGCCACTGCCAGCCCGCGCGAGAGTTTCATGGGTTGTGTCTCCATCCAGTTATAAAAATCGGTGCGCCTCACGGCGGTTTGACGTACTTCACAGCACATCGCGGCACTTCACGGGACCTCTGGGCGCTTCCGAGCGCCAGCGCGGCTACGCTGTCGCAGGGATATCAAACACCTGCCGCAGGTAGGCGAGGTATTTCTCGTCATCACACATGCCCTTGCCCGGCGTGTCCGACAGCTTGGCCACAGGCTGGTCGTTGCAACGCGTCATCTTGATGACCACCTGCAGCGGCTCGTGCGCCGGCGGGCTACCCAGGTCATTGGTGAGATTGGTGCCAATGCCAAACGCCAGCTGGCAGCGGCCCCGGAACTGCTGGTACAGCTCGATGGTGCGCGGCACGGTCAGCGCATCGCTGAAGATCAGCGTCTTGGTCAGCGGGTCCACGCGGTTCTTGCGGTAGTGGTCCAAAAGGCGCTCGCCCCAGGCAAACGGGTCGCCACTGTCATGCCGCGCGCCGTCAAACAGCTTGCAAAAGTAAAGGTCAAAGTCGCGCAGGAAGGCGCTCATGCCGTACACGTCCGACAACGCAATGCCCAGGTCCCCCCGGTACTCCTTGGCCCACATTTCAAAGCCAAAGACCTGGCTGTCGCGCAGGCGCGGGCCCAGCGCCTGGCAGGCCTGCAGATATTCATGCGCCATGGTGCCCAAGGGCGTCACGCCCAGCTTCATGGCGTAAAGCACATTGCTGGTGCCCGCAAACTGGCCGGGGCCTGCCGGTGCGCCGGGACGGCGGTCGCCCGTGCCCAGGCGGGCCACCAGCACGCGCAGCACTTCTTCGTGCCAGGCGCGGCTAAAACGCCGGCGCGTGCCGTAGTCGGCAATCTTGAGATCCGACAGGCCGTCACCCTGCAGCAGCGCAATCTTGGCATCCAGGCGGCGGCGGCCTTCCAGGAAGTCGGGCACTTTCTGCGTGTTGCGAAAGTAGACCTCATTGACGATGGCCAGCACCGGGATCTCGAACAGGATGGTGTGCAGCCACGGCCCCCGGATGGAGATTTCGATCTCGCCGTTGTGCTGGGGCGTGACGGTGATGTATTTCTCGTTGAGCTTGAACAGCCCGAGAAAATCCACGAAGTCGCTCTTGATGAAACGCAGGGATCGCAGGTAGGCCAGTTCGGCATCCTGGAACTGCAGGCAACACAGCGACCGGATCTCGTCGCGGATTTCGTTGGCAAACGGCGCCAGCTGCACGCCGGGGTTGCGGCACTTGAATTTGTATTCGACCTGCGCCCCCGGAAACTGGTGCAGCACGACCTGCATCATGGTGAACTTGTACAGGTCGGTGTCGAGCAGGCTGGTGATGATCATGGACAGGGCAAGCCTCAGAAATCGCGAACACGTTCCCCAAGGCCTCAGACCGGGCAACGAAGCCACAAAGTGTAGGCCATCGGGGACCCTGGTACCGCGCAAGGCCAGCGGCGTCAGCCAGGTTTCAGCCGCCGCACAGCGCCTGGCCTGGTTAAGTGCCCTGTGGTGCGCCAGCGCCTATCTGTGTTGCGTTACGCGCTATCAAAACCATACCAGGCAATTTGCACGCGGTCAGCCGGGCACCACCAGAGCCTGCAGCACGGTGCGCAGCGCCTCGGGCACGGGCACCGGCCGGCGGGTTTCGCGGTCCACATACACATGGATGAAATGGCCCGCGGCAGCGGTCAGCGGCTCGCCTTGGGCAAACAGGCCCACCTCATACCTGACGCTGGAGCCGCCCAGCCGTGCCACGCGGATGCCCGCCTCCACCGTCTGCGGAAACGCCAGCGGGGCAAAGTAATTGCACTGGGTTTCGATCACCAGCCCAATGGTGCCGCCCGCATGGATATCGAGCACGCCTTGGTCGATCAGGTGGGCATTGACCGCTGTGTCAAACCAGCTGTAGTAGACGACGTTGTTCACATGGCCATACACGTCGTTGTCGGCCCAGCGTGTGGTGATGGAGCGAAAGGCCTGGTAGGCGCTGCGCGGCTGCGGGGACGGGCGGGCGGCCGGTGCGGACGCAGCGGCAGGGGTGGTGCTGGCGGCAGAAGTCATGGCCGCACATTCTGCCAGCGCTGGTGGTACTGCCAGGCCACGCGCCAGGTGTTGAGCTGGGCCAACACCGTGTCGTCCAGGTTGCGGCCGTAACCTCCGGCCATGGCAAAAACCAGGGGGATGCGCCGCTGCCACGCCCAGTCGAACACACGCCGGTCGCGCGCCTCCAGCCCGTCGTGCGTCACCGCCAGCCGCCCCAGGCGGTCACCTTCATGGGGGTCGGCACCTGCCAGATAGAAGATGAGCTGGGGCGCAAACCGCTGCTCCAGGGTATCAAGCGCCTGCTCCAGGGCCTGTAGATAGTGAGGGTCCGTGCAGCCATCGGGCAGCTCGACATCGAGGTCGCTGGGCTCCTTGCGGAACGGAAAGTTGCGAGCCCCGTGCAGCGACAGCGTGAACACGCTGTGGTCTCCCCGGAAGATGTGCGCCGTGCCGTTGCCCTGGTGCACATCCAGGTCGATCACCGCCACCTGAAGCGGCCGGGCGGTGCGCCCGCCGCCTCCCCGCGCCCATTCCACCTGCATCAACCGGGCGGCCACCGCCACGTCGTTGAACACACAAAACCCGCTGCCCTTGTCGGCATAGGCATGGTGCGTGCCCCCCGCAAGGTTGCCCGCCACCCCTTCGTGCAGCGCCACGCGGCTTGCAGCCACGGTAGCGCCCACAGAGCGCCGCGCGCGCTCGGCCATGGCCTCGCTCCAGGGAAACCCAATCTCGCGCTGGGCCAGGGGCGGCAGCGTGCCGTCGGCAATCGCATCGATGTAGTCGGGCGCATGGGCCAGCGCCAATTCGCGGTCGGATGCGGGCAAGGCCACCTGGAGCGACACACCCGGCAGGTGTTGGGCAATCCGGTCGCGCAGCAGCCTGTACTTGGCCATGGGAAACCGATGGCCTTCGGGCAAGGGCAGCACAAAATGGTCTGCGTAATAGGCGTGCATGACGCGATTGTGGCGAAGGGCGGATTTCTGGGTGGCCGTCCCTAATTTGCTGCACCGCAACAAAAAACCCTTGCAATCGCGAACGAAGCCCCTAAAATTCAACCCATGCTGCACTGCAACATGACTTACCGAGTCAGGGCCAGCGCAGATGTCTGTGAACCACCTGGCCTTCAAGGCCCTCATTTTTAGGAGATATGACATGACGCTGACCGCTGAACAAATCCTGGCCTCGCACAAAGCCAACATCGAAACCCTGTTTGGTCTGACCACCAAGGCCTTCGAAGGCGTGGAAAAGCTGGTTGAACTGAACGTGACCGCTTCGCGCGCTGCCCTGTCGGAAGCCGCTACCCACACCCAGGCTGTCCTGGGCGTGAAGGACGCTCAAGAACTGCTGGCCCTGCAAGCCGGCCTGTTCCAGCCCCTGGCTGAAAAGACCGCCGCCTACAGCCGTCACCTGTATGACATCGCTTCGGGCACCGGCGCAGAATTCGGCAAGGCTTTTGAATCGCAAGCTGCTGATGCTCAGAAGAGCTTCACCAACCTGGTCGACAGCGCCGCCAAGAACGCACCTGCCGGCTCCGAAACCGCTGTGGCCGTGATGAAGAGCGCCGTCTCTGCCGCCAACAACGCTTTTGAATCCGTTCAAAAGGCCGTTAAGCAAGCGTCCGACGTGGCCGAAGCCAACTTCAACGCCGTGGCCAACACCGCTGCCAACGCCGCCAAGACTGCAGCTCCCCGCAAGCGCTAAGTCCAGTACCTGCGGTCTGGAGTGCAACCTCTAGGCCGCATTCAGGGAATACCCTGATAATTCAACCACGCGCTGCGGACACCCTCCGCAGTGCACCAGTTGTCTCCTTGGATCCTCTCGAAACCCCCGTTTCAGGGATCCTTTTAAAGCCCGGTTCATGACCGGGCTTTTTTTTGCCTGGACCTTCGCGCAGAGCACCGGAACTGGCTTTGCGCGGCTTCAGCGGCCGGTTCGGCGGGCGGCGGGGCCCCGTTGTGGCGGCCTTGTCGAAAATACCCGCCCCGTCCTCCCCGGCGGGCAGCCTCGCCTTTGCGCTGCATCAGACGCTCGCACCAAATTCCGGTCTCTCTTGGGCGTTTATTAAGAATAATTCGTGTTTGCTTTATCATTGGCGGAGTTACAACCCCGAAAGATGCATCCATGTCGAAGACTGTGAAAGCCTTGCTGAGTGCTTGTGCCCTGACCGCCGCTGCAGGCGTTGTCCATGCCCAGGAACAAGTGGTCAACCTCTACTCGGCCCGCCACTACTCCACCGACGAAGCGCTGTACAGCGGCTTCACCAAGGCCACTGGCATCAAGATCAACCGCGTGGATGCCGACGACGCCGGCATCCTGGCGCGCCTGAAGGCCGAGGGCGCTGCCTCGCCAGCGGACGTGATCCTGCTGGTGGACGCCGCACGTCTTTACAAGGGCGAAGTGGACGGTCTCTTCCAGCCCATCCAGTCCAAGGTGCTGAACGACGCCATCCCCGCCAACCTGCGCAGCAAGCCAGCCGCTGACGGCGGCATCGCCTGGTTCGGCCTCTCCACCCGCGCCCGCGTGATCGTCTACAACAAGGTCAAGATGCAAAAGGCGGACGTCGATACCTACGAAGAGCTGGGCGACCCCAAAAACAAGGGCAAGCTGTGCATCCGCTCCGGCTCGCACCCCTACAACCTGAGCCTTTTTGGCGCCGTGACAGAGCACATGGGCGAGCAGAAGGCCGAGGCCTGGCTCAAGGGCCTGGTGGCCAACCTGGCGCGCCCTCCCAAAGGTGGCGACACGGACCAGATCAAGGCAGTGGCTGCTGGCGAATGCGATATCGCCGTGACCAACAGCTACTACCTGGCCCGCATGATGCGTTCTACCAAGCCTGAAGATGTGGCTGTGGTGAACAAGGTGGGCGTGGTGTTCCCCAACCAGGAATCCTGGGGCACCCACCTGAATATCGCGGGCGGCGCTGTGGCCAAGCACTCCAAGAACCAGGCCAACGCGGTCAAGTTTCTGGAATACCTGGCCAGCCCCGAAGCACAGAACTACTTTGCCAACGGCAACAACGAGTGGCCTGCCGCAAAGGGTGTGACCCTGGACAACCCTGCCCTCAAGGCCATGACGGGTGGACAGCCTTTCAAGAGCGAGACCATTCCTATCAGCGCAGTGGGCGCCAACACCACGAAGGTGCAGCAGATGCTGGACCGCGTCGGCTTCCAGTAAGCCCGCCCGGCTCCTGACAAGCCCGGCCTGGCCGGGCTTTTTTTCGCCTGCAGAAAGTCGGCCTCGATGCGCCATAATTGACGTTTACGTTAACGTCACTTACAGGAGACAGCACATGGACATCAAGGGCAAGGTATTCATCGTCACCGGCGGCGCATCGGGCCTGGGTGAAGGTACGGCACGCATGCTGGCGGCCCAGGGCGGCACCGTGGTCATTGCCGACATGCAGGCCGAAAAAGGCGAAGCCGTGGCCAAGGAGATCGGCGGCGCCTTTGTGAAATGTGATGTGAGCAACGAGGCCGATGGCCAGGCGGTAGTGGCCAAGGCGGTTTCGCTGGGCAAGCTCATGGGCCTGGTCAACTGCGCTGGCATTGCCCCCGCAGAAAAAACAGTGGGCAAGAACGGCGCCCATGCCCTCGCGCTGTTCAGCAAGACCATCACGGTCAACCTGATCGGCAGCTTCAATATGATCCGCCTGGCCGCCGAAGCCATGAGCAAGAACGAACCCGAATCCACCGGGGAGCGCGGTGCGCTGATCTCGACGGCCAGCGTCGCGGCGTATGACGGCCAAATTGGCCAGGCAGCCTATGCCGCATCCAAGGGCGGCGTGGTCGGCATGACCCTGCCGATCGCCCGCGACTTGGCGCGCAACGGCATCCGCAATATGACGATTGCCCCCGGCATCTTCGGCACACCGATGCTGTTTGGCATGCCGCAAGAAGTGCAGGACGCGCTGGCCGCTAGTGTGCCCTTCCCTAGCCGCCTGGGCACGCCGCAGGACTATGCCAAGCTGGTGCAGCACATCTTTGAGAACGACATGCTCAATGGCGAAGTGATTCGCCTCGACGGTGCCATCCGCTTGGCACCACGCTGAAACAATGGCCTGTGGCGCTGACAGCGTCACACCTTATTTGCTATTAAATATATAGCATACAAGGCTTTCATACAAAGCGCTACGGGCCATTTTCTTCAAACTTCTACCTTTCGCACCTCCTGAGAAGGAGGTTGTCATTGCCAGGAAGTTAGACTGCTGTCATCAGCAGCCTGTTCGCGGTTTCGCATGGTCGTAAGCAGGCTCTCAGACCAGGGTGACGCGACGCTCTGTCATCCAGGCATCCAGTTGCGCCGCCGGAACCGGCCGACTGAAGTAATACCCCTGGCCGGTATTGCAACCCAAAGATAGCAAAGCTTCACACTGCGTGGCCGTCTCGACCCCTTCGGCGATGGACTCCAGGTCGAGGCTCTGCGCCAAGCCGATGATGGCGCGCACGATGTGTTGGGCGCTGCCGTCTTCGCCAAGATGGCGCACGAAGGACTGGTCAATCTTGAGCTTGTGAACCCGCAGGCGCTGGATGTAGCTGAACGACGAGTAGCCTGTGCCAAAGTCGTCAATGGACAGCTGCACCCCCAGGTCGAACAGCTGCTGGACAATGGCGATCACCTTTTCAGGGGCGTCCACGGCAATGCTCTCGGTCAACTCCAGCTCCAACATCTGAGGCGACACCCCGCTGTCAGCCAGTGCCTGCTGCACCATCTCGACCAAACCGGGATGGCGAAACTGAACCATCGACAGATTGACCGCCACCGTGAACCCGGTATGGCCCGCTTCGCACCACGCGCGTGCCTGTGCCAATGCCGTGCGCAATACCCATTCCCCAATGCCCAGAATCTGCCCACTGCTTTCCGCCACGGGGATGAACTCTGCGGGGCTGATCAAGCCGAGCTCCGGATGGGTCCAGCGCAGCAATGCCTCAACCCCGGTGAGCCTGCGGTCGCGCAAATGGATCTGGGGCTGGTAGTGCAACGCCAACTGGTTTTGCACCACCGCACTGCGCAACGCATTTTCTATCTGCAACACCCGCAATGAATGGGCTTGCATATCGGCAGAGAAAAACCGGTAGGTGTCACGCCCCGTCTCCTTGGCACGGAACATCGCCGCATCAGCACGCTGTGCCAGGGTTTCAAACTCACGGCCATCCTCTGGATACAAAGCAATGCCGATGGACGACGTCACCACCAGCTCATGGTGGCCCAACCTGCAGACCCGGCGCACCTCGGACTGCAGGCTCTCGGCCACATGGGCGGCATGCTGCGCATCCGCCAATGGCAGCACGATGATGAACTCGTCTCCCCCAGGGCGCGACACGGTATCTTCCTCGCGCAGCACCAGCTGCAGTCGGTGTGCGATCTCCACCAGCAACTCATCGCCCACCTGGTGACCCAGGGAGTCATTGACATTCTTGAAATGGTCCAGATCCAGGTACAGCAATGCAAGATGCTGTCCGCTGCGCTGGGTCAGCGCAAGCGCCTGGCTGAACCGCGACGCAAACATCGTACGGTTGGGCAAGCCCGTCAGCGCATCAAAGTTGACCAGCTTGCGGATACGCTCTTCATCGCGCTTGCGTTCGGTCACATCTTCTTGCACGGCCAGGTAGTGCGTGATCCGCCCTTGCTCATCGTGCAGCGGCGAAATGATGGCCGACTCATAGTACTCACGACCGTCCTTGCGGCGGTTGAGAAACTCGCCGCGCCAGGCACGCCCCGATGACAGATGCGCCCAAAGGTCGGCATAAACAGACAGCGGGGTTCCCCCCGCGCTGAGCAGACGCGGGTTGCGCCCGACAACTTCGGCAAGGCTGTATCCGGTGGTGACGGAAAAAGCCGGATCCACATATTCAATGTTGCCGTCGGCTCCAGCGATGAAGATCGAATTGGGAGCTTGTTCTACGGCATGGCGCAGTTTGCGCAAAGTATCGAGCGTCTGCACCCGCTGCGTGATGTCACGGGACAACACCACAAAATGCGCCTCTGACGCCTCATCCATCACTTTGCGGGCCACGGAGAGTTCGAACCAGTGCTTGCCATCTGGCAGATCGAGTGTGTACTGGAAATCACGGGCAACCCCGTGCTCGGCAGCCGCGTCAATGGCACGCTGTGCCACCGCAGCAGCCTGCGGTGGAAGAATGTCGTGAATGGTGCGCCCCAGAACCTGTTCGGCCGGCAACAGCAGCAACTCGGGCTGGCGCGTATGGATCTCGACATAACGACCACCGCGCGTCACCTCGAACATGAGATCGGGAACCGCGTCCAGCACCGCACGCAAGGCCTTGTCGGACTGCTTCAATGCGCGGTATGGCGCCTCAATAGTGCCCACAAAAATGGCCCGGTACAGATAGTAGTAACCCACCACCTTGTAGACATGGCCCAGCAGGTTGAAAGGGTCCGTGGCGGTAACGTAGAAAGTGAAAAAGAACTCGCTCAAGGCCATGACCCAGACCGCCGCGAAGAGGCGAGCCACATCAAACGATGTACGCTCTCTCGCCAGACGCAGCAGGAGCACCAGCGACCCGGCATACAAGGCAATCACGCCATATTCAGCCGCAATCTTGAACGGGGTAAGACCTGTTGATCCGTAGGTTTCGGGATACCAGTGCGGGTACCAGAAAACCAGCACGTGAACCGCTCCAACAACGCCCAGGACCAGCGCCAGCACGGCAAATCGCCCTGGCCCCGCAGATGCCGAATCCCCAGGCGCATGCCAGTGCAGCCCCAGCGCCCACAGCAGGCTTACAGCCACCAGGTAACGCGCAGGCAGCCAGAAATTGATGCCCTTGGCCACCGAATTGGCCGTGACGCAATCGGGCATGCCGGCATACGACAGCATGTGCGAAAAATCCAGCAGGGCCACACCCAAAAACCCGCAGGCGAGGATGAACACGTTCCGCTGAGGATTGATGCTGTGCGCCTTCCAGCCCACCGCAAAGACCAGTGCCGACACCACAATAGTGAGCGTTTCCAGCCCCTGGTGAAGTACCAGGAAATGCCGCACTCGTTCGGGAGTCGCCATCGAGAAATACGCCCAGGCGGCAATCGCCGCCCCGGTCAGCAGCCACAACACCGGCGCCACACTTCTGAAGCTGGCGATATGTTGGGAATGGATCTGCCACCGGGAAGGTGTCATGGGCACCTTGTCTCTTTGATGTGCCCCACCCTCAGTGCGGCCATGTTGTTACACATTCTTGCACAACCCATTTTCAGCCACAAATGGGGGACCGCAGGCACAAAAACAAAAAAACCGCTGCAGCCTTGCGACTGCAGCGGTTGATGTCTGGCGGAGTGGACGGGACTCGAACCCGCGACCCCCGGCGTGACAGGCCGGTATTCTAACCAACTGAACTACCACTCCTGGCAGGCAGCTTTTGCTTGCATCTTTTCAACACAAGCCAAGCGCTACAACTTGGCGACCCTACGGGGATTCGAACCCCGGTACTCACCGTGAAAGGGTGATGTCCTAGGCCTCTAGACGATAGGGTCAAAACCTTGGAACTAACCGTTAACAAACTTTGGTGGAGGTAAACGGGATCGAACCGATGACCTCTTGCATGCCATGCAAGCGCTCTCCCAGCTGAGCTATACCCCCAAAATTTCTCTGGCTTACACCAAAGAAAAACCCTTGCATATCAAAGACCTGCAAGGGTTTTGACTGGCGGAGTGGACGGGACTCGAACCCGCGACCCCCGGCGTGACAGGCCGGTATTCTAACCAACTGAACTACCACTCCTGGCAGGCAGCTTTTGCTTGCATCTTTTCAACACAAGCCAAGCGCTACAACTTGGCGACCCTACGGGGATTCGAACCCCGGTACTCACCGTGAAAGGGTGATGTCCTAGGCCTCTAGACGATAGGGTCAAAACCTTGGAACTAACCGTTAACAAACTTTGGTGGAGGTAAACGGGATCGAACCGATGACCTCTTGCATGCCATGCAAGCGCTCTCCCAGCTGAGCTATACCCCCACTTAATGACTCGAAACACACCGTGTTTGTTGTCATCATCTGAGCCTTGAATTATAGACAGATTTTTAGCGATTTCGCAAACGCGCTACAACTTTTTCACGACCGACCAATTCCAGCACCGCATCCACCGAGGGCGTGTGAGCCGTACCCACGGTCAGCACCCGTGCGGGCATGGCCAGTTGGGGCATCTTCAGGCCCTGGCTAGCCAGCACCTGCTTAAACGCAGCGCTGATGGAAGCCTTGTCCCATGCACAGACCGACAGCGCATCGGCCAAAACATCCAGCGCGGGTGCAATGGCTTCGGTAACGTGCTGGCTGCGCTCCGCATCCACAGGCGTTACTTCACCGTAGAAGACATGCGCCCAATCGGCGAGCGCCACTGTGGTGTCGCAGCGATCCTTGAACAAAGCGCAAATCCGCGCAAGCCGCCCATCTGCCAGCGCTTCGGCAGATACACCCCGCTGCTGCAGCTGAGGCGCCACCAGCGCGGCCAGTGCGTCGTCGGCCATGGCCTTGAGGTGCTGGGCGTTCACCCAACGCAGCTTGGCTTCGTCGAACTGGGCCGCACTGCGACCCAGGTGGTCGAGGTTGAACCATTGCAGGAATTGCTCGCGGCTGAAGATCTCATCGTCGCCGTGGCTCCAGCCCAAGCGCGCCAGGTAGTTCACCATGGCATCGGGCAGATAGCCTTCGTCGCGGTACTGCGTGACGGGCTTGGCACCGTTGCGCTTGCTCATCTTCTCGCCTTGCTCGTTGAGCACGGTGGGCAGGTGGGCATACACCGGCGGCTCCTTGCCCAGAGCACGAAAGATATTGATCTGGCGCGGCGTGTTGTTCACGTGGTCGTCACCCCGGATCACGTGGGTGATGGCCATGTCGATATCGTCCACCACCACACAGAAGTTGTAGGTGGGTGTTCCGTCCGGGCGCGCAATCACAAGATCGTCGAGTTCGTCATTGCTGATCTCGATGCGGCCTTTGACCTTGTCGTCCCACGCCACCACACCGCCTTGCGGGTTCTTGAAACGCAGCACGGGCAATACCCCCTCGGGCACGGGCGGCAGGGTTTTTCCAGCCTCGGGGCGCCAGGTGCCGTCATAGCGGGGCTTTTCCTTGGCGGCCATCTGCTTCTCTCGCAAGGCATCCAGTTCGGCCACGCTCATGTAGCAGGGATACACATGGCCTGCGGCCTGCAGCTCTGCCAACACAGTCTTGTAGCGGTCCATGCGCTGCATTTGGTAGAACGGGCCTTCGTCGTGGTCCAGCCCGAGCCATGCCATGCCTTCGATGATCACGTCTACCGCCGCCTGGCTGGAACGCTCCAGGTCCGTGTCTTCAATGCGCAGGATGAAATCGCCGCCCGTAGCACGGGCAAACGCCCAGGGGTACAGCGCAGAGCGGATGTTGCCCAGGTGGATAAATCCCGTGGGAGACGGGGCAAAACGGGTGCGCACGCGGCCCGCGCCGGAAGCAGTGGTATCAGTCATGTCAATAAGTTCTGGCCCTCGCGGGGCCAGTTTCAAGATTCAATCAATCCAGAGAGCGGGGGCAAAGCTTGCTGCCAGGTCGCCATCCAGGACAAGGCGACCTGCAACGATCCTATGCCTAAACCTCTTGGGCATTCGGCAGCGCCAGGCGGGAGGTGTCTTCCTCTCCCTCCTCCACCCCCACCCGCCCCTCGTTCAGGCTGGCGATGCCCTCGGCAGTAATGTCTCCGGTCACATAAACACCATCAAAGCAGGACGCATCAAACCCTACGATGGCGCTATTGAGGGCGCCCACCGCCTTTTTCATGCCGTCCACATCCTGATAAATCAGTGCGTCGCAGCCAATCGCCTGGCGAATCTCTTCCACGGTGCGGCCATGGGCCACCAGTTCGCTGCTGGTGGGCATGTCAATACCGTACACGTTGGGGTAACGCACCGGCGGTGCAGCGCTGGCAAGGTACACCTTGCGCGCGCCGGCGTCACGTGCCATCTGCACGATCTCGCGGCTGGTGGTGCCACGCACGATGGAATCGTCCACCAACAACACGTTGCGGCCCTTGAACTCGCTGCCGATCACATTGAGCTTCTGGCGCACCGACTTCTTGCGCACACCCTGCCCCGGCATGATGAAGGTCCGGCCCACATAGCGGTTCTTGACGAAGCCTTCGCGGTATGGGATGCCCAGCAGGTGAGCCAATTGCGTGGCACTGGGGCGGCTGGACTCGGGGATCGGGATGATCACGTCGATTTCGTTGGGTGGCACGGTAGACACCACGCGCTTGGCAAGGGCCTCGCCCAGGTTCAGACGCGCCTGGTACACCGAAATGCCGTCGAGCACCGAGTCCGGGCGCGCCAGGTACACGAATTCGAAGATGCAGGGGTTGAGCTGCGGGTTTTCGGCACATTGGCGGGCATGCACCTGTCCGTCGAGCGTGATGAAGATCGCCTCACCGGGGTCGATGTTGCGCTCGAACACATGCGATGTGCCCTCCAGGGCGACCGATTCGCTGCCCACCATCACAGTTCCATCCTGGCTGCGCCCCATGGCCAGCGGGCGAATGCCGTGCGGGTCGCGGAAGGCCAGCAGGCCGTGGCCTGCTATCAGCGCGATCACGGCATAAGAGCCCTTGATGCGTTTGTGTACCGCACGTACCGCAGTGAAGACGTCTTCAGGCTGCAGCGGCACACCCCGGGTGGCGCGCTCCAGCTCGTGCGCGAACACATTCAGCAGAACTTCAGAATCACTTTCCGTGTTCGTATGGCGGTGGTCCGTCAGGAACAGCTCGGTGCGAAGTTCGCGCGCATTGGTCAGGTTGCCGTTGTGCACCAGCACGATGCCGAACGGTGCATTGACATAGAACGGCTGCGCCTCTTCTTCGCTGTAGGCGTTGCCTGCGGTGGGGTAGCGGACCTGGCCCAGACCCACATTGCCAGGCAACGCGCGCATGTTGCGCGTGCGGAACACATCGCGCACCATGCCCTTGGCCTTGTGCATGAAAAACTTGCGGCCCTGCTGGGTCACGATGCCCGCTGCGTCCTGACCACGGTGCTGCAAGAGCAGCAAGGCGTCATAGATCAGCTGATTGACGGGCGCTGGACTGACGACGCCGACGATTCCACACATAGTTGTATTCCATCCGTTTGCGGGAACAGCCCCGCGGCAACCCAGCGGCAACGGCTTCTGGCCGCAACCGCATCGCTATCAGGAAGGCAGATGCCTTCCAAATTCTTCCGGCAGCGCCGGTTTCAAGCCCCGAAGCACTTCAGCCAGCACCGGGGCCCCTTGGGACTCCTGCCACCACAAGGCTTCGTGCAGGGGCGTGAGGCCCGCCACCACGGCCACCGCCAGCAGCAAAACCACCCCGCGCAACACCCCGAAGGCCGCCCCCAAAGTACGATCTGCAGGCCGCAGGCCGATGGCATCCACCAGCTTTTTTGCCAGCCATGTCAAAAAACCGCAGGCAAACACCGACGCAACAAACACCACCACAAACCCTGCGGCATAGCGCAATGCTTCGGCCGACTCGCCCATAGGCAACAACGCCGCCATGTCCTCAGCAAACCATTGCGCCACAAAAAAAGACACCACCCAGCCCACCAGAGACAGCACCTCGAACACCAGCCCGCGCCAGGCTCCTACGAGCATCGATGCCAGCAGCACCGCCGCAAAAATCCAGTCCAGCGCAGCCATGGATACAAAAACCCCTTGGCGCTGGCCTACAGAGTCAGCACAGAGGCCGACAGATCCAGCGCCTTGATGCGCGCCGCAGCCTTGTCCGCCTCAGCCCGGTTGGTGAAAGGCCCCACACGAACCCGTGTGCGCTTGCCCTCCTTGGTGTCCACCACCTGGGTGTAGGTTTTCATGCCCGCACGCTCCACTTTGGTACGCGCTTCACGGGCTTTGTCTGCGTCTGCGAAAGCACCCACCTGCACAATGAACCGGGCTTCCTCGGCGGTGGCAGCCGCAGCCGCGGGCTCTGCCGACCGGCCTTCCAGCAGCGCACGCGCGCGGGCAGCCTCGTCCGGGCGCTGCACAGGCTTGGGCTCGCTGGGCACCGGCGGCTTGGGCTCTGGCTTCGGTTCGGGTTTTATTTCCGGTTTGGCTGGCGCTGCAGGGGCGGGTTTGGAAGCCGCGGAACGCGATCCTTGCACCAGTTCCTCGCCATCCGCGAGCCCATTGCCCACCGCATTGTTGCTGCGCTGGGGCGTGGGGCGCGGTGCGGTGGCCACGTCCTGCGAAGACGGTGTCGAAGGTTTGGCAGCCCCTGGCGCCTCAGCAACCGGAGCGGGCACCACCAAGGGCGCCACCTTGTTGCGGTCGGGGATCTCGATGGGAATATCCACCGGAATCGGCCGGGGTTGGGTGTCAAACAGCATGGGGAAACCGATCACCCCAATCAGCACCAGCACTGCGGCGCCGATCAACCGATGGCGAGCACGCCGCCGCATCACCTCGATGCTCTCGGCCTGCGGGGTGCGCGGGCGCTTGGACGGCTTTTCGGCCTGAGCTTGTTCACCCTGACCGGGCCACCGAAACTTGAAAAATGCCATGGAGTAACGACTCGTTCGGACCTCAGAACCTGTCTATTGGCCCAGATGTTTGGCGTGCAGGCGAGGTGTTCCGTTGATCAGAACACCACCCACCGTGTAAAACGAGCCAAAGACCACGATTCTATCAGCGGGGTCTGCCGCGGCGACCGCCGCCTCCAGGGCCTCCATGGGGTCTGCGTGCAGACTGGAGGTCACATCGCGGCGCCCGCCCGCCACCATCTGCACGGCGTTCCACTTCTGCTGCAGGACGGCGGCAGTCTCGGCGCGTGGGGTCGGCAGGTTGGTGAAATACCAGCGATCCACCAGCGGGCCGACCTTGGCGAGCATGGGCCCCAGGTCCTTGTCGGCCATGGCGCCGAACACCGCATGCGTCGTGGGGAAAAACCCCATGGCATCCATATTGGCAGTGAGTGCAGCCACTGAATGCGGGTTGTGCGCCACGTCGAGCACCAGCGTAGGCTGGCCTGGCACGATCTGGAACCGCCCCGGCAGCTCCACCAAAGCCAGGCCGTTGCGCACCGCCTGGGCCGTGACGGGAATGCGCTCGCGCAGGGCCTCCAGCGCGGCCAGCACGCCCGAGGCATTGATCAGCTGGTTGGCGCCGCGCAGCGATGGATAGGCCAGCCCCGCATAACGGCGGCCCCGCCCTGCCCAGCTCCACTGCTGTTTGTCGCCCGAGAAATTGAAATCCTTGCCGAAGCGCCACAGGTCGGCACCGATTTCCAGCGCATGGTCGATGACACTCTGGGGAGCCATCGGATCGCCCACGATCACCGGGCGGCCCGTGCGCATGATGCCGGCCTTTTCCCGGCCGATGCTCTCGCGGTCTGGTCCCAGGAATTCAGTGTGGTCGATGTCGATGCTGGTGATGATGGCGCAGTCGGCATCGATGACGTTGGTGGCATCCAGGCGCCCGCCGAGCCCCACTTCGAGGATGGCCAAGTCCAGCCGCGCATGGCTCATGAGGCGCAGGATGGCCAGTGTCGTGAATTCGAAGTAGGTGAGGGAGATTTCATTGCCATTTTGGACCCTGGCGCTTTCCACAGCTCCGAAGTGCGCTATCAAATCAGAAGCATTGACAATTTCACCGTGAACGCGGCAGCGCTCCTCAAAATGCACCAGGTGGGGCGACGTGTACACGCCTGTGCGGTAGCCCGCCTGCTGCGCCACCGCCTCCAGCATGGCGCAGGTAGAGCCTTTTCCATTGGTGCCCGCCACGGTGATCACGGGGCAGTCAAACCGCAGCACCATGCGGCGTGCCACTTCACGGACACGGTCCAGGCCCATTTCGATGTTGCGGGGATGAAGCTGCTCGCAGTGGCGGAGCCAGCCTTCCAGAGTGTGGATTTTGGTATGCATACAGGGCGGGATTGTCGCCCAGCCACAAGTTCGAGGATGATGCGCGGCATGACAACCTCACTCATCACCGTTTACGGTATACCCAACTGCGACACCGTCAAGAAATCCCGCACCTGGTTGACTGAACAGGGCGTGGACTACCAGTTTCACGACTTCAAGAAACAAGGGGTGCCCGCCCACCGCCTGCCCGACTGGATGGCGGCAGCAGGCTGGCAAAAACTGGTCAATCGGCAGGGGACCACATGGCGAAAGCTGGACGCGCAAACCCAGGCAGCTGTCACCAACGACGATACCGCCAGCGCCCTGATGCAGGCCCAACCTAGCGTCATCAAACGCCCGGTGGTGGAGTGGCAGCACGGTGGCCAAATGCACATTTCCGTGGGTTTCGCTCCCGACCAATGGCAGATCTGGTTAGGCCGGGCTGCAGGCACCTGAATCGGCACGTGAATCAATCGCCCGGACCGGAGAAATTGCACAAATCTTTACGCAGATTTACGGCGGGCAGGCCCTGAATTGACCGTGCGGGCCTAAACTTTTCTGCAGTCTGGTGCGTTATGTACCGACCCGAAAGGAGTTTCTCCATGAAAAAGATCGTCATTTTTTCCGCCATGGCAGCCATCGCCACCATGGCCAGTGCCCAGGAACAGGGCCGCGTGCTCTCGGCCACCCCCATCGTCCAGCAGGTCGCGACGCCGCAGCAGGTGTGTGGCAACGAGACCGTCTATAGCGGTAACCGCACCACCGGAGCAGGCGCCGTGATGGGCGCGATTGCGGGTGGCGCAGCCGGCAACGCCATTGGCAAAGGCAGTGGCCGCGCCGCCGCCACAGCCATTGGCCTGATCGGTGGCGCCGTGATCGGCAACCAGATCGAAGGTGGCCAGCCGCAGTACCAGAACGTACAGCGCTGCACGACCGAGACGTATTACGAGAATCGCACAGTGGGCTACGACGTGGTGTATGAATATGCAGGGCGCCAGTACACCACCCGCACCCAGAACGATCCAGGCCGCTGGATCCCGCTGAGCGTGCAGCCTGCAGGCCAGACCTATTCCACCCAGCCTGATCCTTACGCCTCACAAGGTGTGTACAGCCAGCCGGGCGTGGTGACCTCCACCTACCCTGCGCAACCGGTGTACCAGCAGCAACCCACTTATGTGACGCCGCCCGTCACGGTGATCGAGTACGGCTACGACAGCCGTCCTTACTACCCGCACCACCGCAACCCCTACTGGCGCTAAGCCCGGGCATGCCAGCATCACCAAGAGCCCTTCGGGGCTCTTTTTTTTGCGCCCAACGGCTGATGGGGATTTTTCAGAGGCCCGCTGTGGCGGCGCTCCCCGCCCCCTGCCCTAAAATCCCGGGTTTCCCTCTACCTTATCCAGCGCACCCATGACCACCGAAAAAATTGACGGCGTGTCCGTCACCACCCAGGCCAATGTGTACTTTGACGGCAAGTGCGTGAGCCACGGCATCACGTTTGCCGACGGCACCAAGAAGTCGGTGGGCGTTGTACTGCCCGCAACGCTGACCTTCAACACCGGCGCGCCCGAGATCATGGAATGCGTGGCCGGATCCTGCGAATACAAGCTGGACGGCACCGACGCCTGGGTCAAGTCTTCGGCGGGCGACAAGTTCAGCGTGCCCGGCAACTCGAAGTTCGACATCCGCGTGACCGAGGCCTACCACTACATCTGCCATTTCGGCTGATCGTTCGACTGCGCATTCGGCTGGAATTTGATTGATTTTGGCCTCTAGCGCTTATCTATCAAGCGCAAGCAGCTATCATTTTTGAGAAGCATTTCATGGCAACCATCCTCCAGAACCTCCCCCTCGGCCAGAAGGTCGGCATTGCATTCTCCGGCGGCCTGGACACCAGCGCAGCCCTGCACTGGATGAAGCTCAAGGGCGCCGTGCCCTACGCCTACACCGCCAACCTCGGCCAGCCCGACGAGCCCGACTACGAAGCCATTCCGCGCAAGGCCATGGAATACGGCGCAGAGAAGGCTCGCCTGGTGGACTGCCGCACCCAACTGGCGCACGAAGGCATTGCCGCCCTGCAGGCTGGCGCCTTCCATATCAGCACTGGCGGCCTCACCTACTTCAACACCACGCCCCTGGGCCGCGCTGTGACCGGCACCATGCTGGTGGCGGCGATGAAGGAAGACGACGTCAACATCTGGGGCGACGGATCGACCTTCAAGGGCAACGACATCGAGCGCTTTTACCGCTACGGCCTGCTGACCAACCCCTCGCTCAAGATCTACAAGCCCTGGCTGGACCAGCTGTTCATCGACGAACTGGGCGGCCGCGCCGAGATGTCGGCGTTCATGACACAAGCCGGTTTTGGCTACAAGATGAGCGCCGAGAAGGCCTACAGCACCGACAGCAACATGCTGGGCGCGACGCACGAGGCCAAGGACCTGGAGTTCCTTTCCAGCGGCATCCGCATCGTGAACCCCATCATGGGCGTGGCATTCTGGAAGGAAGAAGTCGCCGTCAAGGCCGAGGAAGTGTCGGTCCGCTTTGAAGAAGGCCAGCCCGTCGCCCTGAACGGCGTGGAGTTCAACGACCCGGTGGAGCTGATCCTCGAAGCCAACCGTATCGGCGGCCGCCACGGCCTGGGCATGAGCGACCAGATCGAAAACCGCATCATCGAAGCCAAGAGCCGCGGCATCTACGAAGCCCCGGGCCTGGCGCTGCTGCACATCGCCTACGAGCGCCTGGTGACGGGCATCCACAACGAAGACACCATCGAGCAGTACCGCATGAATGGCCTCAAGCTGGGCCGCCTGCTGTACCAGGGCCGCTGGTTCGACCCCCAGGCCATCATGCTGCGCGAAACCGCCCAGCGCTGGGTGGCCCGCGCCGTGACCGGCACCGTGACGCTGGAACTGCGCCGTGGCAACGACTATTCGCTGCTGAACACCGAATCGCCCAACCTGACCTACGCGCCCGAACGCCTGTCGATGGAGAAGGTGGAAGACGCGCCTTTCAGCCCGCTGGACCGGATTGGCCAGCTGACCATGCGCAACCTGGACATCTCGGACACGCGCGACAAGCTGGGTGTGTATTCGCGCGCTGGCCTGCTGTCGCTGGGTGGCAACGCGGCACTGGCGCAGCTGGAAAACGACCGCAAATAAACCTTGGGCCAGAATATGGGTCAAAAATGGCTCTAGCGCTTACCCATTAAGCGCTAGAAGCTACATATATATGAGCAAAGCCACCGGAAACGGTGGCTTTTTTCTTTGCGGGGAAGGTTGGCTGCTGGTCTAAACCACCACCGGCTCGGGCTCCAGCCGGATGCCAAAGCGCTCGTACACGCTGGTCTGGATGGCCTTGGCCAGGGTCATCACCTCGCCGCCCGTCACGCTGTCGGCGCCGTGCCCCCTGTTGACCAGCACCAAGGCCTGCTTTTCGTACACCCCCGCCTTGCCGATGGACTTGCCCTTCCAGCCGCAGGCATCAATCAGCCAGCCCGCCGCCAGCTTGATGCTGCCGTCGGGCATGGGGTAATGCACGATCTTGGGCTCGCGCGCGATGATGTCGGCGCACTGGTCGGGCGACACCGTGGGGTTCTTGAAGAAGCTGCCTGCGTTGCCCACCACGGCAGGGTCGGGCAGCTTGGCGCGGCGAATGTCGCAGATCCAGTCAAAAATCTGCTGGGCACTGGGGTGCTCCACGCCCGCCTCGGCGCGGCGGCGCTCCAGATCGAGGTAGCCCAGCACGGGCTTCCAGGGCTTGGGCAGCCGAAACCGCACATGGGTGATGACCGCGCGCCCCGCCAGGCCCATGCCGCGCGGCATGCCGCTGCCGTCGGGTGCTTCAGACGGCGCATGCTTGAAGACGGAGTCGCGGTAGCCAAAGCCGCACTGCGCGGCATCCAGGCTGAACGACTGGCCGGTGGCCAGATCGAGGGCGTCGAGCGATTCAAACCGATCCTGCAGCTCCACGCCATAGGCACCGATGTTCTGCACGGGCGAGGCGCCCACCGTGCCCGGGATGAGCGCCAGATTTTCCAGTCCCGGGAACCCGTGCGCCAGCGTCCAGGCCACAGCATCGTGCCAGACCTCACCCGCCCCCGCCTCCACGATCCAGGCCTTGGGGGTTTCCTCCACCAAGCGCAGCCCCTTGATCTCCATCTTGAGCACGATAGATTTCACATCGCCGGTCAGGATGATGTTGCTGCCCCCGCCCAGCACAAACTTGGCTGCGGGGGCCAGCTCCATATCGGCCAGAACGGCCTTCAGATCCGACACGGAGCGCACACGCACCAGGGTTTGGGCACGCGCAGCAATGCCAAAGGTGTTCCAGGGCTGCAAAGGGGCGTTTTTCTCGACTACCATTGGCCCGATTGTCGCACCCGCCCTTTCGGGCCCCTGCGATCTGTAGCTGTTTTCCCTGAGATTGAGAGCCATCCATGCCATCTTTTGACACCGTCTGTGAAGCCAACCTGGTTGAAGTGAAAAACGCCGTCGAGAACACCGCCAAGGAAATCGCCACCCGTTTCGACTTCAAGGGCACATCGGCCAGCATCGAGATCAAAGACAAGGACATCACGCTGATCGGCGACGCCGACTTTCAGCTCACCCAGATCGAGGATGTACTGCGCAACAAACTCACCAAGCGCAACGTGGACGTGCGTTTTCTGGACATGGGCGATGTGCAGAAGATAGGCGGCGACAAGGTCAAGCAGGTCATCAAGGTGCGCAACGGCATCGAGAGCGAGCTGGCCAAGAAGATCCAGAAGCTCATGAAGGAAAGCAAGCTCAAGGTGCAGGCAGCCATCCAGGAGGACAAGGTGCGCGTGACGGGTGCAAAGCGCGACGACCTGCAGGCGGCCATGGCGCTGATCCGCAAGGATGTAACGGACGTTCCCCTGTCGTTCGACAACTTCCGCGACTGAGATGGCGCACCCCCTGAGTCGCTTCGCGCCTTCCCCCTCCAGGGGGACGACGCCCTCGCTGCGGGGCGGCCCTGGCTTGGCGTCCCTCGCCTGGGCCGCGCCAGTTCCGAGGTACGGGGGAGGCGCACAACGCCATCAACGAATGACGATCCACTCCTTTGCCCTGGCCGCGCTGGTTGCTCTGTGCTTGGCTCCGTCCTGGGCTCATGCGCAGGCGGTGGCGCTGGCGGGCATGCTGGGCAGCAAGGCCTTGCTGGTGGTGGATGCCAACCCCCCCAAGGCGGTGGGTGCTGGGGATGAGTACCAGGGTGTCAAGGTCATTGCCGTCACCAAAGAAGAAGCCACCATCGAAGTCAATGGCACGCGACGCGTGCTGCGGCTGGGCGAGGCCCCGGTGAGCGTTGGCGCCCGTGGCGGAAGCGGCAAGCGCGTCGTATTGATGGCCGACAGCCGTGGGCATTTCATCAACAGCGGCACCATCAACGGGCGTGTGATGCAGTACATGGTGGACACCGGTGCTTCCACCGTGGCCATCGGGCGGCAGGATGCTGAGCGCATGGGGCTCAACTACCAGAACGGCCAGCCCGTGCGCATGAACACGGCCAATGGTGTGGCGCAAGGCTGGCGCATGAAGCTGGACTCAGTGCGCATCGGCGATGTCGAGGTGTTCGGGGTCGAGGCCATCATCACCCCGCAGCCCATGCCCTACGTGCTGCTGGGCAACAGCTTTCTGACCGAGTTCCAGATGACACGCATCAACGACCAGATGGTGCTGGAAAAGCGCAACTGAGCCTGGCCGCTGCACACACACCACCATGTCTGCCCACCACTCCACCGGCACCCCCCACCACGCCGAAGGCGAGTACGAGGACTTGCTGGGCCTGTGGTCAGACCTGGAATCAGCGCTGTCGGTGCTGCTGTCGCGACCTCTGCAGGTACAGGATTTTGCCGCCAAGGTGCGCCAGTTCGATAGCTGGATGCAGGACCTGGTGGCGCACGACATCGACGCTGCGCTGTACCTGATGTTCCAGCTGGCGTCCACATCCACCGTGGGCTATAGCGCCTCCCATGCGCTGGTGTGCGGCACCTTGTGCCACATCATGGCGCACGAACTGCAGCTGGCACCACGCGAGCGCGACAGCCTGGTGCGCGCGGCCCTCACCATGAACATCGGCATGACGGCCCTGCAGGATGAGCTGGCCGAACAGCGTGAACGCCCGACACCGGTCCAACAAGAGGCCATCAAGAGCCACCCGGAAGAAAGCATGATGCTGCTGGAGCGCCTGTTCATCAACGATGCTCTCTGGCTGGACGTGGTGGGACAACACCATGCCACCGTGGCCGACCGTGTGCCGCTGGCCAACCAGGACCCCGTGGACCGGCTCACACGCGTCCTGGGCACCATCGACCGCTATGCAGCCATGATCAGCCCACGCAAGTCCCGTGCAGGCCGCAGTGCCACCGACTCGGTACGCGCCATCGTCGGGCAGGAGATCGACCAGCGCGATGAGGTGAGCTACACCCTGGTGCGCTCCATCGGCCTTTGCCCGCCAGGGACTTTTGTGAAGCTCGACAACGGCGAGACCGCCATCGTGCTGCGCCGCAGCGAAAAAGCCAATCATCCGCTGGTCGCCAGCCTTCTGGACCGCACCGGCACCCACCACGCGCAGCCCAGCCTGTACCAGACGGCCACCGGAAAACCCCGCATCCAGTCCGCTCTGGCCCGATCGGCCGTGAGCCTGGAGCTCAACCACCGCACCATGGTGCGCCTGGGCCTCTATGCCGCCCAGCACAGCGCCGGGCTCCGGGGGCTGATTTCAGGGCCAGGTTCGCTGTAGAACCTGTCCGTACAAGAAGCTGAGCAGACGGCACGTGCACCGCAGTCAGCGCGGCGTGCCTTCCCCCTGCGTTTACTTTGGCGACTTGCCTGCACCCTCGGCGTTCGGCTTGGCCTTTTTGCTGCCCAGTCGCGACTCCTTGCCTTCGATCAGGCGCTGGATGTTCTCCTTGTGGCGCCAGGCCAGCAACATGGCCATCACGATGATGGAGCCCGCAATCGTGCCCTCGGCATACCACACCACCCCATCCACCAGCAGGTAATACACCGGCGCAAAGGCGGCAGCCACCAGCGAGGCCAGGGACGAGTAGCGGAAGAAAAACGCGATGATGAGCCAGGTCGCAGCCGTGGCCAGCCCCAGCCAGACGCTGATGCCCAACAGCACGCCCAGCGCTGTGGCAACGCCCTTGCCCCCTTCAAATCGGAAGAACACAGGCCACAGGTGGCCCAGAAACGCCGCCAGCCCCACCATGGCGACCGTGCCGTCGTCCAGCCCGTAGGGCTGACCAAACCACATCACCAACGCCACAGGCAGCCAGCCTTTCATGGCGTCCAACAGCAGTGTGACGATGGCTGCGGCCTTGGAGCCCGAGCGCAGCACGTTGGTGGCGCCGGGGTTCTTGCTGCCATAGGTGCGCGGGTCGCTCAGCCCCATCACACGCGTCACGATGACGGCGAACGACAGCGAGCCCAGCAAGTAGGCGGCCACAGCGGCAAGGATGGGATACACGGCGGTCAAAGTAACTCCTCAAAAATCGGGGGACGGCGGACGGTCTGCCGTGGCGGCCTATTCTGCCAGCGCGCAGTGCACCGGTTTAGCACCCAGCAACTGCACGCACACCTGCGGATCGATCTGCACCAGAAAGCCCCGGCGCCCGCCATTAATGGCAATGCGCGGCAGCGCGAGGATGGTTTCTTCGATGTACACCGGCATGGCGCGCCGCGTGCCAAAGGGCGACGTGCCACCCACCAGGTAGCCGCTGTGGCGGTTGGCGACCTCCGGCGCGCACGGCTCGACCGACTTGGCGCCGATCTGGCGCGCGAGGTTTTTGGTGGAGACCTTGCGATTGCCATGCATCAGCACCAGCAAGGGCTTGGCATCCTGGTCCTGCATGACCAGGGTCTTGACCACCGTGAAGGGGTCGAGGCCTAGCACCTCGGCGCTGTGCATGGCGCCGCCGTGCTCCAGGTATTCGTAGGGGTGCTCAGTGAATGCCACCTTGTTCGCCTTGAGCAACTGGGTGGCTTGGGTCTCGGAGACGTGTTCTTTCTTGGCCATGGTGCGATCCGGGTAGGGAACGAATGGTATCCAGTTGCGCGCCCCCACCGCGAACGGCAGGCAGCCCGAATCAAGGCACCTCGATCACCCGCGCTGCTGTCGTCTTGCGCCGCCCCACCTTGCGCTTGCCGTACTGCTCAATGGCAGCCACCAGCGCCTGCGTGAACTGCTGCACCAGCGCCGACGGTGCCCGCCCTTCCACGGCCAGCACCTGCAAGCGTCGCTGCTGCAGTTGCACCTCGTCAAACGGCCGGGCCGCCAGCAGGCCCGCCTCCACCCAGCGCGCCGCCGTGAGGTAGCTGGCCAGCACCACGTCCTGCCCGCTCAGCAGCGGCAGCAGCGCCGATGAAAAATTGCTCTCCACCGCCGGCACATACCGCAGGCCCTGCACTGCACAGCTCAGGTCAAACAGCTGCCGCCCGGTCGTGTTGCCCGCACCCAGCAGCAGCGGATAGCGCACCACATCGGCCACGCTCACGCTGCGCTGGCGGGCCAGCGGGTGCTGCGCGGGCATGATGGCGTAGATCGGGGCAATGGCCGAATGCAGCACCTGCAAACCTTTCTCGGGCGCCACGCTGTACTTCAGCGCCAGATCAACGTCTCCGCGCTGCACCAGGGCCGACACTTCCTGCGGCACGTCCACCAGCAACTGCAGCTGCACCTGTGGGTGCGTCTGCCGGAACACCGACATCACCAGCGGCATGAAGCTCGCGGCAAAGCCTTCGGTGCAGGCCACCCGCACACGCAAAGCCTGCTGGGCCGACAGCCCTTGCAGTTGCTCGACCAATTCTGTGGCCTGCGCATCGTGCGCCGTGGCATGGGCCAGCAGCCGGGTGCCCGCTTCGGTCAGCGCCATGCCACGTGCCTGGCGTTCGAACAGCGTCACGCCCAGGCTGTCTTCCAGCTTGCCCAACTGACGGCTCACCGCCGATGCTGCCACGTGCAGGCGCTGCGCCGCCTGATTGACAGAGCCGGTGCGCGCCACCTCCAGAAAGTAACGCAAGGGCAGGCTGAGCAGTGAAATGTGCATCGTGTACCTACTAACCAAAAGGCAACGCTCAGTTGCCAAATCTCTATCCAGAGCAATGGTAAACCGGCTCCCATCTTGCATGGTTTAAGGCTCCAATTCACCCATGGCTGTGGGTATCAGCGCGATCGCCTTTGCGGCAGTGCTACCAACACCCCACGCATCAACCTCTGGAGCCTGCATGAAAAGCCTTGTCCGAGTCTCTTTGCTGTCCGCCGTCCTGGTCACCTTCGCCAGCGCCAGCACCCTGTCCCTTGCCCAGACGGCTGCGCCCTCGGAGGCGTGGCCCCAGCGAACTGTGCGCCTGGTCGCGCCCTTCCCACCCGGGGGCGGCACCGATGCCGTAGCCCGCGCGCTGGGCCAAAAGCTGTCCACACGCCTGGGCAAGCCCGTGGTCATCGACAACAAGCCCGGCGCCTCCACCATCATTGGCACCGACAGCGTGGTCAAGGCCGAGCCCGACGGCTATACCCTGCTGGTGTCGGGCTCCACCAGCTACACCGTGAACGCTGCGCTGCGGCCCAAGCTGCCGTACGACCCGCTCAAGGACCTGGCGCCTGTGGCCATCGTTGCCCGCGCACCGCTGGTGATCGTGGTCAGCGCCAGCTCGCCCCACAAGGACTTCGCCGCCCTGCTGGCCGCCGCAAAGGCCGCGCCCAAAACTATCAACTACGCCACTTTCGGCTCCGGTTCGGCCCCCCACCTGGTCGGCGCACTGTTGGAGCAGGCCGCTGGCGTGCGCCTGCAGGACGTGCCCTACCGGGGCAGCGCACAGGCCATGATGGGGTTGATCGGCGGTGAGATCCAGATGGCCATAGACACCGTGGCCAGTGCCGCACCGCATGTGCGCTCAGGCAAGCTGCGCGCACTGGCCATAGCAGGCAACGAGCGCGCCCGCGCCCTGCCCTCCGTTCCTACTGTGCGGGAACTGAAGCTGCCAGACGCAGCCTTTGACGGCTGGTACGCCGTGGCAGCCCCGGCGCGCACGCCCGCGCCCATCGTGGACAAACTGGTGAAAGAAGTCGAGGCCGCCATGCGCGATGTCCAGCTGCAGGACCAGATCCGCGCCCAAGGCATGGAGCCCGTGTTCGTGGGCCCCAAGGCCATGCACGCCGCCATGGAAGACGAGATCGGGCGCTACCGCGCGCTGGCCCACCGTGCACAGATTGCGGTGGAGTGACCCCAGCAAGGAGAAAACGATGAACCGAGAGCAACTGATCAACAACGTCCACCACTATTTCGATGACGGCCGCTTTGCCGATGACCTGCGCCGACGCGTGGCCTGGCGCACCGAAAGCGACACCGGGCAAGTCCCCCCCACGCTGCGCACCTACCTGACCGACGAAATCGTGCCTTGGCTGGAGCCGCTGGGCTTTGACTGCCAGGTGCTCGACAACCCCGATCCCAAGGGTGGCCCGCTGTTGCTGGCCCGCAGGGTAGAAGACCCCGCCTTGCCCACCGTGATGACCTATGGCCACGGCGACGTGGTCAACGGCCAGGACAGCCAATGGCGCGAAGGTCTTTCGCCCTGGGAGCTGACCATTGAAGGTGACCGCTGGTATGGCCGTGGCACCGCCGACAACAAGGGCCAACACACCGTCAGCCTTGCCGCGCTGGGGCACACGCTGGAGGCACGCCAAGGCCGTCTGGGCTACAACGTGACACTGCTCATGGAGATGGGCGAAGAAGCCGGTTCACCCGGCCTGGCCGCATTCTGCGAACAGCACAGGGATGCGCTGAAAGCCGACCTCTTCGTGGCCAGCGACGGCCCCCGGGTGAACGCGGCGCGCCCCACGCTCTTTCTGGGTTCGCGCGGTGCCATCAACTTTTCGCTCGCGGTGCGCAGCCGCGACAAGGCCTACCACTCGGGCAACTGGGGCGGCGTGCTGGCCAACCCGGCCACCGTGCTCACGCACGCGCTGGCCACGTTGGTGGACGCCCAGGGCCGCATTCTGGTCGAGGGCTTACTACCGCCCGCCGTGCCCGACAAGCTGCGCACCGCACTGAAAGACGTGGTGATCGGCGCAGGTGCCGATGACCCTGCGCTCACGCCCGGATGGGGCGAACCCGGCCTCACGCCCGCCGAACAACTGGTGGGCTGGAACACTCTGGAAGTGCTGGCTCTGGGTGCGGGCAACGCCCAACGCCCGATCAATGCCATCCCTTCCCAAGCGGTGGCCCATTGCCAGCTGCGCTTTGTAGTGGGCACCGACTGGAAGAACGTGCAAGCCACGCTGCGCGCGCATTTGGACGCGCATGGTTTCAGCCAGGTGGAAATCACCATGGGCATGGTGTGCGGCGCCACCCGGCTCGACCTGCACAACCCCTGGGTGGACTGGACGCTGGCGTCGCTGCAAGCCAGCGCGGGGCAGCCTGCCACCTTGCTGCCCAACCTGGCGGGCTCTCTGCCCAACGATATCTTTGCGGACCAGCTGGGCCTGCCCACCCTTTGGGTGCCCCACTCGTACCCGGCGTGCGCGCAACATGCGCCCAACGAGCACCTGCTGGCACCTGTGGCCCGCGAAGGGCTGGCCGTCATGGCAGGGCTGTTTTGGGACCTGGGTGAGGCGCAGGGCACACCGTGGAAGGAAGGACGTATCACCACCGCTGCGTAGACACCAGACGTACTGACCGACGCAAAAATGGGGCTGTTCAGCCCCTTTTTGCTATCTGTGCACAGTGATCACAATGCCGGGTCGCGCAGCTCCCAGCGGATGGCGTCGATCTCCTTCAACACCTCTGGCGACAGCGTGGTTCCCCAGGCATTCAGGTCTTCATCCAACTGCGCCACCGACGTCACGCCGATGATGGTGCTGGCCACCTGCCACTTGGTGTAGCAGAACGCCAGCGCCATTTGCGTAGGCGTCATGCCACTGGCACGGGCCAGGGCGTTGTAGCGGCGCGATGCCGTGAGCGCCTCGGGGCGGCCCCAGCGCTGCTTGCGCACGGATTCATACGTGGCAATGCGTGCGCCCTGGGGTGCCGATGGGCCGGTGATGCCGCTCTCGTCGTACTTGCCCGTCAGCAGGCCAAAACCCAGCGGTGAGTAGGCGAGCAGCGACACGTTCAGGCGGTGGCAGGTTTCGTCCAGGCCGTTTTCCCACGTGCGGTTGATCAGGCAATACGGGTTTTGCACCGTAGCCACGCGCGGCAGGCCGTGCTGCTCGGCCAGGCGCACGAATTCATGCACGCCATAGGGCGTCTCGTTCGACAGGCCGATATACCGCACCTTGCCCGCCTTCACCAGCCCCGACAAAGCTTCGAGCTGCTCGCGAATGGGGGTGGTGGAGGTTTCTTTGGAAGGGTCGTAGTACAAGTTGCCAAAAGCGGGCACGTGGCGCTCGGGCCAGTGGATCTGGTAGAGGTCGATCACATCGGTCTGCAGGCGGCGCAGGCTGCCCTCGCACGAAGCAACGATATCGGCCGCAGCCATGCCCTTGCCCTCGCGCACCCAGGGCATGCCGCGCGAAGGGCCCGCCACCTTGGTGGCCACCACCAGTTTCTGGCGCGCACCGGGGTTCTTGGCGAACCAGTTGCCGATGATGGTTTCGGTAGCGCCAAAGGTCTCAGCCTTGGCTGGCACCGAATACATCTCGGCCGTGTCGATGAAGTTCACCCCCCTTGCCAGCGAGCGGCTGAGGATGTCGTGGGAATCAGATTCGTTGACCTGTTCACCAAAGGTCATGGTGCCCAGGCAGATGGGGGTGACGTGCAGGTCGCTCTGACCGAGTTGGATATTGTTCATGCGGACTCCGTTGGCAAGCCGCGCAGTTTACGGGTTGCCAGCAAAGTCTGCAGGCCTGGGCTTGCACACCCGCCTCACAGGGTTTGCTGCACGCGCCATGCGGCAAACCCTGCGGTGTTTTTCTACCGTTCCATCAGCCCGTTCGACGGCAGCGTTTCATCCAGCAGTTTGCGCGCTGTCTCCACCCCTGCCACGGGCAGGCCGTTGGGATCGAGCAACCCCACCTGCACAAGCACACTGGCCTGGTCCCAGTAGATATGCTCGTGGTAGAGCTTGTCGCCGCGAAACTTGACCACCGCCAGCAGCGGTATTTCTACACGCCGCCCCGTGGGCGCGACGCCGGGCAGCATCCAGGGGATCTCGGTGGTATGGGTGAAGCAAAACAGCATTTCATCCACCACCTGCGTGGCGCCCACCGTGCGCGAGATGGGGGTCAGGCTGGTATCCGGTGGGTTGCTGTTGACAAAGTGACGGGTGTAGAAGTCGTGCAGATGCCGGTAGCCCACACCGCCCGTCATGGTGGGGATGTGGTTCACATAGGGCTCGGCCACCATGGTGGACATGGTGGCGTCCACATCGCGCGTGGCGAACTCATATTCGCAGTGTTTGTCCCACAGGGCCGAGAGGTCGTAGTGTGGCCCCATTGCGCGTCGCAAGGCAGCCACGCTGCGCTGGTGCGCCATCAGGGCCGACGGCTTGTGGAAGTGGTCGCCACCCACGCGTGCAAACGCATGGTCGGTGCCGGGGTAGATGTACAGCTCCACATTCTCGCGGCCAGAAAGGGCCTGCACGATGGCCTCGCGCGCGGGCGGCGGGCAGAAACCGTCAAGCTCAGCGATGTGCAGCACCAGGCGGCACTGGATATCAGCGGCTTCAGCCAGCGCAGCTTCTATGCCGACGCCGTAGTAGCCCACCGCCACGTCGGCATCGGTACGGCAGGCCGCCAGGTAGGCCAGCTTGCCGCCCAGGCAGAAGCCCAGCACACCCACCTTGCCACCCTGCGTGCGGACCTCGGGGCGCGCACGCAGCGCCGAGATGGCTGTCTGCAGGTCCTGCACGCCCTTGGCTTCGTCAAAGCCCTGGTAGAGCGCAAATGCGCGCGGCATATCCTTCGCTGCATCGAGTTCAACCGCCGGCTCCTGGCGCCAGAAGAGATCGGGTACCAGCACCACATACCCTTCCTCTGCGTAGTAGTCGGCGACGTCACGCATGGTGCCGTTCACTCCAAAAATTTCCTGTGCAAGCACCAGCCCTGGTCCGCCGCCACTGGCGGGTGTGGCGAGGTAAGCGCGAAAGCTGCCGCTGCCGTCTGCGGCTTCGAGGGTGATCCATTGTCCTGGCATGTTCGGGATCCTTGTCGAGGGTATTAGTGGTTTCAGGAGGGTTCAGGAAGCCGCAGCCCCCGAGGTGGCTTGGGGCGCTGCAACAGCCACGGTGGCATTCGCATGCCGCGCCAGCAGTTGCCGGGTGACCACCGCATAGTCCGATGGGTCCACTGGGCCCAGCCACTGCTTGAAGCGGGTGAGCACACCAAGCGGCAGCCCCATGTCCTGCAGCAGTTCGTCAATGTTGTGCACCGAGAACGGGATGATGTTGGTGCCTTTAGAATGCTTGCCGTCGGTGCGCTCCTCCATCCAGGCCAGGCGCCGGTCGATCTGCGCGTTCATCTGGTCCGGCGGCGGCAGCTGCAGCCCACCGCGCAGGTGGTTGGCCAGCCACAACGCACCGATCTCGCAGTTGAGCTGGCTGAAGAACGAGGAGTTGTAGCCGTTGAACGCCAGGCGCGGCATGCCCACAGGCAGGATGGACCGGTACAGCCGGAAGTTGCCGCGTGCATCGGTCACACGCTGCAGCACACTGCTGTCGAAGAACGGCACCTGCTGGTGCCAGCCCGTGCCGCAGACCACGATGTCGGCAGGCACCGTTTCACCGTTGCTCAGCACAGCCTGCCCGGGCTTCAGGGTCTGGATGCTCACGCCTTTGCGCACGCCCAATTCGCCAGCGGCCACCTTCTCGTAGAAGCCGTCGGTCACCAGACTCACGGTGCTGCGGGCGATGGTTTCGAGCGGCGTGCCCGGGTGCAGGCCGATCTCGCGGAGCTTGAGTTGGCGCATGACCACCGATTCCACGCTGCCCAGCATGGAGTTGCGCACCGGCAGGCCCGGGCCGTGCAGGAATTTCTCGAAACCCTTGGGCTCGATGTACTTGAACAGCGCCTCGCCCATGCGCGTGAGCAGCAGGAACTTGAAGTTCAGCACGTTCATGAACTTCTTCGGAATCTTCCAGATGAGGTGGCGCGCAAGTACCGTGGTGCTGGCACTGTCGGCCGCGATGGCATTGGCCACATCGCACGACGACTTGCCGTAGCCCACCACCAGCACATGCTTGCCGCACGCATCGTTCGCGTTGTTGAACTGGCTGGTATGGCACACACGCCCGCCTGCGGCCACAAAGGCATCCGCCCCCGGGTACTGCGGCACTGCAGGCTCGCTGAAGATGCCGTTGCACACCACCAGGTAATCAAAGCGATACACCTCGGCCGGCAAGGCGCCGCCCTGCCCCGTCGCTGCGCGGCGCGCCTGCACGGTCCACACACCGGCCTCTTCATCGAGCACCGCGCTCTCCACCGTGGTGGACATGCGCAGGAATGGCACCAGTCCGAAGTGCTCGGCATATGACTGCAGGTAGGCCTGCACCTGCTGGCCCGAGGGCCACTCGGGGTAGCTGGCTGGCATCGGAAAGTCCGACAGCGCATAGGTGGTGCGCGGGTTCTGCGTGGTCAGGCCCGGGTAGCGGCGCGAGGCGGCCCACACGCCACCCACGTCAGGCTCCTTCTCGAACACCGTCACCTCAAAGCCAAAGGCGCGCAGCACCTTGGCGGTGGAAAGGCCGGCGAAACCAGCACCGATGATGCCTACAGATCGGATGGTCATAGCTGCTCCTTCACGACATGAGTTTGGGGATGGCCGGCTCGTACGACTCTGGCCCCATGGCCGAGTAGCCGCCGTCGCAGGCATAGTCGGCGCCGGTCACGAAGCTGGCCAGGTCCGAGCACAGGAAGAGCACCACGTTGGCCACCTCGGCCGGGTCGCCCACGCGGCGCAGCAGGTGGAAGGGCGCGGCCACGCGGTCGGTCTTGGCGCGGTCACCACCGGTGAGCTGGTCCATGATGGCTGACCAGGTCCAGCCGGGCGAAACGCTGTTCACGCGCACACCCTCGCCCGCCAGGTCCATGGCCATGCTGCGCGTGAGCTGCACCATGGCCGCCTTGCCCACCGGGTAAAGCCAGCGCCCGGTCTGCGCCACACCCGAAGAGATGCTGGTGAAGTTGACCACCGCCCCGCCCCCAGCCTGCTGGAAATGCGGGCGCACGGCCTTGAGCACCATCACCGCGCTGACCAGGTTGACGTTGAGAGAGGCCAGCCAGTCCGCGCGCGGCGAGGCGATGCCGTCGTCCAGATAGGAACATGCCAGGTTCACCAGGTAGTTCACCCCGCTATGGCGCGCGGCGGCCAAGGCCACGCAGGCGGCCACCTGGGCGTCATCGGTGATGTCCGTGCGGCTGAACAGCACCCCATCGCCCAACTCGTCCGCCAGGGCCTGTCCGGCCTCGGCATTGATGTCGGCCACCACCACCCGCACCCCAGCCTGGTGCAGTGCACGCACCACCCCGGCACCGATGAGGGTGGCGCCCCCGGTCACGATCGCGCTCTTGCCGCGCATGCCTTCAAATCCCTGGACCATGCTGACTCCTGTGCTGACTGAAACATGTTGCGGCGTAGCAGCGGTAACACGCCGTCACATCCGCCCCCATGCACCCGGTGCTAACGCTCTTGCGCAGCACCCGGGGCATGCACAAGAATAGAAAAGCAGCCCGCACATCCACATCCCGAAAGCGCAGGGCGTATCCCACAAACGCATGTTTTCGCGCCCCTGCCGTGGCGTGTTTCGTGCTTGCCCCAAAACCAACACACCACCGGCCAAATCGCATGCACACCGCCCAGCCGAACAGCACCGCGCACCCGCTACCGCTGGAGCGCTATCGCCTGTTCGACAGCCACGACCTGGACGAGGCGCGCGAATTCGTGGGCCGCGTGTTCTGCCCGCATGACCTGGCCACACTGCGCCCGGGCGCGCAGCTTGACGCTTGCCACCACAGCGTGCCCCTGCACCGCGACGCGAGCCTGAACTACGTGCAGTACGGGCCGGCGGTGCGCATTGAGCCTGGCCATTTGGGAGGCTTTTACCTGCTGCAGATTCCGCTGCGCGGTGGCGCCATGGTGCGGTGCGGCAGCCAGGCCGTGGAATCGCATGCGCTCATGGCCTCGCTGCCATCGCCCACTGAAACGCTGTCGATGCGCTGGCATGACGACAGCCCACAATTCATCGTCAAGATAGACCGAGCGGCTATGCAATCACGCTTGTCTGCACTGCTGCAGGCGCCCTTGCACCAGCCGCTGGTGTTTAACCTGGGGGTGGACCTGACCAACCCGGCGCTCTTGGGCATGACGAGCTTCATTGCCTACCTGCGCTCTGCGGTAGAAACCAATGCCATCCTGCTGGGACACCCGGTGCTGGCCGAGCAGGCCGAGAACCACCTGCTCACCAGCCTGCTGCTCAGCACGGGACACAACTACTCAGCGGCACTGGCCTCAGGTGCATTCAGTTCTGGCGCAGTGCCCACGGTGCTGCCGCGCGTGGTCAAGCGTGCGCAGGAGTACATGCACAGCCAGTTGGAACAACCCATCACCCTGGCCGATGTGTGCGCGCATGTGGGCGTCAGCGCCCGCTCGCTGCAGCAGACCTTTGCGCAATGCACGGGTAAAAGCCCCATGGCATTCCTTCGGGATTTGCGGCTTGATGCCGCCCGCACGGCACTGCAAAGCAAGTTTGCAGAACGTGCACCGCAGGTGTCGGATATCGCCGCGCGCTATGGTTTTTTTCACCTCGGCCACTTTGCAGAAGGCTACCGCCGGCGCTTCGGCGAGACGCCCTCAGAGACACGCCAGCGCCTGGGCCCACCGCACTGATCCCCGCTCACCCCGGCTGTGCCACGAAGGCATCTGCAAAGAACAGGGTGGACTGCATACCGGCCGAGGCCATAAAGTCGCGCCGCGCGGCATTCACCATGGCGGGCGCACCGCAGGCATACACCTCATGCTGCGACAAATCTGGATGGTCCTGCAACACGGCCTGATGTACCCAACCCCTACGCCCCGTCCAACCATCGGCTTCGGAGGAGTCTGACAGCACCGGCACATAGGTCAGACGTCCTTTCAAGGCCTGTTCCCATTCCTTGCAGAGGTCATGCAGATACAGGTCCTGCCGCACGCGGCCGCCCCAGTACAGGGTGATTCGGCGTCCACTCCCCGCGGCAAGGAGCTGCTCCACCAATGCCTTGATAGGCGCAAAGCCTGTTCCGCTCGCCAGAAGAATGGCCGGGGCATCGGTGGCGGTGTGCATGCCGAAGGTACCAAACGGCCCCTCAATGCGCAGCACATCGCGCACCTTGAGTTTGGCGAACACCTGGTCCGTGAAAAGGCCGCCCGGCAGGTGGCGGATGTGCAGTTCCAGCAGGTCAACGCCCTCACGCGCCGGGGTGGCCAGCGAATAACTGCGACGCCGGTTGCCAGGCAGCAGCACATCCACATACTGGCCCGCCGCGTAGTGCAGGCGCTGGCCTGCGGGCGGTTGCAACTGCACGCGCATCACATCGGGGGCAAGACGCTCCATGGCCGCCACCCGCACCGGTAGCTTGCGCACATCGATACCCGGCATGTGGGGGATCTCGGCACACTCCAGCTGCAGGTCACCCGCGGCTGCCGAGCAGCACAAAAGGCGTTGGCCCTGGGCCAGGTCTTCAGCCGTCAGCGCGGAGGGTAAGGCCCCAGCAATATCCTGGACCGGCCCATGCAGCACCTGCGCCCTGCAGGCGCCGCAGCTGCCCGTTTTGCACTGGTGGGGCAAGCGGATGCCTGCGCGCGCTGCGGCGTCCAGCAGACTCTCGCCAAGCTGCGCCACAAACATCTTGCCGGCCGGCAGCAGCGTGACGCGGTGCTCCTGCGCACGGAGTTCAGCGTATGCCTGCGCAGATGGCGATTTCTGTAGATCCAAGTCCACATCACAGTCCAGCATGGTCGGCCCTTCAACCCTTACACCGTAAGGTAACGCGCCCACAGGCTGCGGTCTGCATTGAGCGCAGCAGAGTCGCCCTGCCACACCACCCGCCCGCGCTCCAGGATCACATGGCGGTCTGCCAGGTCCACCAGGCGGTGCACGTATTTGTCCACCACGAGAATGGTCTGCCCAGCGGCCTTGAGCGTGGCCAGGCAGCGCCAGATCTCCTCGCGGATCACGGGCGCCAGGCCTTCGGTGGCTTCATCCAGGATGAGCAGGCGCGGGTTGGTGGACAGCGCTCGGCCCATGGCCAGCATCTGCTGCTCGCCCCCCGATAGCTGGTTGCCCAGATTGTTCTGCCGCTCCTTCAGGCGCGGAAACACGCCGTAGATGCGCTCCAGGTCCCACGCATCGCGCAGGCCATTGCGGTGGTCGGCAAAGGCCACCAGATGCTCGCGCACGGTGAGGTTGGGAAACACATGGCGCCCCTCGGGCACGATGGCCAGGCCCAGACGGGCGATGGCATCGGTCTTGAGCCTGCCGGTCGCCTCCCCCGCAAAGCGGATGCCACCGGCTGTAGGGCGCAGCGCACCGACCAGGGCCTTGATCGTGGTGCTTTTGCCCATGCCGTTGCGGCCGAGCAGCGAAACCACTTCGCCTGCCGCGATCTGAAGGTCAATACCAAACAACACCTGGCTCACGCCATAGCCGGCCTCCAGGGCCTGGCAGTTCAACAGGGGCTCTGGCGCGCTCATGCGATGGTCTCCAGCGTTTCGGTGCCCAGGTACACAGCCTGCACCTCGGGATGGTTGCGGATCTCGTCGGGCTTGCCAGCGGTGAGCACACGGCCATACACCAGCACGGAGATGCGGTCGGCGAGGCGAAACACGGCCTCCATGTCATGCTCGATGAGCAGCACCGCCATGTCCTTGCGCAGAGCCTCGATGAGCTGCACCATCTGTTGCGACTCATTTGGCCCCATGCCCGCCATGGGCTCATCCAGCAGCAGCAGCTTGGGGCTCGCAGCCAGTGCCAGCGCCACATCCAGCGTGCGCTGTGCGCCATGCGGCAAGGCACCCGCCGTCTCGGCAAGGCTGTGCTGCAGCCCTACGCGCTCTGCCAGTTGGTCTGCCTTGGCGTACAGCTCAGCGGCTTGCGAACGTGGCTGCAGAAAACGAAAGCTGGAGCCACTGTGCGCCTGCACCGCCAGCAGCAGGTTGTCACGCACGGTCTGCGCAGGGAAGATGCGCGTCACCTGGAAGCAACGCGACAGCCCGTGGGCCACACGGCCGTGCATGGGCAGCGGAGTGATGTCCACGCCGTCGAGCAGCACACGCCCTGCATCGGGCTGCAGCAGGCCCGATATCTGGTTGACCAGCGTGGTCTTACCAGCGCCGTTGGGGCCAATCAGCGCATGGATCTCTCCCCGCTCCACCGACAGGCTCACATGGTCGGTGGCCAGCAGGCCTCCAAAGCGCTTGACCAGGCCTTCGACTTGAAACAGGCTCATCGGGCACTCCTTGCGCGCCGGTCTGCCAGCGCCGCCAGGCCCTGGGGCGCATACAGAGCGGTGACGATCAACAGCGCCCCCAACGGCATGTGCCAGTAGTCGGTATTGAGCTTGAGCACCTCTTCGAGCGTGAGCCACACCGCAGCTCCCACCGGTCCGCCCCAACGTCGGCCCAGGCCACCAATCACCACCATCACAATGAGCGTGGCCGATTGCGTCCAGTGCATCATCGACGGGCTCACGAAGCTGTTGCCAGTGGCCAGCAGCGCACCAGCCAGTCCCGCCACCGCCCCCGCCAGCACAAATGCAGTCAGCTGCAGCAGATACACCGGGTAGCCCAACGCCCGCATGCGCGTTTCGTTGTCGCGGATGCCCGTGAGCGCTGCACCAAAACGCGAGGCCGTGGCCCGGTCAAGCCACCACAGCACCAAAGCCACCAGCGCCAGCACCACCCAATACAGCGTGGACTCATCGGCACCATTGAGCCCCAGGCCCAGCAGCGGCCGCATGGGCAGGGTGTAGCCGTCGTCGCCGCCATAACTGCGCAGTGACACAAATACGAAGTACAGCATCTGCGCAAAAGCCAGCGTGATCATGATGAAATACACGCCCTTGGTGCGCAGCGATACGGCACCAATGAGCAACGCCGCCAATGCCGCCAATGCCATCGCTGCAGCCCATACAATCCAGGCCGATGTAACGCCCGCGTCCGAGAGCATGACCACCGCATAGGCCCCCACGCCCACGAACCCGGCATGCCCCAAGGCCACCATGCCACCAAAGCCCATGATGAAGTTCAGGCTGGCGGCAGCCAGGGCCACCACCAACACGCGGCGCACAAAACCGATGTAGAAATCCAGGCCCAGGGCCGATGCCACCAGCGGGAACAGCGCCAGCGCCCCCAGCAAGGCCAGCGGCAGCAGTGCGCCACGCCAGCGCGGCACATTCTCCTGCTGCAACGCGGAAGAAGTAAAACTCAGGGAAGAAGGCATATCAGGTTCCGTCGGTTCTATACGCCACCCGCAGCGCATGGAACTGGCGCGGCCAAGGCCAGTGCCCCCGCGCAAGAGCCGCCCCGCCGCAAAGGCGGCGTATCCAGAGCTTGCGCTGGGGGCGTCCCCCTCCCGACTCGCGCCGCGAGTCGAGAAAGGGGTGAAGGCGCGAAGCGACTCAGGGGGTGTTTCATTTCAGCCCTTGGCAGAAAACAGCCCCGCAGGGCGAAAAGACAGCACTGCGGCCATCAGCGCGTACATGGCCACTTCGGCGCACAGCGGCCCCAGGTCGGCAGCCACGGCGGGCGGCAAGGTAGCGCGCAGCAGCAGCGGCAGGAAGGCTCGGCCAATGGTGTCCACCAGGCCCACCAGCAGCGCGGCCACAAAGGCGCCCCGCACCGAGCCAATGCCGCCGATGACAATGACCACCAGCGCAGGAATCAAAATGGACTCACCCATGCCCACCTGCACGGCCATGATGGGTCCCATCAGCGCACCAGCCAGTGCGGCCAGTGCAGCACCCAGCAGAAAGATGCCACTGAACACGCGCTTGACGCGCACGCCCATCAGCTCGGCCATCCACCGGTCGGATGCCCCCGCCCGCACCAGCATGCCCACGCGGCTGTGGTTGACCAGTAGGTACAAAAGCCCTGCCACCAACACCCCTGCGCCCAGCACCACCAGGCGGTACGAGGGGTAAGGCAGCCCGGCAAACAGCTCCACCGGCCCCGCCAGGGCTGCGGGCGTGGGGGCCATGATGGGGGACGGGCCCCACACCATCTTTACGGCATCGTCGGCCACCAAAATCACACCGAACGTGGCCAGCACCTGGGCCAGGTGGTCACGCCCATACAGGCGGCGCATCAGCGTCACCTCCAGCAGCACCGCCACCAGCATCGTGGCCGCTATGGCCACCAGCACGGCGCCTGCCAGCGAGCCGCTTTGCACATGCACGGTGGCCGCCACATAGGCCCCCACCATGAACAGCGAGCCATGCGACAGGTTCATCACGTCCATGATGCCGAAGACCAGCGTGAGGCCCGCAGCGATGAGGAACAGCATGAGCCCATAGCCCGCGCCGTTGAGCAACTGCTCGAAGACAAGTATCGGATTCATGGTGCGCAGGGGCCTGTTCAAGTGGGCTGCCAACGATCACTTCAATGGGCACTGGCTGGCATAGGCATCGCCGTAGTTCTCCAGCACCGTCTTGATGGTCTTGTTGGTCACACGGCCTTCAGCGTTCTTGCCGATGGTGCGCAGGTAGAAGTTCTGCACCGGGAAGTGGTTGTTGGCGTATCGGAACTTGCCACGCACCGAGGGAAACTGCGCCTTGGCAAAGGCCTTGATAAGAGCCTCCTTGTCGCTCACCTTGCCGCCCACGGCCTTCACAGCGGCGTCCATGGCGGCAATCACGTCATAAGCCTGGGCTGCGTAGATGGACGGATAGCGGCCGCCGTACTCCTTGCGGAAAGCCGACACAAAGGCCTTGTTGGGCGCGTTGTCCATGTCATGCGCCCAGTGTGTGGTGTTGAACAGGCCCAACATCGGTTCGCCCACCGCGCCGATGATGTCTTCGTCGGCCGAAAAACCGCTGGTGACCAGCGTGATGTCCTTGGACAGGCCTGCGCCCACAAACTGCTTGATGAAGTTGATGCCCATGGCACCTGGCAAAAAGAAATACACCGCATCAGGCTTGGCCGCGCGCAGCTGGGCAAGCTCGGTGGCGTAGTCGATCTGCCCGACCTTGGTGTAGATCTCGTCGGCCACCTGGCCCTTGTACTTGCGCTTGAAGCCGGTGATGCCGTCCTTGCCCGCCGGGTAGTTGGGCGCCATCACCACCATGCGGCCAAATTTCTGATCGGCAGCAAACTGCCCAGCTGCCTCGTGGAACTGGTCATTCTGGTAGGCCGTGCCGAAGAAATACGCGTTGCACTGGGCGCCTGCGAGCTGGCTGGGACCGGCGTTGTTCGAGAGGTAAGGCACCTTGGCCGCGAACAGCGAAGGCGCCACCGCCAGCGCCACGTTCGACGCGATGGGGCCGGTGAAAAGGTCGATGTTCTCGCGCTGCACAAAGCGGTCCACCAGCTGCTTGGCCTGGTCGGGGCTGCCGGCCATGTCGGTTTGCACAAACTCGACCGGTTGGCCGCCCAGCTTGCCCCCGAGCTGCTTGATCGCCAGGGCAAAGCCGTCACGCGCCTCGGCACCGGGGCCTGCAAATGGGCCCGAGATATCAAGCGCCATGCCGACCTTGATGGGGCCGGACTGCGCAATCGCAGATACGCAGCTGCAGGCCCCCAGGGCCACCAGAGCCGTCAGGCGTGCCACAACGTGCACGCGAGAGGATGAGCGAAATGTGAGAGCCATCTTCAGTCCTTGTCTAACAACGTTCAAAAGAAAATCGGTGTGCACTACACGCCCACCTCGACCCGCCCCGCCACCACGCGCACCGGGAACGTGCGCACCGCTTCGGTGACCGGTGCCTTGCAGGGAGCGCCCGTGCGGATGTCAAAGGTGCCCTGATGCAAGGGGCATTCCACACAGCCGTCTTCCACGTAGCCATCGGACAACTTGGCGGCACCGTGGGTGCACAGGTCGTATAGGGCGTACAAGCCCCCTCCTTCGCGGAACACCGCCACGGGCAGTCCGCCCGCCACCACGGGCCAGACGGCGCCGTCCGGGAAGTCATCGGGTTCGCCCACGTCGTGCCAGGCGGCGCAGGTGTGCCAGGTGGTTTCAATGTCTGTGGTTGTTTGCATGGTGGATCTCAGATGGGGGTGGCCAACAAGGTGGGTACGCGCAAGGTGTCGTACACCACCCGCTTGCTGCGGTAGCGCCACTCGCCTTCGTGTTGCACCACCTCGTCGAGGTAGGTGCCCGCCTGGTACACGGTGGAATCCCCGGCCTGGCCGGTGATCACCACGATGTAGCTCGACTGCGTGCGCACCACGTCGTCCTCCACACTGGTGATGACCAGGCCCGACGTGGCGTGGCGATAGGCATGGTCCTCAAAGATGTTGGCGTGGCGCAGGGAGAGCACACGGTCGCGCAACATGCCGGCGTTGCGGCAGTACACGATGGGCGCAGGAAAGCCCGCATCGAAGTTCTCCTTGGGGATGATTTCGTAGCGGCAGTCCTCCACAAAAAAGCCAGGCCAGTCTTCCAGCCGGTTGGTGTCCAGCGCGCTCACATAGCGGTGCTGCAGCTCCAGCAGCTCGGTCCACAGTTGCAGTCGTTGCAGTTGTGTTGTCATCTCGGTGGTTCCTCAATAGCCCATCAGCTTCTGGTAGCCCACCCAGAAGCGGCGGATCAGGTTTTCGGTGATGACGGTGTCTTGCTGGTCTGGCGCCTCGCGCGCCATGGCGATGTAGGAGTGCTTGTCGCCATCGCGCACCGTGCCCCGCTGGACCAGTTCGGTGGCCTCGGTGTCTTCCATCGAGATATAGCCCGCAGGCCCCACCAGGTTGGCCTGCAGCAGGCGCAGCTCGCGCATCTCGGGCGTGTCGTCCTCGTAGCCAAAAAAGTGAAACACCAGCTCGAAGTTGCTGGGCCCCTTGGGCAGCAACTGGCGCGCCACCAGCGTGTTGTGGATTTGCTGTACCACCAGCTGCGGAAAGATGGGCTGGATGTGGTTGGTGGTCATCTCATCGAACTCCTTGATCTGCCCCAGCAGCGTCGGGTCTTCGAGCGCAAAGCCTTCGTCCATCGAGCGGATGTTCTGCGCGCTGTAGGCCGCAGCGGTATCCGTCTCCACCTCAGGCTTGGTCACGGTGATGATGCTGTGCAGGCCGTGGTTCGCATCGGGGATGGAGCGCGCCTTCATCCCCACGCGGAAGATGTTGAAGGTGGTGTGGAACAGGTGCAGCAGGCTGGCGTGGTACGGGTCCTTCACGTTCTCGAAGTACAGCTTCCAGTTCGACTTGGAGTACTGCCGCGTGCAGCCCAGGTAGACGATGGGCTTGTGGAAGATGCGGTCGATCCATGGGCGCATCTCGGCGCCCAGGTAGTCAGGCAGTGGTGGGGTTTCGCCGCTGAAGGTGGCAAACAGCAGCCCCTTGTAGCTGTCCACGCGCAGCTTGTGCAGGTTGTGTTCTTCGGGCTTGAAGTCCTTGGGCATGCCCACCATGCCCTTTTGGCCCCGGCGAAACGGCACACCCTGCAGGTCGCCATTGGCCGCAAAGCTCCACTGGTGGTACACGCAGGTGTGGCTGGCGGCATTGCCGCGCTTTTCGCGGCACACCATGGCGCCACGGTGCGCGCAGCGGTTGACCCAGCACGAAAGGCCTTCAGGGGTGCGGGTGACCACCACGGGCGTATCGCCAATGAACGTGGATTTGAAGTCACCCACATTGGGGATCTCGGCCTCCAGGCCCAGAAAGCTCCACACGGGGCCACGGAAGATGCGCTCCTGCTCGCGGTCATAGACCTCTTGCGCGCTGAACACCCGGTACGGCACGTTGGAGCCATCAGGCTGCGGGAAAAACACCTGGCGCTGGGCCTTCAGCGAGGCGGGTGGTGCGACTTCAACAACCGGGATTTCAGACATGGGCAACACCTCTTGGATGGGGATACCTCCATGCTAAAAATCGAAGCACACTCGCGCTATCCAGTATCGGCACAGTGCGCGCAACGCCTGTCCGGTTCTTGCAAATCTGATGGGAGTTGTGCAGCGCTGGAGCGTGCGGCAGCCCCTGCGCCATGCAGGCGACTGCAGCAGTCGGAGTGGCCAGTGAAACTACGCGCCAGCCGTCTGGCTCGGCAGCTCGCCGAAGCGCTCGCGGTAGTAGCTCGAAAAACGGCCCAAGTGGCCAAAGCCAAATTCCAGCGCGGTATCTGTCACGCAGTGGCCCGGCTGCTCCAGCAGCCGCGCACGCACGGCGTCCAGTCGGCGGTTGCGCAACAGCGCCATGGGGGACTCGCCATGGTGGCGCTGGCACAGCATGTTCAGCCCGCGCACGCTCACGCCAGCAGCACGCGCCAGGTCTTCCAGCGCCACGGGGGCGCTGAGGCGGCTGCGCATGTAGTCATCCAGCCGCTCCAGGCGGCGCAGGTCGCCTGCGGCAGCGGCACTGGAAGGCAGTTCGATCTGTGGCACCGTAGGCTGCATAGGTACCGGCATGCCCTGCGCACACGATGCAAGGAACAGCGCCACATTGCTCTCCATGTGATCCACCCAGCGCACCTGGGCAGCGCTCTCCACCGTCTGCTGGCTCACGTGCAGCAGGGACTGCATCAGAAAATGCCACTGCTGCCCCTGCACCGAGGACAGCGCAACGATGGGGTGCACAAAACGGGTGTCGTTCTGCAGAGATTCGGGTGCCCAGGCCCGCAACAACTGGCACGGCACCTTGAGGATGAGCTGGCGCGCGCCCTGCTGCCAGCGCATGTGCAGGTCGCGGCGCGGCGCGATGAGCGCAGCGGCCCCCGCAGGCAGGCGGATCGGTACCCCATCCGACACCATCTCGGCCACGCCCGACAGCGACAGATGCACCAGGACAAAATCATCGAAAGGGCGCGGGCGGATTTCCACCTCTGCACCGTATTGCAGCATGAACATCTGCAACTGGCGGATGCGCACCTTGGACAACGCAGTGTCCACCGCACCACTGCACCATTTCAGGCCGTGGTCCGAAAACTCGCGGGCCACCAGATCATGGGAATCCACCCGCGCGTCCGAGGTGAACACCGGCCGCCGCTGCAGGGCGGACAGGTCCAGAGACAAGGTAGACGGGGACGCCATCGGATAAGACCTCTTCGTGGGAATAGGCGCAGCACATTCGACGATGCGCTGCTTGATATGCGTCAAAACAGCAATTTCCATACCCAAGGGGTCTTATCCGTCTTTTGTCCGTTGCAGGCCCTTTGCCTGGAGGGGCACATCCCATCGCGCTCCCTGGCTTTCGCTGCCTGCGCAGCCCTCACTACCTTGAGCCACCTAGGCGACAGGCCCCGCCCCACGGCTGGCTGGCACCCGACGTAACATTGCCGCCACACCGGATGCGTGCTTTGCAGCCACCTGCGCAGCCCCACCCCACACTGACCGCCCTGCCGTTCTCTCCATGTACCAAGCCCTCAAGCCCTCCCGCAGCAGCACGCTGCCATTGCGCCACCTCGATTACCACGTCCGCCACTGGGGCCCTGAGCAGAGCCATCTGCCCACGCTGGTGCTGGTGCACGGCTGGATGGACGTGAGCGCCTCCTACCAGTTCACGGTGGACGCGCTGCAGCAAGAGCGGCGCATCATCGCGCCCGACTGGCGCGGCTTCGGGCTCACGTCCAGCGCGCAGGCCGACCATTACTTTTTTGCCGACTACCTGGCCGACCTGGACCTGCTGCTGGACCACTACGCGCCCGGCGAGGCCATCGACCTCGTTGGCCACAGCATGGGCGGCAACGTGGCCATGATGTACGCCGGTGTGCGGCCCGAACGCGTGCGCAAGCTGGTCAACCTCGAAGGCTTCGGCTTGCCCGCCACGCGGCCCGCGCAGGCGCCCACGCGCTATGCGCAATGGATCGACGAAATCAAGCAGCTGCACCAGGGCAACAAGGACCTCAAGACCTACGACAGCGCCGATGGCGTGGCGCGCCGCCTCATGAAGACCAACCCGCGACTGTCGGAAGACAAGGCGCAATGGCTGGCCCAGCACTGGGCGCGACCCAACGCGCAGGGCCTGTGGGAGATCCTGGGCGACCCTGCGCACAAGATCACCAGCGCCCAGCTGTATCGCGTGGACGAAGCCCTGGCCATCTACGAGCGCATTACCGCTCCCGTGCTGGCCATAGAGGCCAGCGGCGACAGCCTGGGCCAGTGGTGGAACGGCCGGTACACGCTGGACGAATACCACCAGCGCCTGACCCATGTGCGCAACTGCCGCACCGCTGTCGTCGCAGACGCGGGCCACATGCTGCACCACGACCAGCCCGAGCAGGTGGCGCAGCTCATGGAGCAGTTCCTGAACGAAGCGTAGCCAGAATTTGAGCCCAATTGGCCGCTAGCGCTTACCCAACAAGCGCCAGCAGCTATCATTTTTGAAATTTTGTCCCCACAGATTCTCCGTTTGGCAAGCCCTCTGTCAGTCCAGTTGCCCAGCCAGGGGGCATTGAGGGGGCCGTGGCCCATCCCATGAGAAAATCGCGGGTTATTCCACCGAACACTCAGGACAAGAATCATGGACGCAGAACGTATCAACCTTATCGGCACCACCCTCAGCGACCTGGCTCTGCGCACGCAAGAGTTACGGAGGTATCTTTGACTTCGATGCCAAATTTGAACGCCTGCGCACGGTAAACGCATCGCTGGAAGACCCTGCGGTCTGGAACGACCCCAAGAAGGCCCAGGAGCTGGGCAAGGAACAAAAGTCTCTCTCCAGTGTGGTCGTCACGCTCGACAAGCTCACGCGCGAGCTGGCCGACAACGCCGAGCTGTATGAGATGAGCAAGGAGGAAGGCGACGAGCCGGGCCTCATGACCATCGAGGCCGAAACCGCCAAGCTGCGCCCGCTGATCGAAGAGCTGGAGTTCCGCCGCATGTTCAGCAACGAGGCCGACCCGCTCAACTGCTTTGTGGACATCCAGGCCGGCGCCGGCGGCACCGAGGCATGCGACTGGGCGAGCATGCTGCTGCGCCAGTACCTCAAGTACGCCGAACGCAAGGGCTTCAAGACCACGGTCGAGGAAGAAACCCCGGGCGACGTGGCCGGCATCAAGAGCGCCACGATCAAAGTTGAGGGCGAATACGCCTATGGCCTGCTGCGCACCGAAACCGGCGTGCACCGCCTGGTGCGCAAGAGCCCCTTCGACTCGTCGGGCGGCCGCCACACCAGCTTTGCCAGTTTGTTCGTCTACCCCGAGATTGATGACTCGATCCAGATCGACATCAACCCGGCCGATGTGCGCACTGACACCTACCGCGCATCGGGCGCGGGCGGCCAGCACATCAACAAGACCGACTCGGCCGTGCGCCTGACGCACATCCCCACGGGCATCGTGGTGCAGTGCCAGGACGGCCGCAGCCAGCACGGCAACCGCGACATCGCCTGGCAACGCCTGCGTTCGCGGCTGTACGACCACGAGATGCGCAAGCGCCAGGAAGAGCAGCAAAAGCTGGAAGACACCAAGACCGATGTGGGCTGGGGCCACCAGATCCGCAGCTATGTGCTGGACAACAGCCGCATCAAGGACCTGCGCACCAACGTCGAAATCTCGGCCACGCAGAAGGTGCTCGATGGCGACCTGGACGCCTTCATCGAAGCTTCGTTGAAGCAAGGCGTCTAAGCGATGCGGATGCGCACCGACGCCATCATCTTCGACATGGACGGTACCATGATCGACTCCATGCCCTGGCACGCCCAGGCGTGGGTCGAGTTTGCACGCCGCCGTGGCATGGACATTGACGTGCCCGATCTCATGGCACGCACCACGGGCCGCAACGGCACCGAGTGCATCGTGGAGCTGCTGGGGCGCCCCGTGTCGCAAGACGAGGCCGACGCGCTCACGCACGAAAAGGAAACCATCTACCGCGAACTGTTCGCCCCCCGCTTTTCTGAAGTGGCGGGTTTTCGCCAGTTCGCAACCCAGGTGCGCGCGCGCGGGCTCAAGGTGGCCGTGGGTACTGCGGGCGACATCGGCAATGTGGAATTCGCTCTGGGCCACCTGGGCCTGGAACCGGCCCCACAGGCCATCGTGCGCGGCGACGAGGGCCTGCCTGGCAAGCCCCAGCCCGCCATCTTTCTGGAGGCGGCACGCCGCATTGCGGCAGCCCCCGAGCACTGCATCGTTTTTGAAGACGCGCCTTTTGGCATTGAGGCCGCACGCCGCGCCGGCATGCGCGCCGTGGCCATTTGCAGCACCCACACGCCCGAACAACTGGCCGGGCCCCATGTGCTGGCTGCCGTGCGCGACTACACCGAACTCATGAACACCGACTTTCTGGAGAGCATCCATGTTGCAACTGCATAGCGCAGACGGAAGCGGAGACGGCGCAGGCCCGGCCGCCGCCATCCGCCGCGAGGACTACACGGCCCCCGCCTACTGGATCGACAGCGTCGAGCTGACCTTCGACCTGGACCCCAACAAGACCCGCGTGCTCAACCGCATGACGCTGCGCCGGAACCCCGATGTGGCTGCGCAGCCGCTCAAGCTCGATGGCGATGACCTGAACCTGGCGCGCGTGCTGGTCAACGGCCAGGGCACCTCGTTCAAGATGGAAGGCGCGCGCCTGGTGCTGGAGAACCTGCCGGAGGGCGCCGAGCCCTTTGCGCTTGAGATCTTCACCACCTGCTGCCCCGCCAAGAACACGCAGCTCATGGGCTTGTACGTGAGCCAGGGCACCTTCTTCACGCAGTGCGAGGCCGAGGGCTTTCGCCGCATCACCTACTTCCTGGACCGCCCGGACGTGATGGCCAGCTACACCGTCACGCTGCGCGCCGACAAGGCCCAGTACCCGGTGCTGCTGAGTAACGGCAATCTGGTGGACAGCGGCGAGCTGGAAGACGGCCGCCACTTTGCCAAGTGGGTGGACCCGCACAAGAAGCCCTGCTACCTGTTCGCCCTGGTGGCGGGCAAGCTGGTGGCCCGCGAGCAGAAGATCAAGAGCCGTTCGGGCACCGACCATCTGCTGCAGGTCTACGTGCGCCCCGGCGATCTGGGCAAGACCGAACACGCCATGAACTCGCTGATGTACAGCGTGGCCTGGGACGAAGCCCGCTTCGGCCTGCCGCTGGACCTGGAGCGCTTCATGATCGTTGCCACCAGCGACTTCAACATGGGCGCGATGGAGAACAAGGGCCTGAACATCTTCAACACGAAGTACGTTCTGGCGAGCGAATCCACGGCCACCGACACCGACTTCGCCAACATCGAAAGCGTGGTGGGCCACGAGTACTTCCACAACTGGACGGGCAACCGCGTGACCTGCCGTGACTGGTTCCAGCTGAGCCTGAAGGAAGGCCTCACGGTCTTTCGCGACCAGGAATTCAGCATGGACCTCGCGGGCAGCCCCTCGGCCCGCGCCGTCAAGCGCATCGAAGACGTGCGCGTGCTGCGCACGGCACAGTTCCCCGAAGACGCGGGCCCCATGGCCCACCCGGTGCGTCCCGACAGCTACGTCGAGATCAACAACTTCTACACCGTCACCATCTACGAAAAGGGTGCCGAGGTGGTGCGCATGCAGCACAACCTGGTGGGCCGAGAAGGTTTTGCCAAGGGCATGAAGCTGTACTTTGAACGGCACGACGGCCAGGCCGTGACCTGCGACGATTTTGTGCAGGCCATCGCCGATGCCAACCCAGGCAGCCCGCTCACGCAGCATCTGGCCCAGTTCAAGCGCTGGTACAGCCAGGCCGGCACGCCCCGCGTGCGCGCCACGGGCCGCTACGACGCGGCCACGCGCTGCTATGCGCTCACACTGTCGCAAAGCTGTGCCCCTACGCCCGGCCAAAGCGAGAAGCAGCCTTTCGTCATCCCGGTCGAGCTGGGCCTGATCGATGCCACCACCGGTGCCGCCCTGCCCTTGCACCTCGCGGGTGACGGCGCTGCAGAAGGCGCAGCCCCCGCCACCTCGCGCGTGGTGGTGCTCACCGAGGCATCGCAGACCCTGACCTTCACCAACCTGGACGCCGAGCCGGTGCCGTCGCTGCTGCGCGGTTTCAGCGCCCCGGTGGTGCTGGACATCGACTACACCGATGCACAGTTGCTCACCCTGCTGGCACACGACGCCGACGCCTTCAACCGCTGGGAAGCAGGGCAACGCCTTGCGCTTCGCACCGCTATCAATGCAATAGCTGATAGCGCAATGGGGACAAGCGCTAGCGGCCAATTTGACCATCAAATTCTTGCTGCGGAATTTGTGGATGCCATGCGCAGCGTGCTGCGCAACCCAGCGCTCGACGCGGCCTTCAAGGAGCTGGTGCTCACGCTGCCATCCGAAACCTACATTGCAGAGCAGCTGGCGGTGGTGGATCCACAGCGCATCCATGCCGTGCGTGACGCCATGCGCGAGCAGTTGGCCCTGTCGCTGCAGGCCGACTGGGAAGCGGCCTGGGAGCAGAACCAGGACACCGGTGGCTACAGCCCCGACCCTGTGTCCTCGGGCCGCCGCGCACTCAGCGGGCTGGCGCTGCACATGCTGTGCATCGCCGCGCAGAAGACGGGCGACGTGGTCTGGCCCGGCAAGGCGTACCAACGCTTCAAGGTGGCCACCAACATGACGGACCGCTTCAACGCCCTGACTGCCCTGGTGGCCAGCGGCAGCGAACTGGCCACACCCGCCCTCGCCCGCTTCCATACGCTGTTCAAGGACGAGCCCCTGGTCATCGACAAGTGGTTTGCGCTGCAGGCCGGTGCGCCCGACCGTGGCGGCAACGTGCTGCCCGCAGTGCGCCAGCTCATGGCGCATCCAGACTTCAGCCTGAAGAACCCCAACCGCGCACGCAGCGTGATCTTCAGCTACTGCAGTGCAAACCCCGGCGCCTTCCACCGGTCGGATGCCGCAGGCTACGTCTTCTGGAGCGACCGTGTGATCGAGCTGGACGCCATCAACCCGCAGGTCGCTGCCCGCCTCGCGCGCGCGCTCGACCGCTGGAAGAAGCTGGCAGACCCCTGGCGCAGCGCCGCCCGCGAAGCCATTGCCCGCGTAGCCGCCAAGCCGGATCTGTCCAACGACGTGCGCGAGGTGGTGACCCGCGCACTCGCCGAATAAACCACGACCGAGAAGAGACTGACATGGCAAAAAGCATCAGCCTGACCCGCTACCTTGTTGAACAGCAACGGGTGGACGGACTCATCCCCTCGCAACTGCGCCTGCTCCTGGAAGTGGTGGCACGCGCCTGTAAGAGCATCAGCCACGCCGTGAACAAAGGCGCGCTGGGCGGCGTGCTGGGCACGGCCAGCAGCGAAAACGTGCAGGGCGAGATCCAGAAAAAGCTCGACATCATCGCCAACGAGGTGCTGATCGAAGCCAACGAATGGGGCGGCCACCTGGCGGCCATGGCGTCTGAGGAAATGGACGGAATCTACCTGGTGCCCAACCGCTACCCGCAAGGCGAATACCTGTTGCTGTTCGATCCCCTGGACGGCTCCAGCAACATCGACGTGAACGTGAGCATCGGCACCATCTTCAGCGTACTGAAAAAGCCCGATGGTGACCGCGGCGTGGAGGAAGGCGACTTCCTGCAGCCCGGCACCCAGCAAGTGGCCGCAGGCTACTGCATCTACGGCCCGCAGACCACGCTGGTGCTCACCGTGGGCGATGGCGTAGCCATGTTCACACTCGACCGCGAACAGGGCTCCTTCGTGCTGACCGAAGAAAACGTGCGCATTCCCGAGGACACCAAGGAATTCGCCATCAACATGAGCAACATGCGCCACTGGGACGAGCCCGTGAAGCGCTACATCGACGAATGCCTGCAGGGCAAGGACGGCCCGCGCGGCAAGGACTTCAACATGCGCTGGATTGCCAGCATGGTGGCCGATGTGCACCGCATCCTGACCCGTGGCGGCGTCTTCATGTACCCCTGGGACAAGCGCGAGCCCAACAAGCCCGGCAAGCTGCGCCTGATGTATGAAGCCAACCCCATGGGCTGGCTCGTTGAGCAAGCTGGCGGCGCCGCTACCAATGGCAAGCAACGCATCCTCGACATCCAGCCCACCCAGCTCCATGAGCGCGTCAGCGTGATCCTCGGCTCAAAAAATGAGGTCGAGCGCGTGACCAGCTACCATTCCACGCTATAATTCGAGGCTAAGCCGGTGTAGCTCAGTCGGTAGAGCAGCTCATTCGTAATGAGAAGGTCGGGTGTTCGATTCATCTCTCCGGCACCAAGTCAGCAAAGGAAACCCCGCTATCGAAAAGGTAGCGGGGTTTTTCTTTTCCCATTGCTTGTAGGCAATCTGTAGGCAATTCGCATTTTTCCATCGCTTCCCCCCAAAGCCAGAAACAGCAACAATGCGAAGCAAAAGGAGACAAACATGAAAGCAGCGCACGCACTCTGTTTGGCGATTGGGTTTGCACTCACCGGTTGCTCATACCAGCTACAACTGCAACAGCGCGGCGGCCCTGCCCTTGGTACAGGCACGGCGCATGACAATGACAGTAGCGTGACGATTTCTATTGGTTCGCGCGTTTTTACAGGCCAGTACGCATACGCGTCAGATTCTTCGTTTGGGTCATTCGTGGGAGTAGGAAAGGGCGCAACCTCTGGTTTCGTGTCCACCACATCAGGCGGCGGCGGAAACATCATGGCGCGTAGCTCCGACGGTGTTGGTTTACGCTGCCGTTTCCAATACTCCGAAATGAGCAATCAGGGCTTCGGGGAGTGCCAAGACGATATGGGCGCAACCTATGACCTGCAGATAAGGATGGGCGGGGCTCGCTAACGACGATTTGGCGTCGCGCATCATGCTCCGCTAGGTTCGGGGCAGAGCGCCCCAAGCTCGGAATGACCTTACCGCCTCGCGCGCGCGGAACGCTCCGGCGAGATATGTCAGTCCCTAAAAGGCTGTCCTGCACCTGCACAAATCCCCCCTGCGCGGGCGCTCTTTTTCGGACTCCGAAAACCAGGCGCATTGCCGGACACTGGCCCGTACTTTTCTGTACTTTGCGGGCTTGATCCCGGAACAAGGCGGGTTTCTGAACTTTGTTTAACCAGTCTCTCCCGGCTTGCAGCGCAGGTTGTCGGGCAACTTCCACGTATCGCGGTCGCGGCCATACAGCGGCGGCGGCTTCCAGTGGCCTTGCACTAGCGCAGACAGGCCCGTGATGATCAGCCGGTCTATCAGTGCCTGGGTGTTGCTGTTCGGGAAAAGCTCTTGCGCAGCCTGTAGTGCCTCAACAGCAGCCGCGCCCGGCATGTAGTCCACCCGCATCCTGCCAGCCCTTGTCGTGCATTGGTTTGCCTTGAGTGTTTTCATTGTTTTTCAGAGCAACGAACCTTGCACTGCGGTCGTGTTGGCCCAATGCCCGGGGCGGCATCTTCGCTCGCCCGCTCGTCGTTCACAGCTTCGGTGGTCGGGTGGTGGTGGGTCAGTTTTGTTTGCATGGCGTTGTCCCTCAATGCGCTGTAGTGTGCTGACGGTTTAGCAGGCCGGTTAAAAAGTGAAGAGGCTTTGCTGTCAGCCGCTGGTAGCTTCCATGCTCGTCTGCACTCCATTTTTGCCCCTTGGACTGGTAAACATATAAAGGTGGTACACGCGGTGTCCTATGGCTTGCTTTTTCCCGTGAAGATGAAAACTCAGCCGAAACCCGCATGGTTGCTAGGTTTTCGGCCTTTTCCACCATAGTCGCGCCGTGACCTAGTCCTTTGCTCCATGTGTCACGCGGTGTCCTAGTTTTGGCCCCGACTAAGTCACGCGGTGACGTGGCATCTGTCACGCCGTGTCCTTGGTTTTTCAATTTTTCGGGACTTGCTTTGATGGCAGATTCAGCGGCTGCAATCAGTTGTAGACCGTGCTGCGCATTGATCACACGCTTCCATTCGTGGGTTTCTTTCATGGCCTCCAGGTGCTTCGCTGGTATGGCGTAGCACTCGCGGTCTGTCAGGCGGTACAGGTTCGGTAGGCGCTGTCCGCCTTTGGTACAACCCCCTTTGCGTGTGACTGCAATCAAACCTACTGCGCACAAAGCCCGAAGGCTCCGCGCAAGGGTCATGTGGTGCCCAATGCCGCATTTCTTTGCACGGGTCAGGGGTAGGGACAAGTCGCCGTTGTTATAGCCCTTGAGCTCGCGCAGCAGCGCCAGATAGGCCAGCACGTCGTGCGGTGACAAGGCCGCGAATGCAGCGCTGTCGTACACATCGCTATAGACCCTCAAGCTGTGCCCCCGTGGGTCTTTGAATGGCTTCTGCTTGCTCATTCCATGCGCCCTTTTCCACGTTGGGCAAGCCACTGCAAAACGGCGCGACGTCCTTGCAGTGTCAGCCAGTAAATGCCAGGGCGTGCAACGCAGCCGTCACGGTCGATAACCTCTATGCGCGTACAGGGCAGGTGCGCTTTTCCAAGCCCATATTCACGCAGTCGCCTGATCAGGTCGGGGCCGTTTGCGCAACCCACTTCCCCATCAAAAGCCTCACGGGGTACAGACGGACGGCGTAGCAGGAAGTCCAGCGCGCGCAGCTCGCGCGGGTTGTCGGTGCCTCGGAACGTTGCGGGGTGTTCACTGGAATCGTGGGCTGCGGCCTCGGGGAAAAAGCCCACTTGAATCTTTGATGGAGCGGCAGGCTTTTTCATTTGCGGCCCCCTTTCCGAAACCAGCGGGAAGGCGTAGCGCACCAGAGCGACAGCAACAGGCGATTGATAGCGGCGCTCATTTAAGCCACCCCCAGCACGCGGCGCAGTTCCGATACGGGCCACGCAAGGCGCCCATTGATGCGGATGCAGGGAACGGGGCCAGTCCCGGAATTCATCGCCCATGTGCGCAGGGTCTGCGGGCGGCGGTTCAGGTAGTAGGCAGCGGCGGCGGTGTCCACTGTTGGGCGAGTAATAGATTCCAGCGCGGCGAACTGTTGAGGGGCAGCGGTTTGCATGAGTCACTTTCCTTTCGGCTTGATGCCTGTTGAAGTAACTCAAGTGGATTTTTTGGGTACGTAACCCCGTCAAACCGGGTAGGTTGTCCAGCTCGCTCTCATAGGTGAACTGGGTATCAGTCCGGGTATGTTCCGGGTAAATCAGAGTTTGCGTTTGCCGTCTTTCACCAGTTGCTGACTCCATCCACCGGCTCGCCTTTCTGTGTCGCGTGCAACCCGTGCCTTGTTGATATCCTTTTTCATGTTGGAGCGGTCGACGCCTTCACGGTCTGCCACTCGCTGCAATGCCCCTCGCTTGCCTAGCTTTTCCTCGGCCTCAAACATGTCAAGCCATCGGTTGCGGCGGTCTTGGGTTGTCTCTCTCACCTCTGGCGTTGTCTGGGGCTCTGTGCGGGCTTCAATGGGCGGCGGTGGGGACGCCTGCGGCTCTGATGCCCCCAACGCACGAAAAACAAGCGGCGGCTTGCGCGACTCGCCCCATTCGTTCAGCCAATCTAGGTGAACCAGCCCCCCATCTAGTACGGCACCCATACGCCATTCAAGAGGACGCTTTGACGCGCTGTTTTCAACGACATGCAAGTAACCCGGATCACCGGGGGGCAGTGTGGCGGCTTGCTGCAAGTCCTTTTCGTAGTCCATCTGATCGAGAGCGCGAAACATGTAGTAGCTTCCCTGAGGGTCTGCGTCGGCCTCTTCCGTGTCTGGGCGCAAGGCTTCGGAAATTAGCTGCGGCAGCTTGCCAAAGCGGTAATAGCCGCCTTCAGCATCCGGCAGGACTACTTGAATTGGCTCAATTGTTCGTGTGGACATACAGCACCCCCTCAGTGCAACCCTGAACAAGAGCCCCAGCAGGCGGGCAGGGAAACCCGCTTTTCGGTTCGCGGGCCTAGCTGGGGCAAAACTGATTACGCGGCTTGCACCACGCGCAGCTTGCCCGACTCTGCCTGAGCATCAAACTGCACACCGGCTAGTGCCAGAATGTGCGCCTCTATGCACTCAAGGAAAGGGCGCAGAGCGTCAATGCTGCGAGGCCTGTAGCCCTCGGCGGTTGCGCTTGGCTTGTGCCCCATAACCTGCGCGATAGCCCCAGCAGGAGCCCCGGCAGCCTCTCCCAGCAGAGAAAAGGAACGGCGCAGCCCGTGGATTGTCAGGCCCTCGATTGCGGCGCTTTGCAGGGCTTTTGAGTGGCTGTTGCGAGTGTCTGTAATGCGCCCTGCCTTGCCGGTGCTGGCAAACACATACGGCCCCACCCTCGGCAGCGTTGCCAGCATTTGCGCCATGTAGGGGCTCAGGGGAATGGTTCGCGTTGTTTCCACCTTGTCCGCAATGGTCAACTTGCGCCACTGAAAATCCACGTTCGCCCATGTGAGGGCGGCCAGTTCTTCACGGCGGGCACCCGTCAGCAGCAATGCGCGCAGATAGGCGCTTGCGGTGCGGTTGCTCAGTTGCTCCACGCCAGCCCACCAGCCGGGCACCTGAGCGGCTTCTAGGGCGTCCGTGCGGCGGGTGTTGCTGGGTAAGCTCTCCACGATGGCGGCGGCCTTGCCTGCGTCACGGTCTGTCAGGTTTCGATACTCAGGGCGGGCAGCGCACCAACGCAGAAAGCCCCTGAACATCATCAAGGCGCGGGCGGCTTGATGTTTGCCTGCCACGGCCTCGCGGTCGTACCAAATTTTCAGCGTGTCCTCATTCACCCTCGCCAGCGGCAACGCCAGCAGGGGATACAGCGGCCCCGGCCTTGTCACGCCCTGCCCTCGCTTCTTCTTTTCGCCACCGGGCGCCGCCATCGCTTCCAGGTCGGCACGGTAACGGGGCTTCCATGCATCCCGGCGCTTGGGTTTGCCGTTCTCCAGATACAGCGGCCACACCTCGCCCACGGTCAGCGCCTTGGCAGTTGCGGCGGCCTTTGCTGCAGCCTTGTCCGCCTGCTGCTGGCGTTCCACCTCGCGGGGGTCGGTGCCACTGTCCACCAACACCTTTAGGTGTTGCGCCTCGCGCCGGGCTTTTTCAATCGACCAATCAGCGGCGGTGCCAATGTTCACGCGCAGGCTTGACCCATTCAGGCGCGACTCAAATACGTAGGTCTTTCGGCCCGTTGGGGTCACGCGCAACGCCAGAGCGGGGGCCTCGGTATCCCATAGAAAAGCCTGGGATTTGCCAGCGGGACAAGCAAAGGCGTCCACACGGCCAGCGGTCAATCTCACCCGGTTTTGTAGCTTGCTCATGGCGCCCCTGGGAATCTGTAGGCAATCTGTAGGCAAATTCAATAGAAATTGCCGAATTTCAATCAACACTTTTACTGGTTGCACATCCAGTAAATATCTCATAAGTTGTTGATTTTTATCGATTCTACCTACACCACTCAACAGAGGCAAATACAATCATCCCATCATTCGTAATGAGAAGGTCGGGTGTTCGATTCATCTCTCCGGCACCAAATGAAAGCCCCTGATTCGCAAGAGTCAGGGGCTTTTTACATGCGATTGATGTGCAAATCCTTGTTGCACTCCATCGTGACGCAAACGTTGTGACACCGGTCAGCAACGCCACCGACAAGACCAGGCAGGGCTCGCGACCATCCTGCGCCCAGCCAAGGTCAAGGCTTGGGATCCCTCTGCCCCTGTTGCGCGAATGCGAAGTCCGGCAGCGACAACGTGGCCTCGGCTACCTCCAGCAGGCGGCGGTTCTGGTCCATCGAGGTTTTTTGCAACACTCTGAAGGCGACCTCCTCGTTCATGCCAAGTCGGGCCATCAACACTCCTTTTGCGCGCTCTATGACCTTGCGCTCGTTGAGCGTGCGGCGCGCAGCATCCAGCTCCGCTTCCATGCTGGCCATGCGGGCCGTCTGGGTCTGCAGCAGTTCCATGAGAGATGCGGGTTCCCCCGCTTGGGCGCCACCCGGAGGTGCTGGCACCACAGTGGGCGCCAGTGCCATGTCAAAAAACCGATCCACGGCATGCGTACGCTGCGGCGGGTTGTCGCGCAGTCCGCGCAGCAGGCCTTTGGAGTCCTGAAGATCTTGCTGAGCTTCGAGGATGCGCGCTTCGCAGTCCGCTCGCAAGCGTTTGACGAGATCGACTTGGAGGTGCCACAGCGCATTGATGCGCTCGGAACAAACGTCGAACCAGATGTCACTGAGATCGCCGTCCAGCGCAGCGTCTGGCCGAGCCACACACAGCGTTCGGCGCAAGCGCTCCAACTTGGCCACACCGGGAGATAGCTGTTGTTGCTCCCATCGCACGCGCAGTTCTGGCTCGGCGAACTCGGCGAAGACACGCAGGCTACGCTCCTGCGCATCGATGAGGTGAATCACACGCTGCTGGTGCGCCTCGTTGCTACGGCCGGAGGCATACAGCAAGGCCCCCAAAGCCCGCTCCTGGCCCGCCTCCTCCTCCGCTTGCACGAGGTGCAGCAACGCCACCAGCAGGCGAGACACGCTGGGCAAACCCGCCGCATCGGCTACATGGAAAACCAACTCGATCAGCCCTGCAATGAGGTGGCTGTAAGCGGCGACAGAATCGTTGGCACTCATTGCCTGGCGTTCGATCTGGGTGCGCAGCGCTGGCAACGACTCCATCCCGAGCAGCGCCCATGCCATCAGCGACAGCGCCTTGGCAGTGGCGCCCTGTGCAGGCTCGATGTGCTGAGCAAACACTTCACGCAGCCGGGCCTCCAAGGGGCCCACCTCTTCGACCACCCGCAGGCGCATGTCGGCAAAACGCTGTGCCTTGGAGGCCAGGAAGGCCCCTGACGCGCCCCGCTCGCGCTGCAGGCCCTGGATCAGTTGCCCGATCACATCCACCAGTTCAGCCCGACTGGCCAGATGGCGCACAGCATCAATCTCCAGTTGCTTGGAACGCAGGACAAGGTTCGATACGGACAAGGGCGCCGCGAGGTCGGGCATGCAGGTTTCCTGGGTTGTTTAGGGCGCAGCCGAAGTGCCGCGACGTGGATGCGATTGTGTCAGGCTGCCGGCGCGCCAGCCACGCTGACACGACCACGTACGGCACGCACGCTGTAGGTGCGAACCGAATGCTCCGGCATTTCCAGGCATTCGCCGGTCTGCAGGTCAAAGTGGTTCTTGTACAGCGGTGAAGCCACCACCACGCGGCCGCTCAGGCTGCCGATCAGCCCGCGCGACAGCACACTGGCACCTGACTTGGGATCCACGTTGTCAATGGCGAAGAACTGGTCGCTGCCAGTGCGGAAAACCGCCACGTGGAGATCGGCGACCAGGGCGCAGACGCCTGTGTTGGGGAGGATGTCATCCACCGCACAGATGTCGGTCCAGTCGAGGGAATCGGTGCTGTTCATGGGGAGTGCACTCATGGTCTATTCCTTTCAGGCCGCCTGGCGGATGGGGATCACTCTGGCCGACGCGGGGCCACGCTCATCGGCGCGCGCCGGGCGGATCTGGCCGCGCTCTTCGACGAAGAGCACGTTCTCATCGGCCTGGTCGCTGTTCACGAACGAGCGGAAGCGCTTGCGCGTCTCGGGGTCGGTCACGGCCGCCTTCCACTCGCACTGGTAGGTGTTCACCACGTTTTGCATCTGCGATTCAAGCTCGGCGCACAGGCCCAGGCTGTCTTTTTGCAGCACGTCCTTGAGGTAGTCGAGGCCCCCTTCGAGGTTTTCGCGCCAGGTGCTTGTGCGCTGCAACCGGTCTGCCGTGCGCACGTAGAACATCAGCACGCGGTCGATCGTGCGCACCAGTTCTTCCTTCGTCAGGTCGGAGGCAAACAGCTCGGCGTGGCGTGGCTTCATGCCACCGTTGCCGCAGATGTAGAGATTCCAGCCCTTTTCAGTGGCAATGACGCCAATGTCCTTGCCCTGCGCCTCGGCGCATTCGCGCGTGCAGCCCGACACGCCGAACTTGATCTTGTGCGGGGCACGCAGGCCCTTGTAACGGTTCTCCAGTTCCACGGCCAAGCCCACGCTGTCCTGCACTCCGTAGCGGCACCACGTGGAGCCCACACAGCTCTTCACGGTGCGCAGCGACTTGCCGTAGGCGTGGCCGGATTCAAAACCGGCGGCGATCAGCTCTTCCCAAATCAACGGCAACTGTTCCACCCGCGCACCAAACATGTCCACGCGCGCACCGCCCGTGACCTTGGTGTACAGCCCATATTTCTTGGCCACCTGGCCCACGGCGATCAGGCCGTCGGGTGTGACTTCGCCACCGGGCATGCGTGGCACCACCGAGTAGGTGCCGTCCTTCTGGATGTTGCCCAGGAAGTAGTCGTTGCTGTCCTGCAGGCCGGCCAGCTCCTTCTTGAGCACAAATTCGTTCCAGCACGAGGCGAACACACTGGCCGCCACGGGCTTGCAGATATCGCAGCCCATGCCTTTGCCATGCTTTGCCAGCAGGTCCTCGAAGCTCTTGATCTGGCCCACACGCACCAGGTGGTAGATCTCCTGGCGCGAGTAAGCGAAGTGCTCGCAGATGTGGTTGTTCACGGCCATGCCACGGCGCGCCATTTCCGCCTTCATGACCTGGGTGACCAGGGGCACGCAGCCGCCGCAGGTGGCACCCGCCTTGGTGCAGGCCTTCATCTCGGCAATGGTGCACGCCCCATTGCCCACGGCCTCGCAAATGCCGCCCTTGGTGACGTTATTGCACGAGCAGATCTGTGCCGTATCAGGCAACGCCTCTACACCCAGTCCGGGCTTGGCCTTGTCGCTGGAGGGGAAGATCAGGAACTCGGGGTCATCGGGCAGCGTGATGCCGTTCAGGGCCATCTGCAGCAACGTGCCGTATTCGGAGGCATCGCCGATCAGCACGGCGCCCAGCAGCTGCTTGCCATCCTCGCTGATGACGATCTTTTTGTAGACCTGGCGACGCTCGTCCACGTACTGGCAGGTGCGGCTGTGCGGCGTTTTCCCATGCGCGTCGCCAATGCTGGCTACGTCCACGCCCATGAGCTTGAGCTTGGTGCTCATGTCCGCACCGACGAAAGCCGCGTCGGTCTCACCCGCGATGTGGCGGGCGGCCACACGCGCCATGTCGTAGCCGGGCGCGACCAGGCCGAAGGTCTGCTCGTTCCACGAGGCGCATTCGCCGATGGCGTAGACATCGTGGTCGCTGGTACGGCAGGCACTGTCAATGGCCACGCCGCCGCGCGGGCCAATGGCCAGCAGGCTCTGGCGCGCCAGTTCGTCTCGTGGGCGGATGCCAGCGGAGAACACGATCATGTCGGTCTCCAGCCAGGTGCCGTCGGCAAACACCATGCGGTGGCGCGCGCGGGCGCCATCGGTGATCTCCTGCGTATTGCGGCCGGTGTGCACCTGCACGCCCAGTTCTTCGATCTTGGCGCGCAGCACGCGGCCACCGCCCTCATCCACCTGAACAGCCATGAGCCTGGGAGCGAACTCGACGACATGGGTTTCGAGGCCCATGTCGCGCAGCGCCTTGGCGCATTCCAAGCCCAGCAGCCCCCCGCCCACGACCACGCCGGTCTTCGATTTGGCACCCGAGGCCTGCATGGCCTCCAGGTCCTCGATGGTGCGGTAGACAAAGCAGTGATCGCGGTCGCGTCCGGACACCTGGGGCACGAAGGGATTGGAGCCGGTGGCCAACACCAGCTTGTCGTAGGTGAGCACTTCGCCATCCGCCGTGGTCACGGTGCGGATGCGACGGTCCACCGATGCAGCGCGCGCGGCCAGGCGCAACGTGAAGCCGGTGCGCTCGAAGAAGCCGGGTTCGACCAGCGAAAGTTCATCGGCCGAGGTGCCACTGAAGAAGGCCGACAGATGCACCCGGTCGTAGGCAGGGCGCGGCTCTTCGCACAGCACGGTGACCTCGACACCAGTCATGCCGGTTTCGGCCAGACTTTCGAGGAACTTGTGGCCGACCATGCCGTGGCCAATGAGAACGATTTTCATGCTTGCTCATCCTGCAAGAACCCGGGGAACCGTTTCGAGGGGTGCAGGATGTGCCATGCCAGCGGCACAGCACACCCTCCGCGGAACCACGGGCGTGGGTTGGAACTACCAAGCGGGCGACTGCAAAAAAAGCCGCAACTCACTCGGGTGTTCCGCCATCATTAGCGGAGGGTATCGATCAGTCCGCAGGCAGCTTCACCAGCAGACACGGAAGGGGATCGCAATATTCATGCCGCACCATCCGAGGCCATGCCAAGCCCCTGTTGGCGGACCAGGTAGGGCCGACCGGATCGTTCTCTGGAGTACCGCCCTGTGGCGGAATGCATCAATGCAGTGCAGCACCTCACCAAATCAGGGCAATCACCCATACCGTTAGCGAGCTGCAAGGACTGGAGTCGCCAGGCTTTGGCAAAGGCTTGGGCGGTGGACACTTTGGAATCTTCCGATTCACCAAAGCATCTGCAGTGTCACCCTTGCAACCCACCTTGCCTTGCAGTCATCTTTTCATTTCCAAACAAAGCGAGCTCCGGCAGACTGGCACGGCAGGACGGAGGCGACTGGCAACCACCGAGCATCACGTTCATGAAGCACCGACAGCCCCAGCCCCCATCAATACCCATGACCCCACCAGCATGAGCACCAGTATGAACACCGACCGGAGAGTCAACACCGACAGACGCAACGGGCAGGACCGCCGACAAACAGAAAAAGGCCCTCCCAGCAACTACGAACGCAGGCGTGTCGTGGAGGCACGGCAACCGGAATTGACGGAGCTGCATCTGGACGAAGAAGAACTCAAAGCGCTGGGATTTATAAAAACCACATCCACGCCACAAAGCCCGACTTGATATCTGCGGTGCCCCACAAGCGCCTGAAGCCGGTTGCCCAAACCCACAGGGATACACCGTTGCCCCGCTTCAGGTCCGCCACTCAGCAGCGTCCTGTTTCAATCTCCGTGGAGCGCAAGCAGACGGTGCGCCACCATATCCAATGCAGGCCGGGTGTTGCCCTGCTTGTCCGTCCAGACTCTCGGTGTGATGCTGCCCGAAAGCGCGAGTGAATCCCCATCGCGCAGGTTATGAATGGCAGCGCAAACACCCGCCTCAAACGCAATCACATTCACAAAAAGCAACTCGCCATCCGCCGTGTTTGCACGCACCTTGGCCACAGTGAAAGGCTTTCCAGCCTTGTCGGTACGCTGCTCGGAATCACCGTAAAGCCTTCCGGCCACGAGTCCATCGATCATGAAAGTCCTCCGCCCCGGCGGGCCATCACCTGTTTTCGATCAGCACACAGCGCGCTCCCTGGCGGCCAGCCCGCACAACAAGCCCTAAGAGTGCAGCGGTCAGGAGGCATGGTACAAATCATTCAGGGATACCTCTGAGCGCCCTCTCAAGCAAAAAAGCCCAGAACCTTTCGGTTCTGGGCTTTTGCTATCAATGGTCGGCGTGGCGGGATTCGAACTCGCGACCCCTTGCACCCCATTCATTTTTGGGTAGATTTTGGTGGATTTCCGTGGATCAATAAAATCCTTTAAAAACAATAGGTTAAGCGATAAAATTAAAGAAAAGGAGTCCCAACAAATCCCCTACCATCCCATTTCTGGTGGACCCCTGGGTGGACCCCTGGAAGCTGGAGAAACTATGCGCTACCCAAAATCTGGCATTGGCCGGAAGTGGACGGTCATCGAGCTGAAAGCCATTGGTCCATCCTGGAAGGGCGAGGTCCTGAGCGACGGTGACGGCCTCAGCGGCCAAGTGCTGGCCGCCGCTGACGGCAGCGTTTCCATCAAGTTCCGCTACGGGTTCAAATGGGATGGCAAGAAAACATGGCACTACTGCGGTGCGTGGCCGACCGCGACGCTGGACGAGATCCGGACGAATCGAGACAACGCACGGAAAGCTGTACGGGACGGCATCAATCCCAATGACCAGCGGAAAGCTGTTCGCATCGAGAACCGCCTTCAAGTAGAACGGGTTATCGCAGAGCAGAAAAAACGGGACGCCGACAACATTACTGTGCAGTCCCTGTTCGACGCCTGGGTAACCGATGGCGTCAAGCGCGAGGACAACAACGCGGAAATCAAGCGTTCTTTCAACAAGGACGTTCTGCCCGCCATCGGCACCCTACCTGTGAAGGATGTGACGGAGCACCACATTCGGGCTCTGCTTCGAGCGATGGTCGATCGAGGAGTCAATCGGCTCGCCGTCATCGCCTCCCATGATCTCAAGCAGATGTTCGTCTGGGCGGAGGAGCGGCAGCCATGGCGGCGCCTGCTGCAGGAAGGGAATCCGACAGCCCTTGTGGCAGTCGAGAACCTTGTGGATGCCGACTACGATCTTTCCAACGAGGGCACCAGAACCCTTTCTCCGAAGGAAATCAGGGAGCTGCGTGACATCTTCGCTGCCATGCACCAGGCCTACGAAGCGGCTCCCGACAAGCGCCGGGCCAAGCGGCCTGTCTTGAAGGAGACGCAGTTGGCCCTCTGGATCAGCCTGTCCACGGCCTGCCGCATCGGCGAACTGCTCATGGCCGAATGGAAGCACGTGAACTTGGAGATCGGGGCGTGGTTCATCCCCAAAAAGAATGCCAAAGGGAAGCGCGGCAAGAAGCAGGACCAGGTTGTCTATCTCTCCGCTTTTGCGCTGAAGCAGTTCAAGGCACTCCACGAGCTGACGAAGGCCTCCAAATGGTGCTTCCCGTGTGCCGACGGGGAAAACCACGTGAACGAAAAGACAGTCAGCAAGCAAGTGGGCGACCGGCAGTGCCGCTTCAAGGACCGCAAGCCGTTGAAGAACCGGGTTCACGACGATACGCTGGTCCTGTCCGGGGGTGAAAACGGCAAGTGGACACCTCACGACATGCGAAGGACAGCCGCAACGATGATGCAGCATCTGGAAGTGACACCAGAGGTCATCGACCAATGCCAGAACCATGTGCTGGCGGGAAGCAAAGTGCGACGGCACTATCTGCACTACAAATACAGCAAGGAAAAGCGCGAAGCGTGGCGGCTCCTTGGAGAAAGGCTCACGGCAATCTTCGAAGGAAAGGACGAGGATGAATCGACCCGCGCGCCTGAAGTCGACATCGAGGCGCTTTTCATCCAATCGCTGAAAGAAGAGGCGGCTCTTGAGGCCCCGGCATGATCTCTTAAAAATGTGCGTATTCCGGCGATGCCGATCAGTCAATCCTGGAACGTGAGCACAGCAGGTCCGGCGAGCAATCGGCAGGATCGCTTCATGTCCCGCGCAAGCTGCCCCGGCAGCAGCCCGGCATCGAGCCCGCAAAGCGCCCTGACCACTACCTCAATAACCTGGTACGCATGTTGGACATGGAGATGCGCGCGACGGCGTTGCCGCTGCTTGCTGCTCGGCGGGTATTTGTATTTGGGAAACTATTGGGCCGGTAACTGCAGAGTCATTCGCAAGAGAAGCTCAGAGGTTTCATCTTTCGGTTCAGTCTTGCCCACTTGGGAATTGTTTGCACGAACGCTGGACACCACTTTCAAGTAGCTCGCCCCCGCAGCGAGCTGACTTTTTGCCGCGTCGATCAGGCCAAGCCTTGATGCAGGATCAAACATCAGCAACAACCCCAGGATCACAAGACCATTGAAAAAGCGCCGCTGCGCCACCTTGATGAAGGTGAGCTTCAGGTTAATGGTGTCGCGGTTGCGCCTGCCTTGCAGTAGCGACTGTTGGATCAGAATCTTTTGAAGGTTCTTTTTCTGCTCCTTGACTTGGACAATGTCCTCCACGCCTATGACGTGATAATTGGCGACTGCGAGGGTTTTGAGGGCCCAGTGGGCCGCGGTAATGAAGTAGATGACCGCCAGGATAAAGATGCCTGTCCACGCGAAACATCCCCAACCCGGAGAACAAGTCAACGAGGGCCCGGCGTTGCCGATAGCCCATGTCATCAATGGAATCAACGCGGCGACGGCAGCAAGGTAGGTCGTCGCCCGGGCTTCGGCTCCAGCTTTTCGTTTGTCTTCTTCATCCGTGATGCGCCTCGCCGCCTCGAGATACAAGGAGGCCTCGGCGTCACCTATGCCCTGCAGGTCCTGGATGCGCGCATCCAGTTCGCGGCCGTCCTGCTGAAGCTTAGCGAGCTCCGCAGGAGAGCACATTTCAGGCCGTGGCCAAATCGCCTGCAGTAGCTTGTTCATTCGCGATCTGCGCCAGCTCGGCCACGATGGCGGCGGCGATGGGATGCCCCGTCCGGGTCTCTATCCATGCCCACTGGCCATTCGGATTGATCTCAAGAAACCACAACTGCCCTTCAGGGTCCAAGACGAAATCCAGCGCTCCGAAGCGCAGGCCCAGGCTACGCGTCATAGCTATGCATTTCCGGGCGATCTCGGACGGAAGGACGTAAACGGAGTGCGCCAGGTCCGGCGCCGAAGTCTTGCGCCAGTCCACCTCCGTTTCAGGGTGGCCTTGGGAGTCAATAGTTACGGCAAACACCCGATCCCCAACAACCGTGGCGCGCACGTCATATCGTTTCTTGATTTCCCGTTGAAGTATCAGTGGGCAGACCCTGATGGAGAGAGGGTCGGTTTGCGCATCGATGTGGACGCGGGAGGTGAAGACGACCCTGTCGGTACGTTGCCCCTTCACGACAGCGTTTCTCAGCGGTTTGCCGACAACCCTTCTTTCCGCGGCAAACGCCTGTGCAGCAACCGGAGAATTGCCGATCAGCGTCTCGGGTATCAGAAACCCGAGCCTCCGGGCAACAGTTAACTGCCTGATCTTGTCCTCAGCAAGCGCTATCGCGTGAGGGGCATTGAGCCAGCGATCCCCGACCGCCCAATAGAGCGATTGCAATGTCGCTTGCCACTCTACGGCAGCGTAAGCCTGTTCGGCCTCGTGAATGTCCGAAAGCGGCTCGGGGGTGCCTGGCCTCCGAAAGTACGCAGCCTTGACACGAGACAGGTCGAAAGACACCCCTTGGAGATCGAAATGCCAAGCATCGTCTACTTCTGGCCGACAGTAGAAGGCACCTTTCGGGAGTTCTTCCGTATTGAGCCTCAGGTAGGCGAGCCCCTTGCGTTGAAGCTCAAGTACGATGAAATCGCTCGTTAGGTCCCTTTGGCTGGTGACGATGAGAATCATGGCCTACTTCAGTCGTCGCGTTCCATGTTGGCAAACGTCTTCGTAGTGAGCCCCAGCAGGTGCGCATTCCGGTCCTGGTCATCCTGCTCCGCCTCGGCCTTTGTTTTAGTTTGCAGTTCCAGCAAGGAGGGCTCGGAACTGTCGTCCCGCTCCAACTGTGCCTCGGTTTTCGTGGTCAGCTCAGCCAAATTCGCCAGCGCTTCGACGATTGGCGCCCCCTCCATAAGCCATACATGCCGTTGTCCACAATAGGCCCCCGGCAACTGGGCGTTACCGGTGCGCTCAATGGACGCTGCGGTGAGCAGCGGGCTAATCCGCCCCCTTGGCGGCGGTTGCAATTGGGGCTCTGTCATGTTTTCTTCCCGGAAACGATGCAGCAAAAGGCTCAAGCCTCTATCTTATTCGTAGCAGGGAGAAACATCGACCGGATCGTTTCCTCTGTCTCCCACGCCCATCGGGCGGTCACTTATGCGATGCCATCCACTCCTGCCGCACGGGTGCTACGCGCGGACAGTGGCAACGCTCAGTCCGCTGCTGCGGTCGCCAGGGACCAGGCCCAATCCGGCTTCCCAGGATACTGGCTGCTGTCGCTAGGCACCGCGCCAAGGCGCTTGAAAAAGCGTTCATGCGCCTCGGAGTACGCGCGCTCGCTGAACACAATGGTCTCGGTTTCAAACTCATCCCTCAGGGCACTTGCGAGGCCGCGCGCAATTGCAAGACCAAAACCCTTCCCCACAAATTCGGTTTCAACCGCGAAGTGCTCCACCACTGCGGTCTTGCTGTCGCGCAAGCGCCACTGATGAACATAGGCACCCTGCCTCCCGTTGATCCTTATGTACAGATCCGGGGTGGAAGCTCTGGCGCTCTGCAGTAACCCGATTCCCTCGTGCTGCTGATAGAGGCAGGCGTATCGGACAAACCGGTGCTCCAACGCTTGCCTTATCACGTCGTCGTCCAGCATGGGATCTAGCTTTGCAGATCGGCGCGACCATGGCATGTTCCAGCCCACAGCGTTTCCTTCGTGGTTTGCGGATTCCGATCATTCCATCCAGCGGCGCGGCCCCACGGCTCGGCCGCAGGGCTAGATCACTGGACGGTTCTGATCGATCTGCCATTCATAGATCCCGGCCGCCTCGACGACCCGGACCTTGTCCGAAGCCTTTAACGTGCCCCCCAACTGGCTCCCGATGTCGTGCTGCATGGCTAGGCTGTGCTCGGCCTGCTTGAGCAGAACCCCGCCTTTCACCACACCGATGTTTGTGACCTTGATGAAGAACTTCTCCGCAGCCCGCGAGCCATGTAGACTCACTGGCACTACATCAGTCGGCTTCAGTTGCCCATACTGGCTGCCAAGCCCATAGAGCGTGACCTCCCGGCGTCCGTGCTGAAGCCGCGCATGCGTGGCCGCATCAAGGGTAAGGGCAGGGCCACTGTGGACCGTGCCAAAACTGGGCGCGGAAAATCTGTCGGGAAAGACGGCCTTGCGGGTCAGCCCCTCCAGCGGGATGTTAGTTTCCATGCAAAGCTGACCCACAATTTCCATCGAATTCTGACCCACCCTTTTGCGTGAACTTCATGCTCACGTTGTGGATAAGTTCTTGGTTGTCTTCTCCTTTTTGGTGGATGCTGGCGGTTGTGGCTGCTGAGCCGAACTGTTCTTGAACCGGTAGCTGTCGTTGCCCGTTTCCAGAATATGGCAGTGATGCGTGAGCCGGTCCAGCAGTGCCGTGGTCATCTTGGCATCTCCGAACACATTGGCCCACTCGGCGAAGCTCAGGTTCGTGGTGATCACAACGCTGGTGCGCTCGTACAGCTTGGACAGCAGGTGGAACAGCAATGCTCCTCCTGAAGTGCTGAACGGAAGGTACCCCAACTCATCCAGGATCACCAGGTCAGCGTAAGCCAGTCGGTGTGCGATCTGCCCGGGCTTGCCCTGGGCCTTCTCCTCTTCCAGTGCATTCACCAGTTCCACCGTCGAGAAGAACCTGACCCTTCGGTGGTGGTGTTCGATGGCTTGCACCCCCAGTGCTGTGGCGATGTGGGTCTTGCCCGTGCCTGGCCCGCCCACCAGCACGACGTTGTTGGCCTCTTCCAGGAACTCGCACCGGTGCAGCTGGCGCACCAGGGCCTCGTTCACCTCGCTGTGGCTGAAGTCGAAGCCTGTGAGATCCCGGTAGGCTGGGAACTTGGCCACCTTGAGCTGGTATGCCACCGAGCGCACCTCCCGTTCGGCGGTCTCGGCCTTGAGGAGTTGGGCCAGGATGGGCTGGGCTGCCTCGAATGCGGGGGCGCCTTGCTCGTCCAGCTCGTTAACGGCATGTGCCATGCCGTGCATCTTGAGTTCACGCAGCATGATGACGATGGAAGCAATGGCGGGGTCATGACGCATGGCGCACCTCCCTCAGTTGGTCATAGCGAAGAACATTGGCTTGGGGTTCCACGGTGAGCCGCAGGGCTTGTGGAGACGTCACCGGCGCTGGGGCGGGCTTGCCATCGAGCAGTCGGTGCAGGACGTTCAGGATGTGGGTCTTGCTGGGAGCGCCAGCTTCCAGGGCCAGCTCCACCGCCGAGAGCACTGCCTGCTCGTCGTGATGCAGTACAAGGGCCAGGATCTCCACCATCTCCCGGTCGCCGCCTGGCTGCTTGAGCAAGGTGGCCTGCAGGCGTTTGAACGCCGGCGGCAGCTCTAGGAAGGGGGCACCATTGCGCAGGGCTCCAGGCTTGCGCTGAAGCACCGCTAGGTAGTGATGCCAGTCGTAGACCGTCTGGCCTGCGCCATGGTGGTTGCGCTCGATCAGGCGCTGGTGCTCACAGACGATCTGGCCTTCTGCTGCGATCACCAGGCGGTCGGCGTAGACGCGCAGGCTCACGGGGCGGTTGGCGAATGGCGCCGGCACGCTGTAGCGGTTGCGCTCGAAGTGGATCAGGCAGGTGGGAGAGACTCGCTTGGTGTGCTCCACGAAGCCGTCGAAGGGACGCGGTACTGGCATCAGTGCTGCCCGTTCCTCGGCCCAAACGTCCGCGACAGTGCCAGGCAGCTTGCCGTGCTCGATCTCGTGCCACAGGGCCACGCAGCGCTCCTGAAGCCACGCGTTGAGCTCCTCAAGCCCGGGGAATGGCGGCACGACCTGCCACAGCCTGTGACGGGCATCGCGCACGTTCTTCTCCACCTGACCCTTCTCCCACCCGGAGGCCGGGTTGCAGAACTCGGCTTCGAACAGGAAGTGGCTCACCATGGCTGCAAAGCGCGCGTTCACGTCGCGCTCCTTGCCTCGGCGCACGCGATCCACGGCGGTGCGCATGTTGTCGTAGATGCCTCGCCTGGGCACCCCACCGAACACCGTGAACGCATGGTTGTGGGCGTCGAACAGCATCTCGTGCGTCTGCAGCAGGTAGGCCCGCAGGTAGAACGCCCGACTGTGGCTGAGCTTGAAGTGGGCCACCTGCAGCTTGGTGCGCACGCCCGCGAGCACTGCCCAGTCTTCGCTCCAATCGAACTGGAAGGCCTCGCCGCAGCCGAAGGTCAGGGGCACGAACGTGCCGCGGCCGGTGGTCTGCTGGGCTGTCTGACGCTGCTCGTGCCAGAGCCGGGCAAAGGCGGCGACCCGGTTATAGGAGCCGGTGTAGCCCAGCGCCTGCAGATCGGCGTGCATCTGCTTGACGGTTCGCCGCTGCTTGCGAGATCGGCCCGCTTCGGTCTTGAGCCAGCCGGCCAGCTTCGGGGCGAAGGGGTCGAGCTTGCTGGGGCTGACGCGTTTGGAGTAGTGCGGCTCGTCGGCGTCGGCGCGCAGGTGTTTGCGGATGGTGTTGCGCGAGAGGCCGGTGCGGCGGGCGATCTCGCGGATGGACATCTGCTCTCGCAGGGCCCAGCGCCTGATGACACTCAGTGTTGCCACGTCTATCACTCCTGGTCTCCTGCTGCTCAACAAAGCAGCAGGTTAGGGTTAGTACGTGGGTCAGTTTTAGATGGACATCCTGGGGGTTAGTGGGTCACTTCTGGATGGAAATCAACACTGCGCTTCGCAACGAGTTCACGTGGCTCGTGACCACGAGCCCTCGAGCCTATGAAGCCACGTCTAAAGTTCTTGGCCATGTTCCGCGCGTGCTCATAACCCCTGGCTTGCATCCCGAGTTGGCTGAAAGCCGCGCTGGCGAGCTCCCTCAACTGCTTAAGCAAATGGCGCTGGTGGCAGCAGTGGGTGAAGTCGGCATGGATGGTTCCCACCGCTTCAAATCTAGCCTGTCAACACAGAGGCAGGTGTTTGATGCCGTCGTGTCGCGAAGCAGGGAGCTCGGCGGCAGGGTCCTAAGCATCCATTCGCGAGGTGCTGTCAGAGAGGTTTTGCCTATTCTGCTCAAGTACCCCGGATTCGGCACCGCTGTACTTCACTGGTTTACTGGGACCATCGCAGAGATGGACGCTGCGTACAAAATGGGGTGCTGGTTCAGCATCGGGCCTGCCGCGTTCGAGAGCGCGGCAGGTCGCGCTCTCGCCGCTAAGCTCCCACGCGACAGAGTCGTCCCCGAAAGTGATGGACCGTTCGCCAAGGAGAATGGTGTACCTCTTCAGCCGTGGAGTATGGGAAGAACGGCACAACTGTTCGCCCCGCATTGGGAATGCACGGAGCACGAAGCATTGGTAACGCTAAAGGCCAACGGGAAGAGGTTGTTGTGCGCAATGGGCTGGACGTCTTAGCGAGTTGCCAGAAGCGGACGGCCTTTCCGGAGAGTTTAAAGCCAGCTCCTGGCCATAGCAGTTGTCCACCACAGCAGGTGAGTGGCAGCAACCAGCCTGAAGCGGCCCACGTTAGCCTTAGCGGCGGGAGTGCAGCGGGAGCGGTCTAACACTTCATCGAACTCGCCTCCCAATAGCAATCCTTCAACTGGGCTGCTGCCGGTTTCGATGACACCTTGTTAAGGTGGAAGATGAAACCGGAGGTGGTTCATGGAGAGAAGAAGGACATTCAGCCGCGAGTTCAAGCTCGAGGCGGTCAGGCTGGTCACCGAGCGTGGCGTGGCTGTGGCCCAGGCAGCCAAGGACCTGGACGTTCACGAGAACGTGCTGCGCAAGTGGGTTCGTGAGTTGCGAGAGGAGCCCCAGGAGGCGTTCCCTGGCAACGGCAAGCAGAAGGCCCAGGACGCGGAGATAGGTAAGCGGGTGGTGAACCCATCTTGAGCCGGTTCGCCAGATAGGGCATCGTGTACACGAAGGAGATCGTGGACACGATGCTAAGAGAGTCGACACTTGAAGTCCCCAAGCGCCGGGCATACAGTGCGCAGTTGAAGGCCCAGGTCCTGCAGCAATGCTCACAGGAGGGTGCGTCGGTTTCGGGTGTAGCGCTCAGCCACAGCCTCAACGCGAACATGGTCCACCGCTGGATCCGAGAAGAGCGCCAGCGCGTTCTGGTCGAAGCGGCTGAAGCATCCGGCCAGCAGTTTGTTCCACTCCAACTGCAGGATGCTACGGTGATCGAGGCTGAGGCCGCCACAACTCCCGCGTCATCTGAGGCGGGTCGTTCGAGCAGTGCAATCCACATCGAGGTGCGCCGTGGATCGGCTGTCGTCGCCATCAACTGGCCCACCGACTGCGCTTCGTCCTGTGGTGTCTGGCTGCGCGACTGGCTTCGATGATCCGCATCGACGCCGCCTGGCTGGCCATTGCCCCTATGGACATGCGAGCTGGCACGGAGACGGTACTCGCTCGCGTGGTCATCGTCTTTGGCGCTGCCCATCCCCACCATGCCTATCTGTTCGTCAACAAGCGCGGCAACCGTTTGAAGGTGCTCGTGCACGACGGGATCGGGGTCTGGCTGTGCGCTCGCAGACTGCACCAAGGACGCTTCGTGTGGCCGATGCCAGGAGGCGCACACCAGCTCTCGATCAGCCAGGCACAGCTGAGTGCCCTGGTACTCGGCCTGCCATGGCAGCGCCTTGGCGACGATGGCGTCATCGCGCTCGTTTGAGGTGATGGTGCGCCTCTGGCAATCCGGGCATTCGACAGTGCAAAGCTGCCCCGATATCCAGCACACTGCCAAGCCATGGTGGTGCAGTCGCAATCCCTGGATGGTCTCAGCGCAGTGCAGCTGCGCGAGCTCACTGTCCGCCTAACCGCAGAGGTCAAGCACAAGCAGGCGTTGATCGACAAGCTCACCCACGAGAACGCACTGCTCAAGCGCATGAAGTTCGCCGTGCAGTCGGAGCGCTTCGATGTCGAGCAGTTCAGCCTGCTCGACGACGCTGCCGCTGAGTACGTGCAGAGCGACGCAGACACCCCGGTGGCGCAGACCATTGCCCATAGCCTCAGAACGCAGCCCAAGCGGCAATTACTCCCGCCTCAGTTGCCACGCCGCGAGGTGCTACACGAGCCCGAATCGACCGTGTGCCAGTGCGGTTGTCAGATGAAGCGCATTGGCGAAGACATCGCAGAGAAGCTGGACTACGCCCCAGGCGTGTTCACAGTGGAGCGCCACATCCGCGGCAAGTGGGCATGCAGGAAGTGCGAGCGGCTGGTGCAAGCGCCAGTCGCCGCGCATGTCATCGACAAAGGCGTTCCAACCGCCGGCCTGCTGGCGCATGTCCTGGTGGCCAAGTTCGCCGACCACCTGCCCCTGTACCGCCAGGAAGCGATCTTCAGCCGTGCAGGCTATGCGGTGCCTCGCTCCACGCTCGCGCAGTGGGTCGGCGCCTGCGGAGTTCAGCTGCAGCCTGTCGTAGATGCACTGCGCTCCGAGGTGCTGACCCATCCAGTGCTTCATGCCGACGAGACACCTGTGGCGATGCTCAAGCCCGGAGCAGGCAAGACTCACCGTGCCTACCTATGGGCCTACGCACCAGGTGCGTTCGAAGACACCCGAGCAGTGGTCTACGACTTCTGTGAGAGCCGTGCCGGGGCGCATGCGCGTTCGTTCCTGGAGGGTTGGCAGGGAAGTCTGGTCTGCGATGACTTCTCCGGCTACAAGGCATTGATGGCCCAGGGCATCATCGAGGTCGGTTGCCTGGCCCACGCCAGGCGCAAGTTCTTCGACCTGCATGCAACGAGCAAGAGCGTCGTGGCAGAGAGCGCGCTGCTGCAATTTGGCAGGATCTACGAAGTCGAGCGAGACTTGCAAACCTCAACTGCGGCCCAACGCCTGCGCCAGCGGCAATCTCACGCCAAACCCCTCCTCGACGCTCTTCATCTGTGGATGCTGCAAGTGCGACAGAAGGTGCCGGAAGGATCGGCAACTGCCCGGGCTCTTGACTACAGCCTGCGGCGCTGGGAGGCTCTGACGCGGTTCGTTTCAGATGGTCGCCTGCCGATCGACAACAACCACATTGAGAACCAGATCAGGCCTGTCGCCATCGGTCGCAATAACTGGCTCTTTGCGGGCAGTCTACGAGCTGGCCAGAAGGCGGCCGCTGTCATGTCGCTCGTCCAGTCGGCACGACTTAATGGGCACGATCCCTATGCATACCTCAAGGACGTGAACCGCCCCGGGTTTCGTGGAGGCCGGTTGGTTTAAGTCAGACCACCACCATG